>DASUFI010000228.1:0-34474 GCA_036274635.1 Planctomycetota bacterium
GAGGCGGGGCTGGCATGGATGGACGACGTCGAGAGCTTCGCGCGCCCGCCGCGCCCGGCGGAGGAGGCCGTGATGGACGCGCTGCGCACGTGGTGCGCGACGCACGCCGTCGACCGCCGGCGCGTGCTGGTCGCGGGCGAGGGCACCGGCGCGCTGCTGGCCTTCGACCTCGCGCTGCGCGCGCCCGGCCTCGTGCGCGGCGTGCTGCTCATCCAGGGCCCCGCGCTGCTGGACGACGTCCACGCCCGCGCGCTCACGGCGGCGGCCCTCGGCGTGCACGTCGGCGTGTGGGTCGATCCCGCGCGACCCGTGCCCTGGACCAGGCCCGGCGTGCCGCCGGCGGACTATGCGCGGGAGCTGGGCCGGCACCTCGCGGAGCTCGGCCTCGCCGGCGAGGGCGCCGTGCGCCTCGCCCCCGTGCCCGACGACGCAGCCCCCTCCGTCACCGCGCTCGCTGACGCGCTGCGCTCCCTCGCGCCCTGAGCGCCTGCCTCAGCCGAAGGCGCTGATCCCGGTGACGTCCTGCCCGAGGATCAGCGTGTGGATGTCGTGGGTGCCCTCGTACGTGAACACCGACTCGAGGTTGCACATGTGCCGCATGCACTGGTACTCGGCCGTGATGCCGTTGGCGCCCAGCATGTCGCGGGCCATGCGCGCGATCTTGAGCGCCTCGCCCACGTTGTTGCGCTTGGCCAGGCTCACGTGCTGCGGCCGCGCCTTGCCGGCCTCCTTGAGCCGCCCCACGCGCCAGGCCACCAGCTGCATCTTGCTGATCTCGCTCAGCATGTGCGCCAGCTTGGCCTGCACCAGCTGGAAGCCCGCCAGCGGCTTGCCGAACTGCTCGCGGCCCTTGCTGTAGTGCAGCGCCTCGTCGTAGCAGGCCTGCGCCGCGCCGATGGCGCCCCACGCGATGCCGTAGCGCGCCTGGGTGAGGCAGTTGAGCGGCCCCTTGAGGCCCTTCACCCCCGGCAGCCGCGCGCTGTCCGGCACGCGCACGTGGTCGAGCACCAGCTCGCTCGTCACCGACGCGCGCAGGCTGTACTTGCGCTTCTGCTCGGGCGCGCTGAATCCCTTGGTGCCCTTCTCGACCAGGAAGCCCTGGATGTCGTCGTCGGTTCGCGCCCAGACCAGCGCGACGTCGGCCACGGTGCCGTTCGTGATCCACATCTTGGCGCCGTTGAGGACCCAGTCCTTGCCCTCGCGCCTGGCCTTCGTCTCCATGCCGGCCGGATCGCTGCCGTGGTCGGGCTCGGTGAGGCCGAAGCAGCCGATGGCCTTGCCCTTGGCCATCTCGGGCAGCCAGCGGCGCTTCTGCTCCTCGCTGCCGTAGGTGAGGATGGGCCACATCACGAGCGAGCCCTGCACGCTGACGAAGCTGCGCAGCCCGGAGTCGCCGCGCTCGAGCTCCTGGCAGATGAGGCCGTAGGCCACCGCGCCCATGCCGGCGCAGCCGTACTCCTCGGGCAGGTTGGCGCCCAGCAGCCCGAGCTCGCCGATCATGGGGATGAGCTGCCGCGGGAACTCGGCCTTCTCGTAGGCCTCGCCGATGATCGGCATGACGTGCTCGCTCACGAAGTCGCGCGTGGTGTCGCGCACCATGCGCTCTTCCTCGCTCAGCAGCTCGTCCAGCTCGAGGTAGTCGACGCCGCGGTACTCGGGCATGCTTTCGTCCTCAGGGGCGGGGCGCGCGGGTGGCGCGACGCGTGTCCCGGGGGCCGCGATTGCGGGCCGCCGGGAAAGCGGCGTAGTTTACCAGCAGGCATGACCGCCACGCAGGCCCCCGCCGTCAAGCGCACCATGCGCTGCCGCCGTTGCGGCGAGCTGCTCGCCCGCGGCCAGCCGACGGGCCCGTGCGCACGCTGCGGCGGTCTGGCGGCGGGGCGCGCGCTCGCGGGCCGGCCGGGCCTCGTCGCGGGCTTCCTGCGCGGATTCGACGGCAGCGTGCGCGGCGCGCTCTACGTCGTCGCGCACCCGCGGCTGTGGACGTGGATCGTGGTGCCGCTGCTGGTCAACGCGGCCGTGTGCGCGGGGCTCATCCTGCTGGGCTGGACGCTGCTCTCGCCGCTCGCGCCCGACTTCGCCGGCCAGGACTGGGGCTGGTTCGACGCGTGGCGCGCGTGGCTCGCGCCCCTGCTGCGCATCCTGGTTCTGGCGGTCACCGTGCTGGCGGCCCTCGCGCTCACGCTGCTGCTCGCGGGCCTGGTCAACGCGCCCTTCTACGACCTGCTCTCCGAGCAGGTGGAGGCGGTGGCGCTCGGGCGGCCGGCGCCCTCGCGCGCGCTGTCGGCCTGGCTGCCCGACGGCACGGCCGCGCTGGCCGCCGCCGCGCTGCTCGCCGTGCGGCAGCTGGGAATCCTGGCCGCGCTCTTCCTGCTCTCGCTCACCGGCTTCCTCGCGCCGCTCTTCCCCATCGCGGTCGCGTGGTTCGCCGGCTACGCGCAGCTCGACGTCACGCTGGCCCGCAAGCGCTACCGCGCCGGCGAGCGCGTAGCCTGGGCGCGCCGGCACCGCCCGCTGGTCTTCGGCCTCGGCCTGCCGGCCGCGCTGCTGCCGCCCCTGCAGCCCTTTGGCATCGTCGGCGCCACCCTGCTCTACCTCGACGACGACGACAAGGCGTGAGCCCGGTCCCGCCCCGTCGGTTGCTAGACTCGCGCGCATGATCACCCTGCGTCCCGCTTTGCAGCGCGGCCGCACGAAGCTGTCATGGCTCGACGGCCGCCACACCTTCTCGTTCGGCGACTACGTCGACCCGGTGCACCACCGCTTCCGCGCGCTGCGCGTCATCAACGAGGATCGCGTCGCGCCGGGCGGCGGCTTCGACACGCACGCCCACCGCGACATGGAGATCCTCACCTGGGTCCTCGAGGGCGCGCTGGCGCATCAGGACTCCCTGGGCAACGGGTCCACCATCCGCCCCGGCGAGCTGCAGCGCATGACGGCCGGAACCGGCGTCACGCACAGCGAGAAGAACCCCAGCAAGACGGAGCCCGTGCGCCTGCTGCAGATCTGGATCATGCCCGACCAGCACGGCCTGAAGCCGGACTACGAGCAGCGCGAGTTCCCCGACGCGAAGGGCATGGTGCTGCTGGCCGCGCGCGACGGCCGCGACGGCGCGGTCACGATCCACCAGGACGCCAACGTGTGGCTCGCGCGGCCGGGCGACGGCGGCTCCATCGACATGCTCATGGATCCCTCGCGCGGCCTGTGGGTGCAGGTGGCGCGCGGCGCCTTCGAGCTGCGCGCCGGGAAGAAGGTGATCCAGCTCGTCGCCGGCGACGGCGCGGCGGTCGAGGCCGTGGAGAGCGTGCGCCTCACGGGGCGCGGCGCGACGGCGGAGGCGCTGCTGTTCGATCTGGCGTGACCGCGCCTCGCGGGCGGTGCGGACGAGAGGATCGCTCGCGCTGCTCGCACGGAAGCATTGCATATGCAGTGCATCAGTTGAGCTTCCGTCGCAACCGCGCCGCCGAGACCCCGCGCCCCGCTGTTTCGTAGACTCCGCGCACCATGCCCGACGCGCGCCCGCTCCTCGTCACCGCCGCGCTGCCCTATGCCAATGGGCCGCTGCACTTCGGGCACATCGCGGGCGCCTACCTGCCGGCCGACATCTTCTGCCGCTGGCAGCGCCTCGCCGGCGCCGACGTGCTCTACATCTGCGGCACCGACGAGCACGGCGTGGCCATCACGCTCAACGCCGAGAAGGCGGGGCAGGAGTACCAGACCTACGTCGACCACTGGTACCGCGAGATCAAGGCGCTGTTCGAGCGCTTCGACATCGGCTTCGACCACTTCTCGCGCACCACGAACAAGGAGCCGCACTACCCGCTGAGCCAGGAGTTCTTCCTGCGCCTGCTGCGCGCCGGGCGGCTGGTGAAGCGCGACGTGCAGCAGCTGTTCTCGCCCAGGACCGGCCGCTTCCTCGCCGACCGCTACGTGCGCGGCACGTGCTACGTCTGCGGCCACGAGCCGGCGCGCGGCGACGAGTGCCCCAAGTGCGGCACGTGGCTGGACGCGACCAAGCTCCTGAGCCCGGTCTCGGCCCTCGACCCCGCTGACCACCTCGAGCTGCGCACGGCGTGGCAGTTCGAGCTGGACCTCGCGCCCATCTCCGAGGGCGACGGCGCGCTGCGCGCCGCCTACGGCCAGGCCTTCGCCGACTATCTCGTCGCCATGCGCGAGCACAGCAAGCCCAACGTGCGCACGATGATGTTCGACAAGCTCATCGAGGGCGAGAAGCTGCACGGCCGCCCCATCACGCGCGACCTGCCGTGGGGCGTGCCCGTGCCGGAGAAGGACCTCGACGGAAAGCCGCTCGGCGACGTCTCGGGCAAGGTGCTCTACGTCTGGTTCGACGCGCCCATCGGCTACGTGTCGGCCACCATCGAGTGGGCGCGCGACCTGCGCAAGCAGCCCGAGCTGTGGCGCCGCTACTGGATCGTGCGCCCCGGCCACGAGGCCGAGGCGCCGCGCCTCGTGCACTTCATCGGCAAGGACAACATCCCTTTCCACACCATCGTGTTTCCCGCGATGCTGGCCGGGCAGGGCGCGCCGGCGCCCGGCGACAAGCTCCCCGACGGCCGCCCGCTCATTGGCCCGCGCGCGGGCGAGCGCTGGACGCTCCCCGAGGCCGTGCCGGCCAACGAGTTCTACAACCTCGAGGGCCGCAAGTTCTCGACCAGCGACAACTGGACGCTCGACATCCCGCGCATGTTCGAGGTCTTCGGCGTGGACGCGCTGCGCTGGTACATCGCCAGCTCCATGCCCGAGACGGCCGACACGCAGTTCACCTTCGCCGGCCTGCAGGCCACCGTGAACGCCGAGCTGTGCGACACGCTGGGCAACTACGCCGCGCGCAGCCTCAAGTTCACGACGCAGCACTTGGGCGGCAAGCTGCCGGAGGGCGCGCTGGCGCCCGCCACCCGCGCGCGCATCGAGCAGGCCCTGCGCGAGGTCGGCGAGGCCATCGAGCACTTCGAGTTCCGCCGCGCCACGCAGGCCGTGGCCGAGTTCGGCCGCTGGGGGAACAAGCTCTTCGACGAGCACGCGCCGTGGAAGACCCGCAAGACCGACCTCGCCGCGTGCGGGCGGCAGATCCACGAGCACGTGCAGTGCATCGCGGCCGTGTCGGTGCTGCTGGCGCCTTTCGTGCCGGCGGCGAGCCGGCGGCTGCGCGCGATGCTCGCGCTGCCGGAGGTGACGCGCTGGCAGTTCGAGGCGCTGCCGGCCGGCCAAGCGCTGGGCGAACCGGGGATCCTGTTCAGCAAGATCCCGGACGAGGTCGTGGAGCGCGAGCGGGCAGCGCTGGGCGTGAAGGCGGGCTGAGCGTCAGCGCCGACGGCGCAGCGCGCGGATGGCTGCAGCCGGCAAGCGCATCGCGACGAAGAAGTCGACGGGGTAGAGGTAGTCCTCGCCACTCTCGTCCACGACGCGCCGGAGTCCCATGCGACCCGCCTTCGCATCGCGCAGCCAGCGGTAGATCTTGCTCACCTCGAGCGAGGCCGCGTAGCCGCGGTTGCGGACGCAGACGGCGTAACGGGGTGTGGCCTTCGAGGTCATCGAAGCTCGCGCCGGGCCCTACCGCTGCTCCACGTTCGTCAGCCCCATGCCCGTGCGGTTCGGATACGGCGGCACCTTGGGCTGCTGCCAGCCGTGGCCGTCCTCGAGCGCGCCGACCATGACGTCGATGGCCTTGTCGAGCTGAGGGTCCTCGCCGTGCTGCATGAGCGCCGGGTCGTCCACCACCTCGATGTCCGGCGGCACGCCCCAGCCCTCCACGCCCCACGTGCCGTCGTTCTCGTAGAAGGCGAAGCTGGGCACGGAGACCGAGGCGCCGTCGAGCATGGGGGGCAGGTCGCCGATGCCGACGAGGCCGCCCCAGGTGCGCACGCCGATGAGCGGCCCGAGCTTGGCCTCGCGGAAGTAGTACGGGAAGCAGTCGCCGCCGCTGCCGGCGCGCTGGTTGATGAGCATGCACTTGGGGCCCTGCTGGCTGTCCGGCGGCCAGATGAAGGGGTGGCCGCCGCGCACCGCCCACGAGTTGGTGGACGGGCGGTTGAGCAGCTCGATGAAGCGGGTGGGGATCTGGCCGCCGCCGTTCCAGCGCTCGTCCACGATGAGCGCCTGGCTGTTCTTCTGGCCGTAGAACTGGCGGAAGAGGTTGTTCTGGCCGTTGGTGCCGGTGTCGGGCACGTGGATGTAGCCGACGCGCCCGCCGCTGGCCTCCTCGACGTGCTTGCGGTTGCCCTCGACCCAGGCGCGGTAGCGCAGGCCGTCCTCGCCGCCGATGGGCGTCACGAGCACCTTGCGCGCCGAGTCGTCCAGTGTCGGCTTGTCGCTCACCGTCAGCTCGGTGACCTTGTCCGCCAGGCCCTGGAAGGCGGCCCACGGGTCGCGCTTGCTGTCCACCGGCACGCCGTTGACGGCCAACAGCCAGTCGCCGGCCTTCACGTTCACGCCGGGCTGGCTGAGCGGGCCGCGCGCGTCGGCGTCCCAGGGCGCGCCCTCGAAGATGCGCGCGATCTTGTAGGCGCCGTCGGCCAGCTCGTAGTCGCAGCCCAGCAGGCCCACGGACACGTGCGGCTGGGGCTGGGACTCGCCCGGGTTGTAGTAGGCGTGGCCGACGTTGAGCTCGGAGATCATCTCGCGGATCAGGTAGGCCACGTCCTCGCGCGACACGCAGTCGGGCAGCAGGCCCTCGTAGCGCTCGCGGACGGCGTCCCAGTTCACGCCGTGCATGTTGGGGTCGTAGAAGAAGTCGCGGTAGCGGCGCCACGCGTCCACGAGGATCTCGCGCCACTCCTTGCGCGGGTCCACCAGCAGGTCCATGCCGTCGGTGGACACGGGCTTGGCCTCCGCCCCCGCCGCCGCGTCGCGCAGGTCGGCCTTGCCGTCGGCCACGACCAGCAGCTTCTTGCCGTCGGACGAGAGCGCGAAGGCGCTGGCCTTCTCGGCCACCGTCTTCTCCTCCTTCTTCTCGTCCGTCACGTCGAAGATCTTCACCGTGAGGCCGGGAGGCGCGTCGCCGCCGTCGTTGGCGGGCGCGCGGCCGTAGATCAGCTTGCCGTCGTGCGTGACGCACAGGCCGCCGAAGTTCCCGCGCGGCACGGGCAGCAGCAGGGCGCGCCGCTCGAAGCCGTCGAGGTCGATCTTGATCGGCTCCTTGGACTTCTCGTCCTTGGCGTCCTCGTCCTTCTTCGCGGTGTCGTCCTTCTTGGTCTCGTCCTTCTTCGCCGTCTCCTCGGACTTGCCGGCCTCGTCCTTCTTCTCGCTGTCCTTCTTCTCCTCGGCGTCCTTCTTCTCGGCGGCCTTGCGGGCCTCCTCGCCCTTGGGCTCCTCGTCGCTCTTGGGCAGCCACGGCGACGGCACGTCGTTGCGCAGCGGGACCACGAGCAGCCGGTCCGTCTGGGCGTAGACGAAGGTGGTCCCCAGGTCCTCGTAGGTCGGGCCGGTCCACTCGCGGTTGCTGGCGAAGTACAGATACTTGCCGTCGCGGTCGAAGCACGGCCACGTGTCGTTGAACATGCCGCTGGTGAGGCGCGTCGTCTGGCCGGTGGCGGCCTCCCAGATCCACAGCGCGCCGTTCTGGTTGTCGGCGCCCTTGGTGTAGGCGAGCCAGGCGCCGTCGTGCGACCACCCGGCGCGCGGCGTGCTGCCCCACGGGTCGGTGTCCACGGGCGTCACCGCGCCGCTGGCCGCGTCCACCACGAACAGCCCGCCGAGCTGGTCGGTCGTGGAGAGGCGCTTGCCGTCCGGCGACCACTGCAGGCTCGAGAAGAAGGCCTTGTGGCCGTTCGTGAGCTGGCGCGCCGGGCCGGCGCCGTCGGAGGGCGCGAGCCACACCTCGTACTCACCGCCGCGGTCGGAGATGTAGGCGATGGTCTCGCCGTCGGGGCTCCAGGTGGGCATGCGGTCGGCCGCGTCGTCGCTGTGCGTCAGGTTGCGCGGCGCGCCGTGCTCGGCGGGCAGCGTCCACACGTCTCCGCGCGCCTCGACCAGCGCTCGCTTGCCCGTGGACGAGATGTCCCAGCCCTGCACGAGGTCGGCGGCGTCCACCTGGCGCGAGCGCAGCGTGGGCCGGTCGCCCGGGATGGTGACCTCGACCTCGCGCGTCTCGCGCGTCTTGAGGTCCAGCAGCATGAGCCGGCTGCCGTGCTGGAACACGATCTCGCCGCGCCCGTCCGGCCCGGGGCCGATGGCCGGCCACTTCACGTCGTGCTCGGGCAGGTCCGTGACCTGCTGGCGCACGCCGCCGATGGTGTCGAAGGACCAGATCTGCAGCAGGTGGCTCGGGCCCGCGTCGGACAGGTAGTAGACCGTGGTGCCGTGCCACATGGGCTGGCTGTCGGTGCCGATCCAGTCCGTGATCTTGCGGCTCTTCTTCTCCTTCAGGTCGAAGAGCCAGATGTCCATCGCGGTGCCGCCCGTGTAGCGCTTCCACGTGCGGAAGTCGAAGGGCACCGGCGTGTAGGCCAGCCAGCGCCCGTCGGCCGACAGCGCGCCGTTGCCGCCGTAGGGCACCGGCAGCCGCTCGGGCAGCCCGCCGTCGGGCGACACGGTGAAGATCTGCGGCTCGCGCCCGCCCAGAGGCGCCATGTGCGTGCTGCTGAAGAGCAGCTTGCCGTCCGACGTCCAGTCGCTGAGCAGCTCGCCCGCGGGATGGTGCGTGACGCGCGTGGCGATGCCCCCCGCGACCGGCAGCACGTAGAGGTCGCGATTGCCCTCGTAGTTGCCGATGAAGGCCAGCTTGCTGCCATCGGGCGAGAAGCGCGGGAACAGCTCGGGCCCGGCGGGGCTGGCGAGCGGGCTGGCGACGCCGCCCTCGCGCGGCACGAGCCAGATGTCGTCGGCGTACACGAGGGCGATCTGGGTGGCCGACACGTCCGGGTAGCGCAGCATGCGCGCGTCGGGCTGCGTATCCGCGCCCGATGGATCCGCGGCGCGCGCGGCGGGCAGCATCGCGAGCAGGGTCAGCAGGGACGGGACGACGCCGCGGACGGTGACGCTGAGCATGGCAGGCTCCTCGCGAAGGGTTCGCCACACTACCGAAGAGGGCCGCGCCCCGACATCCGGCGCCGCCGTGGCGCTGTCATCTCGCCACGAGACGGTCCCCCTCGACGGGCTGCTACGGAGCTCGCCGCAGCACCCGCTCCTCGCCCGCCTGCGGGAGGATGGCCAGCTCCCGGGTGCCGTCCGCCGCGGCCCGAGCCTGCAGGGACGGCCCGGCACCCTCCTCGAGTCGCCAGCTGCGCCACAGGCCGTCGCCGTCCGCCGCCGGCAGGCAGCGCCGGGCGCCCAGCGGGCCGGCCGGGATGCGGATGTCTGTGAGCTCGCCGTCCTGCCAGAAGATCCGCCGCTTCGCCACGCCCTGCGCGAACTGCAGCTCCACGTCCACGGCCATCCGGCCGCGCTCGCTGCCGGCGGCCACCACCCGCGGCTGCACCGCCGCGCCCAGGCCCTCGCCCACGTGCTTCCACCACGGGCCGAAGGTGGCCTCGCACTGCGCCGCCGTCGCGTCGGGGCCCAGCGTGCCGGCGCACTCGTCCCAGCGCGCGTTGGCCACGGCCACCAGGAAGGCCAGCGTGCGCACCGAATACTTGCCGCGCGCCTGGCGCGTGGCGGCGTCCGCGCCGTCGAGCAGGTCGAGCGCCGCCTGGTCGAGGGGCACGGCCCAGAGCGCGCCCGGATCCTCGGCCGGCGCGCGTACGTCGAGGTGCGGGCCCTCGGCCGCGCCCCAGGTGCCCGCGATGGCCGTCGCCGCCGCCGCGTCGAGCGCGCCCACCGCCGGCGGCCGTGGCAGCTCGCCGCCGAAAGCGATGTCCGCGAGTGGCGCGGCCACGCCCTCCATCTCGCTGTTGTCGGCGACGATGATCGTGACGTCGTGGTCGAGGTAGCGGCGCACCTCGGAGCGGTAGCCCGCGAGCAGGCCGTCGTGCCAGGCGAGGCGGCCGCGGCCGGCGCCGCCGTCGATGATCCACCACGCGCAGCCGTAGTCCCCGAGGCCCGGCGTGAACATGGTCGCGAGCTGCGGCGGGGGCAGGATCGTGCCGGCCGTCAGCGCGTGCACCCAGCGCGACAGGTCGCGCACCGTGCACACGACCGCGCCGGCGCCCACGCGCTCCCACGTCAGCGGCCCGTTGGCCGGCTGCGGGGCGGGCTGCTGCGCGCCGGGCGCACCGGTGTAGCCACGCGCGAGGCGGTCGGCCGACCAGCGCGGCTCGCCGAACAGGCCCGCGCTGGTCATGGCCGCGGGCTGGAAGACGTGCTCGCCGAGGTAGCCACGAAAGATGTCGTCGGCCGCCGACTCCACGACCGCCGCCAGCAGCGCGTAGCCCAGGTTGCTGTAGCTGAACTGCGCGCCCGGCGCCGACTGCAGGGGCAGCGCGAGGATGGCCGACACCGTCGCGCGCCGGTCGCCGATGAGGGTGGGCGAGTCGGGCGTCGGCTGCGGCAGCGCGATGGGCAGCCCCGACGTGTGCCCCAGCAGCATCCGCAGCGTGATGCCGTACTTGTCCTCGGGCACGCCGTCGAGGTGGTCCGCGATGCTGTCGTCCAGCTTCAGCTTGCCCGCCGCCTCCAGCTGCAGGATGGCTGCCGCCGTGAACTGCTTGCAGATGGACGAGAAGGGCCAGGCGGTGGCCGTGGTCACGGGCGTGCCGCGCTCGCGGTCGGCGAGGCCGTAGCCCTTGTGCAGCAGCACCTCCGCGCCGCGCTCGACCATGACCGTGCCCGAGAAGCCCCAGGCCGTGAGGCGCGTGAGCCAGGCGTCGAGGCGCGCACCCAGCTCGCCCGTGACCACTACCTCCGGCTGCGGCCCGGTCGCCGGCGCGGTGCGCGCGCCCGTGGGACGCAGCAGCAGCGTGATGGCCGTGCCGCGCGGCGGCGCCGTCGCGCCGTCCACCTGGTACAGCGAGTCGTCCGCGCCGTCGGGGCTGTTGCGCTCGAGCACGCACACGCCCTCGCCGCCGCGGTCCATCGGCGAGATGCCCACGATGTCGCCCTGCGCGTCGGCCAGGAAGGTCTGCAGCACGCGCCGGCCCGCGCGCAGCGGCCCGAAGCCGCCGCCGGTGTAGACCCAGTCGCGCTGCGGCAGCGCCTGGCCGGTGCGCACGTCCAGCAGCGCGGACTCGAGCGGGATGCTGCGCGGCGCGCCGTCCGCGCCGGTCCACGCCAGGCGCACGTCCACGAGCTCCCCCGCGGCCGGCACGACCTCCCACGGGTCCGCGCCCGCCGCCAGCTCTTCCGCCGTGGGCGGCGGCTCCTTGGGTGTCGAGTGCATCGAGCTGCCCGGCGCCAGCCCCAGCGCCCGCAGGCACGCGTCCACCAGCGCCGGCTGCGCGCGCACCAGGATCAGCGCCTCGTGCGTGCGCCCGCGCTCGGTGACGACCAGGTACTCCACCGGGTAGCCGCCCAGCGACTGCTCGTCGTGAAGGACGGAGCCGCGCACCGCGAGCGTGCCGCCCTGTATGTCGAGCGAGAGGCCGTTCTTGTCGAGCAGCTCGGCAAAGGCGGCCGGGTTGGCAGCGAGCGCGGCCGCTTCCGGCGGCGGCTGGTCCAGCCACTCGACATCGGCGGGAAGAGGCCGCGCGACCGCTGGCGGCCGTGGCGGCGCATCCTGCGGCTGCGCGGCGGCGGCCAGCAGGGCGAGGGCCAGGCAGCGAGTCGGGTGCATGACATCCTCCGCGGAAACTCCGCTAGCATGGCACGGCGGGAACGGAAACCGACACGGCGCCGCGCCGGCCCGCCATCGGGACGGGCGACGCGGGCGCGGAGCCGAGAGCGCGTTCCATGAGCCATCGCAGCCGCCTCGGGATCATCATGGCGGCTCTGCTGGCGGGCCTGTTCCTCGCCGAGCTCGTCGTCCGCGTGCGTTTCGCGGACGAGGTCGATGCCGAGCGCATCCGTCTCGCTCGCGAAGCGATCGACATCTCTCCGCTGGTGCGCTGGAGCGTCGATCCGCTGCTGCTCTTCGAGCCGCGACCCGGCCTCGACATGCATTTTGCCGGCTGGCACGTCGTGACGGACGCCGAGGGCCTGCGGGTGCGCACGTCGCCGCCGCGCGCGCCGCGGCCGGCGGGCGAGCCCCTGCGCGTCGCGGTCGTCGGCGCCTCGGGCAGCTTTGGCCTCGGCGTGCCGGCCGAGAGCGCGTGGCCCTGGCGCATGGCCGACCGGCTCGAACGCGTGCTCGACCGGCCGGTCGAGGTGCTCGACGTCTCCGTCAGCGCCTACGTCTCCACGCAGCAGGCGCGACTGTTCGAGCTGCGCGCGCTCCCGTGGCAGCCCGACCTCGTCGTCTGGCACTACGACCACCGCGACGCCTTCCCCCTCGACCCGCCCGGCAAGACCTTCATCCTGGGGCCCGAGGACGGCGACAACCTGCTGCATTCGGCCCTGCTCAAGCTGCTCCTGCGCCGGCTCCATGTCGCGTCGCTGCTGCAGCCGGAATTCACCCTGGTGAACCAGCAGCGCTCGGAGGACGGCTACTTCTGCGGCGGGCCGCTCTACGACGCGCACCTCCAGGCGCTGCGCGGCGCGGCTGCGTCGTGCCACGAGCGCGGCATCCCCGTCGTGCTCATGGTCTTCGACTCCTTCCTGCGGCCGGGTCGCTCGGCCCAGCGCCACTACGACACCCTGCACGCCTCGCTGCTCCCCGCGCTGAGCGACGCGGGCTTCCGCGTCTTCGGCCTGTACCCCTTCCTGCTCGAGGTCATGCAGCAGCACGGCTGGGAGGATCTCTCCGCGTGGTGGCGCTCCGCCGCCCCTCTCGATGGCCACTTCAATGCGGAGGGCCACGACTGGCTCGCCGAACGCGTCGCCGCCTGGCTCACGGGAGATGGCGGGGTTTTGCGGTGAGCAGGCATGCGCGGGGGGGGGGGAAAGTGCCCTGCGACGACCTGTCGACTCGGAGCATTTTTTTCACCCTGCGGGGCGGGGTGCGCACGCGGACCGCGTGCGGGCAGGGTGAAAAACATGCTCGGAGTCGAGGAAGTCGATGCGCCCGCCGAAGGGCATGCCCTTTGGCTGCTGGAAGGAACGCCCGCTCACACGCCCCAGCCCGCCCACAATGCCAGGCGACTCCGAGCATGTTTTTCACCCTGCTCCCACGCGCCTCGCCCGCTCACCATCACGCGCAGGGTGAAAAAAATGCTCCGAGTCGTCGCTACGTCGAAGAGCATGCCCCCCAGCACTTTGATCGAAGGGCGCGCCGGTGGCGCGCCCTTCGATCTACCTCGCGCGACTCCGCGCTACTTCGCGCTCGTCGCCTCCGCCGGCTCGTTGATGCCGGTGAAGGTGAGGCGCCCGGCATCCGGGGTGGGCGCGTCGGCCACGATCTTCTTGCTGCCTTCGAACTCGCCCTTGAGCAGCTCCTCGCTCAGGGCGTCCTCGAGGAAGCGCTCGACGGCGCGGCGCAGCGGGCGGGCGCCCATCTCCAGGTTCGTGCCCTGCTTGATGACCAGGTCCTGGGCGGCCTGGGTCAGCTCGAGCTGCAGGCCCTTGGAGGCGAGGCGGTCGCGGATGCCGCGCAGCTCGATGTCGAGGATGCGCACCAGGTCCGCGTTCTGCAGCGGGCGGAACACGATCACGTCGTCGAGGCGGTTCAGGAACTCGGGCCGGAAGTGGCGGTGCACCTCGTTCATGAGGTTGTCGCGCATCTTGCCGAAGCTGCGCTCGGTGTCGCGCGAGGCGAAGCCGAGGCCGGCCTGGTTCTTGATGATCGAGGCGCCGATGTTGCTGGTCATGATCAGGCACACGTTGCGGAAGTCGACCTGCCGGCCGAAGGAGTCCGTGAGGCGGCCCTCCTCCATGATCTGCAGCAGCATGTTGTAGACGTCCGGGTGCGCCTTCTCGATCTCGTCGAGGAGCACGACCGCGTAGGGGCGGCGGCGGATCTTCTCGGTGAGCTGGCCGCCCTCCTCGTAGCCGACGTAGCCCGGGGGCGCGCCGACGAGGCGAGAGGCGTTGTGCTTCTCCATGTACTCGGACATGTCGATCTGGATCAGCGCCTCCTCGGTGCCGAAGAGGAACTTCGCCAGCTGCTTGGCCAGGTGCGTCTTGCCCACGCCGGTGGGGCCGAGGAAGAGGAAGCTGCCCATGGGGCGGCGCGGGTCCTTGAGCCCGCTGCGGCTGCGGCGCACGGCCTTGCTGATGGCGCTGATGGCGTCGTCCTGCGACACCACCGTGCGGTGCAGCTCGTCCTCCATCTTGAGCAGGCGCTGGGCCTCGCCCTTGTCGAGGCGCGTGAGCGGGATGCCGGTCATCTTGCTGACCGTCTCGCTGATGACGTCCTCGTCGACCGTGCCGTCGATCTCGGTGGCGTTGGTCTTCCACTCGTGCTCGATCTGGTCGCGCTTCTTGCGCAGCTTGTCGGCGTAGTCACGCAGGTAGGCCGCGCGCTCGAAGTCCTGCTCCGCGACGCACTCCTCCTTCTCCTTGTCGAGCTTGAGGATCTCGACCTCGAGCTCCTTGAGGTCGGGCGGCGCCGTCATGGCCTTGAGGCGCACGCGCGCGCCGGCCTCGTCCATGACGTCGATGGCCTTGTCCGGGTGGAAGCGGTTGGTGATGTATCGCGTGGACAGCTCGACCGCGAGCTCGAGCGCGCCGTCCGTGATCTGCACGTTGTGGTGCTTCTCGTAGCGCTCGCGCAGGCCCTTGAGGATCTCGAGCGTCTGCGTGGGGCTGGGCGGCTCGACCATGACCGACTGGAAGCGGCGCTCGAGGGCGGCGTCCTTCTCGATGTACTTGCGGTACTCGGTGAGCGTCGTGGCGCCGATGCACTGGATCTCGCCGCGCGACAGGGCGGGCTTGAGCACGTTGCTGGCGTCGATGGCGCCCTCGGCGCCGCCCGCGCCCACCAGCGTGTGCAGCTCGTCGATGAAGAGGATGATGTTCTTGGCGCGGCGCACCTCGTTCATCACCGACTTGATGCGCTCCTCGAACTGGCCGCGGTACTTGGTGCCCGCGACCATCATCGCGAGGTCCAGCACCACGAGGCGCTTGTTCTTGAGGATCTCCGGCACCTCGCCGTTGACGATGTTCTGCGCCAGGCCCTCGACGATGGCGGTCTTGCCCACGCCCGCCTCGCCCAGCAGCACCGGGTTGTTCTTGCTGCGGCGCGAGAGGATCTGGATGACGCGCTCGATCTCGTCCTTGCGGCCGATGACCGGGTCGAGGTGGTTCTCGCGCGCCAGCTTGGTGAGGTCGCGGCCGAAGGCGTTCAGCGCCGGGGTCTTGCCCTTGGTGCCCTTGGTGCCGGCCTCGCCCTCGCCCTCCTCGGCGCCGGCGGCCTGGCCCTGGCCGGCCCCCTCGCCCCGCTCCTCGCCCTCCTGCTCGCCCTGCGGCGCGCCCAGGAACTCGAGCACCTCCTCGCGCACGTCCTCGAGCTTGACGCCCAGGTTGGTGAGCACGCGCGCGGCGATGCCCTCGGACTCCTTGATCAGGCCCAGCAGCAGGTGCTCGGTGCCGATGTAGTTGTGCCCGAGCTGGCTGGCCTCCTCGAGCGACAGCTCCAGCACCTTCTTGGCCCGCGGCGTGAAGGGCAGGTTGCCCATGGGGACCATGGTGGAGCTGCCCTTGACCAGCTTCTCGATCTCGGCGCGGATGCGCTTGAGGTCGATGCCCATGTTGCGCAGCACGTTGGCCGCGACCCCGCTGCCCTCCTGCACCAGCCCGAGCAGGATGTGCTCGGTGCCGATGTACTCGTGGTTGAGGCGCTGCGCCTCGCTCTTGGCGAGGTTCATGACCTTGCGGGCGCGATCGGTGAAGCGGTCGAACATGGTGGGTTGGCCCTCGAAGGAGGGGAAGGCGCGGCCTCATAGCATCGGCTGCGGAGGCGTCCGGGCTGACCGTCGCCCGCCGGTATTTTCGGCAGGCGCCGGACCCGTCTGCACCCCCGGCAGGCCGAGGACGTCAGGCAGGTCCGAGAGTATCCCGAATGAGCTGGGCCCGCACCACGTCCCGCTCCAGCGGCCGCAGGTCCCGGCCGGCCCCCAGCTGCAGGTGCCCCGGCTGCATGGCCACCATGAGCGTGTGCAGGGTCTTCAGTTGCACGGTGTCGATGAGCTTGAGGCACACCCCCAGGCGCAGCGCCGAGAGGTGCGCCAGCGCTTCCCGCGACGAGATCCGCCGCGCGTAGCGCAGCGTGGCCCAGGCGCGCCAGACGACGTCCTCCAGCCGCACGCGGTCCTCCCGCACCAGGATCGCCCGCGAGTTCCGCTCGTACTCGATGACCTGCGCCAGCATGGCCTGCAGGTCGGCCACGGCCTGCTCGGGCGAGCGGCCCAGCGTGACCTGGTTGCTGATCTGGTAGAAGTCGCCCTCCGCGCGGCTGCTCTCGCCGTGCGTGCCCCGCACCGTGAGGCCCAGCTTCTGCGCGGCCTTGCTCACCTTCAGGATGCCGGGCTCGGGCGCCGGCTTGCCCTCCGGCCGGAAGGACAGCGCCGGCAGGTGCAGCATGACCGACACGCGCAGCCCGGTGCCGGTGTTCGTGGGGCAGCCCGTCAGGTAGCCGTACTTCTCGTTGAAGCTGAAGGGCAGCAGTGCCGAGAGCCGGTCGTCCAGCGAGTTGACCTCGCCGTCCACGCGCGAGAGGTCCAGCCCGGGCGCGAAGACCTGCATGCGCAGGTGGTCCTCCTCGTTGACCAGCACCGACACCGTGCCGTCGCCGCTGAAGGCCACGCCCCGCGGGTGGGCCTCCTGCACGTGCTCGGCCGACACCATGTGCCGCTCGAACAGCACCTCACGCTGCACCGAGGAGAGCTCGTTCATCGAGGCGTAGGTCAGGTCGGGCCGCGCGGCCTTGATGGCTCCGCGCAGGTGCCGCTCCAGCCGCTCGGCCTCCTCCGCCCGGAAGCGCGACTTGAAGTGGAAGCCCTGGACGTTGCGCGCCAGCCGCATGCGCGACGACACGACCACGTCCTGGTCCGCCCCCTCGCGCAGCAGCCACAGCTCGGCCAGCGCCGGCAGCGGATCGCGCGGCGGGCTCATTCCGAGGCGCCTCCCGAGCCCGTCTCGGGCTCGTCCGTCAGCTTGCGGATCTGGTCGCGCAGGCGCGCGGCCTCCTCGTAGTTCTCGGCCTTGACGGCCTCGTCCAGCAGCACCCGCACGCGCAGGATCTCGTCGCGCGACGGCGGCGGATGCACCGCGCCACCGCCGGGCTTCTTGCCCGCGTAGCGCCCCCCGCCGTGGATGCGCTTGAGCAGCTTCTCGATCTGCTCGCCGAAGATCTCGTAGTCGCGCGCGCAGCCGAAGCGGCCGTGCTGCCGGAACTCCGCGTAGCTCATGCCGCACTCCGGGCAGCTGCGCGTGGACACGGCCTGGCCCTGCGTGGCCAGCGAGAGCGCCGGCTCGAAGCTCTTGAGCAGCTTGGCCAGCTCCTTGCCCGCCGACGGAACGTGCAGGCTGGCCGCGCACTTCTCGCACAGGTGCCGCTCGGTCTTCTGCTCGCCCTTGATCTCCGTCAGATGGACGGTGGCGGGGTTCTCGCAGCGATCGCAATGGCCAGCCATGCCGCCGTTCTAGCACTCTCGCCAGGCACGCGGGAGGGGTAGCGAAGACCCCCGCGGAATCGCCGTTGACTCCTCGACTCCGAGTCCTTTTTTCACTCTGCGCGCACCCCTCGCCACCACGCCACCCAGGTCCAGCAGAGTGAAGAAAGGACTCCGAGTCGATCCTCGTCGTCGAAGGGCACTTCCCCCCCCGCCGGCTTGTGGCGGGCATGCCCTGCGACATGGCGGCTTGCCGGAGGGCATGCCCTTCGACGTAGCAGCTTGTCAGCGGGCATGCCCTGCGACGTGGCGGCCTGTCGGCGGGCATGCTCTTCGACGTAGCAACGACTCGGAGTTCCTTTTTTCACTCTGCGGGAGGTGTCGAGCGTGGCTGTCGTGGTGCGGGCAGAGTGAAAAATGGACTCCGAGTCGAGCGCATGGCCTCTCAGCCCGCCGCCAGCTCGCGTCCGGCTGCCAGCTTGAGCACCTGCTCCCTGAACCGTTGGGCGCGCCGCTCGTAGTTGGTGAACTGGTCGTGGCTGCTGTAACCAGGCGAGAGCAGGACCGTCTCGCCGCGCCGGGCCACCTGCGCGGCGCGGGCCACCGCGGCGTCCATGGTGTCCACGGCCTCGGCCGCCACGCCGCGGCGCGTCAGCTCGCGCAGCAGGTGCGGCGCCTGCTCGCCGATCGTCAGCACGACGCGCGCCCAGCGGCGCGCGCCGTCCAGCAGCGGCTCGGGGTCGAGGCCCTTGTCGTGGCCGCCGGCGATGAGCACGCACGAGCCCCCCACGGCTTCGAGCGAGCCGCGGGTGGATTCAGGTGTCGTGCTGCTGCTGTCGTCCACCCACGAGATGCCGTTCCACGCGCCGACCAGGTCGAGCCGGTGGGCCGGCGGCTCGTAGTGCGCCAGGGCGCCGGGCAGCGCGCGCGCGGCGCGAACCTCGTCGCCCAGCACGGCGGCGGCGGCCAGCCAGGCCGCCGCCAGGTTGAGACGGTTGATGCGGCCCGGCAGCGGGATCTCCTCGCTGGCCAGCAACGTCCAGCCGCGGCGGTCGAGCAGGCTGCCGTCCTCGGACACGGTCACGTCGCCGCCGCGCCCGAACCACAGCGCCTCGCCCGCGAAGCCGCGGGCCGCGTCCTTGACGTGCGGGTCGTCCGCGTTGAGCACGGCGCGGCGCGCGCGGCGCAGGATGTGGCGTTTGGCCTCCTTGTAGGCCTCGAAGGTGCCGTGGCGGTCGAGGTGGTTGGGCGTGATGTTCGTGAGCACGGCCACGTCGGGCCCGAGGCCCAGCGGCGCCAGCACGTCGAGCATGAAGCTGGAGATCTCCAGCACGGCCACGTCGCCGGGCGCCGCGCGGTCGAGGCCATCGAGCAGCGAGCCGCCGATGTTGCCGCCCAGCGCCGCCTGCGCGCCGGCCGCGACCAGCACCGCGTGCGTGAGGCTGCTGGTCGTGCTCTTGCCGTTGCTTCCCGTGACCCCGACGACGGGCCCGGGCCAGCGCTCCATGAGCAGGCCGATCTCGGTGTTGATGCGCACGCCCGCCGCGCGCGCCGCCGCCACGGGCGGGGCCGTCAGCGGCACCGCCGGGTTGACCACCAGCAGCTGCGCGCGCCCGAAGTCGACGCCGTCGTGCCCGCCCAGCACCACCCGCGCGCCCAGCGCCGCCAGCTCGGCCGCCGGTTCCGCGAGGCTGGCCGCGGGCGCCCGATCCGTCACCGTGACGCGCGCGCCCTGCCGCAGCAGCCAGCGCGCCGCCCCGAGGCCGCCACCGAAGTGGCCCAGCCCGAGGACGATGACCTGCTGACCCTCCAGCCCGCCCGCCGTGCTCACGGCTCCTCCAGCTCGCGGCCCACCGTGTTCGCGCGGCTCGCGGCCGCCTCGGCCGCCGCCCAGTCGTCGGCCGCCGGGCTCGCCGGCTGCAGCGTGAAGGCTAAGTGCCGCTCGTCGTCCACGCCCGGCGGCCACAGCAGCTCGGCGATGAAGTCGATGGGCCAGAACTCGTACCACGGCGTGGACAGGTCGAGGTCCGCCTCCAGCCGCTGGTGTCCCGCGAGGTCCAGCTGGAGGTGCCGCGTGCCGTAGGCGGGGAAGGGCGCCTGGTAGGGCGTGGTGCCCGCCTTCTCGCCGTCGAGCCAGACCGTGGCGCCGGGCGGGTCGCTGTCCACGAACAGCGTGCGCGTCACGCAGCCCGGCAGCGCCGCCGCAAGCAGCAGCGCGAGCGCGCGCCCGACATGGCGGGCAGGGAGGGATTCGAACCCTCGGACGGAGAAAACCCCCGTCAACGGCTTAGCAAGCCGCCGCAATCGACCACTCTGCCACCTGCCCGCGCGAGACGGGTCGGCGGATTGTTCGGGGCGGCGGGGGCGCTTGTCAACGAAGCCCTCGGCTCGCGGTGGCCCGGCGTGGCGGAGGGGGTGGGATTCGAACCCACGAGCCCTTGCGGGCCAACGGTTTTCAAGACCGCCGCAATCGACCACTCTGCCACCCCTCCCGCAAGCGCGGATCAGTTGCTGCCCTCGGCCTTCTCCTCCGCCTCGCCGCCCGCCTCGTCCTCCTCCACGATGCCGATGTCGTCGAGGATCTTCTCGTTCGCGAACAGCGGCGCGCCCACGCCCGTCGCGATGGCCACCGAGTCGCTGGGCCGCGCGTCGATGGCCAGCGCGCGCCCGTTCTCGTCCTTGAAGTTCATCTTCGCGTAGAAGACGTCGTCCTTGAGCTCCGTGATCTCCACCGACTGCAGCGCCAGCCGCGCCGCCTTCATCAGCGACACGAAGATGTCGTGCGTCATCGGCCGCCGCGTCGGGATGCCGTGCACCTTGCGGTGGATCTCGGCCATCTCGTTCATGGCGATGATGACCGGGAACACGCGCCCCCGCCCGCCCGCCGCCACCTTCTCCCGCAGATACATGTGGCACTCGGGCGTGCTGTCGGAGTGGACGATGCGGTAGAGCTCGACCTCCTTCATGGGCATGGGGCCGAGTATAGCGGTCGCACGCTGGATGCTGGTCGTCTGCAAGCAGGACAAGGACGGCGAACCCTGGCGCCTGCAGCTGCTCGACCAGGGCAAGGAAGTCTGGACGCGCACGCTCACCCAGGTGCCGTCGGAGCAGCAACTGAAGTTCGAGGGCGAACCCAAGCCGCTCGGCGCCCACGGGTGGGTCGTGCCCATGAGCTTCGGCGAATACACCGCCGTCTACCTGGACGACAAGGCCGAGCTGCTCTTCGACTTCACCTCCTGGTAGGCGCGAGGCCGCGACCAAATCGCATTGACGCCTCCCGCGCGCGGCGACACGATGCGCCGCATGGCCGTCAGCTCCCTGCCTCTCTCTCCCGGCCTGCAGGCCGTCACGCTGCCCACGCTGCCGCCCCGGCCGCGCGACTCGCACAAGGGCGACTTCGGCACCGTGCTCGTCGTCGCCGGCAGCCGCCGCTATCCCGGCGCCGCGATCCTGGCCGCCCTCGGCGCCGGCCGCGCGGGCGCCGGCCTCGTGCAGCTCGCCGTGCCCGAGTCGCTGGTGCCCGTCGTGGTCTCGGCCGTGCCCTTCGCCACGGTGCTGCCCTGCCCGCAGACCACGGAGGGTGGCTTCGCCCTCGCCGCCGCCGACGAGCTGCGCTCCGCGGCCGCGCACGCCACGTCCGTGGTCCTCGGCCCCGGCCTCGGCACCGAAGCCGAGACCGGCCGCCTCCTCGTGCGGCTGCTGCGCGACGTGCACCGGCCCCTGGTCCTGGACGCCGACGCCCTCAACCTCCTCGCCACCCTCGGCGACGAGCCGCTGGCCGCGCGCCGCGCCGCCACCGAGGCGCCCACCGTCCTCACGCCCCACCCCGGCGAGTTCGCGCGGCTCACCGGCGGCGCCAAGCCGCACGGCGATCAGCGCCTGCCGCAGGCCGCGCGCTGGGCCCAGCAGCACGGCGCCATCGTGGTGCTCAAGGGCGCCGGCACCGTCGTCACCGACGGCCGCCGCGCGTGGGTCGAGCCGGCCGGCAACCCCGGCATGGCCACCGGCGGCATGGGCGACGTCCTCGCCGGCATCCTCGGCGCGCTGCTCGCCGTGCCGCAGGCGCTGCCGGACGCGCTGGGCGCCGCCGCGCTGGCCGTGCACGCGCACGCCGTCGCCGGGGACGAGGCCGCCCGCGCGCTGGGCGAGGCCGGGGTGCTGCCCGAGGACGTGGCGCGGCGCGTCGGGAAGGCGCTGGAGGCGGCGCCGGGCTGAGGGGCGGGGCCGGATCGCGGCTGGGTCCCCGCCGCGTCTCGCACTGAAGCTTGACACATGCAGTGCCTATGCAGTGCCCCAGTGCGCGGCGCATGTCCTACCCCCTCGCCCGCACTCAAGCGTCGCACGTGCGACGCGGATGCGTCGCTTCAGTGCACCGCGCGCACTCTCGGGGGCGCCGCCGGCACCGAAGCGTCCGGCGCACACTGAAGCATCACTCGAGCAATGCATGAATGATGCTTCAGTTCACGGCGCCGCCGACCGCACTGAAGCGTGACTGATGCAGTGCATATGCTGCGCTTCAGTTCACGGCGCGCGACCGGACACTCGGCCCACCGGTCCTACTTCCCCCGCGCCCTCCACGCGGCCGCCCGCTCGCGGTCCTGCAGCAAGCGGATGAACAGCCCGCCCACCACGCTGCGCGCCTGGAAGCCGACCTTCTTCGCGTCGGCCGTCTCGTACCAGTCCGTGAGCGGCACCCGCTGCGGGGTGGCGCTCACGAAGCGCCACAGCGGCTCGAAGGCCGCGGCGAAGCTATCGCGGTCCGGCGCGAAGGCCGCCGTCCACGTCGACCAGTCCAGCTTGGTGTAGCCGCGGCGGCTGTCGAGCGGCGGGCCGAAGGGGCCGGACTGCGCGCGGTACTGCGCCAGCTCGGCGGCGGCGAGCGCGGGCGGGAAGAGGTGCAGATCGAGCAGGTCGTCCCAGACGAGGTTGTACTTCTGGCTCCAGGTGCCGGGCTGGTCGAAGGCCAGCGGGGTGGGCGGCGGGCCAGCGGCGGACTGCCACTTCGCGGCGAAGTCGCGGGCCGCGGCGCTGAAGCGCGTGGCCTCGTCGGCGCGGCCGATCGCGGCGCAGGCCTGGCCCCACGCCCCCAGCGCCAGGATCGCCTTGAGCGAGAGGTTGACGTTGTGCGCGAGATGGCCGGCGAAGTCGTCGGTGCAGAGCTGATTCTCGGGATCGAAGCCGCGTTGTTCGAGGTACGCGGCCCACCCGTCGAGCTGCGACGCGTACTCGCGCGCCAGCGCGTCGCGGCCACACAGGTGCTGCAGGGCGCCGGCGAGGAGGAGCATGTTGCCGCACTCCTCCACGGGCATCTGGTCCTCCTCCGTGCGCTCGCCGCCACCGTAGACCTGGCCGTTCGCGAGCGGGTAGGTGCCGAGGTCGTGCGGCGCGAAGGGGTGCGGCCAGCGGCCGCTCGCGGCGTAGTCGAGCACGGGGCGCAGCTGGGCCTCGAGCAGGCCGGGGTTGAAGACCAGGAAGAACGGCGCGGCGGGATAGATCACGTCGACGGTGGAGATGCAGCCGTTGCTGAAGCACTCCTTGGGGAAGTGCGCGGCGCGGCCGCGGCCGTCGATGGCGAGGCCGTGCGCGCCGAGGACCTGGCGGAAGGCCAGCTCGCAGACTTGGGCGTAGTGCTCGCCGCCGACGGCGACGAGGTCGGAGTGGAGGTCGCGCTCGAAGTCGGCGACGGCCTCACACTGGGCCTGTGCCAGCAGAGGGTCGGTGCCCAGCACGGCGCCGATGTCTACGCCCCGCCGCTGCCACCATGGCCGCAGGGGCTGCTCCATGAGCTGGATGTTGCGCACCTCGTCGCAGGCAATGCGCAGCGGGCCGACGCGGACTGACGCGACATCGCCGTGCACCGGCTTCACCGCGACCGCGGGCGTGCTGACGGCGATGACCGGCCATGCGTCGTTGGCTGCGCGGGGTTGGCGCAAGTCGTCGAATTGCGGCGCCATGGCGGTGTCCACGAACTCGCCGCGCACATGCGCATCGGCGCCGACGGCGAACATGGCGCGCGGCTTCCAGTTGTCACGGCCGGGCAGGACGTCCAGCTGCGACGGCCAGTCCTGCTGCGCCAGATAGAGGTGTCCCCAGTCCAGGCGGACGTCGTCGCCGCTGCGGTGCAGCACGCGCTGGTCCGCACTGCCCATCCACACGGCCTGCACGGTGCCAAGCCGCACGCGGCCCCATTCCACGTCCTGGTCCACGGTGTTGACGACCCACTCGGCGCTCGCGTCGAGGTACAGCGCCACGAGGTGAGGTGCGTCATCGGTGGATCGCAGCTGCCACATGACGTACGTGA
Source organism: Planctomycetota bacterium (assembly GCA_036274635.1). Classification (GTDB taxonomy): domain Bacteria; phylum Planctomycetota; class B15-G4; order B15-G4; family B15-G4; genus DASUFI01. Next base: position 23,779 of record DASUFI010000228.1, read on the forward strand.
GCGGCAGGCTGACCTCATCGAGGTCCCACGGCAGCGCCGGCGAGATGAACGTGACGCGCAGCTCGATGCCGCCCGCCTCGAACACGTACTCCGTGCTCAGCGCGCCGACGCGGAGGCTCTTCTGCTCCATCGCCGGCACGTCCGGCACGCCCGCCGGCTGCGGCCCGCACCAGCGCCAGGCCTTCTCGTCGATGCGCGCCATGCCGCACAGCGCCATCACCTTCCCCGTCCAGTGACGCGGCCAGTCGTCGGTGAGTCGGTCGCTGAAGGACCACGCCGAGACGTACGGGTCCTGCACGACGAGCGGCACGGCCGGCGGACGGAAGTCGTCGCCGGCGCGCGCCGGGGCGAGGAACGCGAGCAGCAGCAGCGCGGCGAGGCGACGCATGGTTCGGCTCCAGGTTCGCGGCGTCACGATCCCCGACGCGCCCCGCCGGGGCAAGCGCTCAGCCCAGCGCGACCCACGCCGCCAGCGCCGCCAGCTTCTCGTGCCCGCCCCACGGAGCGCCCAGCGGCTTGCCCAGCGCGGCGATGGCGCGCTTCACGGCGTCGGGGCGGCGTCCGAGCGCCTCGGCGCCGCGCTCCCAGGCGTCGCGGTCGGTGAGGACGGTCGTGCGCAGGCCCTCGGCCTTCACGGCCTCGCGCAGCGCCTCGCGCGAGAGGCGGCCCTCCTCGGCGTGGGCGCGCATGTGGTCGTTGGCGATCGTGGCCGGGTCCACGAGGCTGCCGGTCACGAGGACCGCGCGCCGCGGCTGCAGGTCCGCGGCCTCGGCGCGCTCGAGCAGCTCGCGCACGCGACGTCGTGTCATGGCGCGCAGCGCGGTGGCCGCCTTGCGCACGATGGCCTCTCCCTGGGCGCGCGGCAGCTCGAGGGCCGCGTGCCAGGGCTGGATGGTGGCGGGCACGTCGGGATCGAAGAGGTCGAGCGTGCCACGCCACACGGCGCGCGGTGCGTCGGAGGGCCCCGCGAGCAGCACGGCGATGGCGCGGCCGGTGCGCACGCGGAAGCCCAGGGCGGAGCGCGGCGCCCGCGGCATCTCAGCTGGCCCGCTCGTCGATCCAGGTCCAGCCGCAGGCCGCACAGCGCAGGTCGCGGGGCCCGAGCGGCTTGCCGCAGGCGAGGCAGGTGTCGGCGGACGGGCTGCCGCGGCGCGCGGCGTGCCGGGCGTCGTGCTCGGCCACGAGCCGGACGGCCGTGACGGCATCCGACGCGCGCACCTGCACGTGCACGGCCCAGCAGGGCGCGGGCAGGGACTCCGTCGTCGCGAAGATCGCGCCCTGCACCACGGACTCGATGCCCTGCGCGAGCAGGTAGCCACGCAGCAGCTCGGCCTCGTAGGCCTTGGTGAAGGTCGCGATGGTGACGAGATCGTCGGACAGGTGCGCGCTCCTCGGCGGTGGCGCACAGTCTAGCCGTGACGTGCGCCGGAAGCGGCTGCAGCAAGTCGCGCGCGAGGCCGGAGGCCTGCGCTCAGCCGCCACGCTCCAGCGTCATCTCCATGAACGTGTGCCAGGAGCCGTCCGCGCCGGCCTCGCCGGTCTCGTGCCAGTGCCCGTCGGCGATGGTGATCCTGAAGCGCACGCTCGCGCCGCCGGAGGTGGGCAGCGACCACTGCAGCCCGCCGTCGAAGATGCGGGCCTCCGTGTCCACCGTCCCCGCTCGGAGCTCGTGGCCGTTCCAGCGATAGGTGCGTGCGTGCTCGTCGTAGTAGAGGAGGACCAGGCCCTCGTGCGTGACCGTCTCGGTGCCGTCCGCGGCGCGGGCTGAGCCGCGGCCCTCCAGCAGCAGCACGGTCCCGCCCACGCGTGGCTGCACGTGCTCCACGAGCGTGAGGTCGGTCCGGCGGCCGGCCGCGTCGAGGGACCAGCCGGCGCCGCTCCAGTCGCCGATCCAGTCGTCGAAGCGGCGCATGGCGGTGGCGCGGTCCGGGCCGGGCGCCGGATCCTGGCCGGCGCCGGGCAGGAGCACGAGCGGAAGGAGCAGCGCAGCGGCCTGGGTGGCGAGGCGGCGCGTCGCGGCGCTCACCGCTTCCTCACCAGCTCGTCGAGCTGGGCGAAGGCGTCGTCCATGCCCTGCTGCATGCCGGACTGCAGGAAGCCGTCGCGCTCCTCGGGCGTGTGCATCTGCATCAGGATCACGATGCGCGTGCGGCCGTCGCCGAGGTCCTCGAGGGTGACGGTCTCGATCGCGACGTGCGCGGGCATGCCGTCCCACTCGAAGGAGCGCACGAATCGCGTCGGCGGCGTGACCTCGCGGTAGCGGCCCTCGAAGCCGTAGGCGCCGTGCGGGCCGTGCTCGACCCAGCGCCAGTGGCCGCCGCGCTCGAGCTCGAGGCGCTCGATCACGAGGCGGTGGCCGCGGCCCCACCACTGCGCGATGAGGGCCGGCTCGGTGTAGCCGCGCCAGACGAGCTCGCGCGGCGCCTTGACCACGCGCTCGATGCGGATCTCGCGCTCGGCCGGCGTGGTGATCTTCGTCCTGGTCGTGGCCTCGGGCATCGTCCTACTCCTTGCTGCGCGCGAGCGCGGCCTCGAGGCGGTCGAAGCTCGCGTCCATGAGGCGCTGGTGCTTCTCGATCCACTCGGCCTCCTGCTCCAGGCGGCGCGGGCCGAGGCGGCAGGTGCGCACGCGGCCCGTCTTGCGGGTGGTGATCAGCCGCACGTCTTCCAGCACGGCGACGTGCTTCTTGATGCCGGTGAGCGTCATGCGGAAGAAGCCGGCCAGCTCGCTGATCGAGGCCTCGGCGCGGCCCAGCCGCTCGAGGATGCCGCGGCGCACGGGGTCGGCCACCGCGCCGAAGGCCGCGTCGATGTCGGCGGAGGAATACTGAACCATCGAGTTCAGTATCTCCGCAGAGCCTCCGGCTGTCAAGCGCGGCTCGCGGCCCGAGCTGCGCCGGTGGCGTGGCGCGCGGGTGACGGCGCGGGCCGGCGGCCCCCCCGCCCGCGCGGCGGTGCCACCTGGAAGGCGCCGCGCGGTTCCTGCTCGGCATCATGGGACAGGCAACGTGGCTCGGTCGCCTCGCACGGCTCGCCGGCCTGCTGGCTGCCGCCTGCGGATCGGCAGCGGCGCCGGAGACGGGCATGGCGCCAGCCTCCGCCATGCCGATGGCGCGCACTCGACACGTGGCCGCGGCGTCCGCCGAGCCGGCACCTTCCACCGCAGCCGCTTCCGCGCACGTCACGCCGCCCGAGCCCATCCGCCTCCATGGCCACAACTTCGCGAAGCTGCCCGCCAAGGTGCCCGGCGTGCCGCGTGTCCTCTTCATCGGCGACAGCATCGCGGCGGGCTTCGGGCTGCCACCCGATGCGCCGCCCTACCCGAGCATCCTCGCCCAGCGCCTCGCCGCGGAGGACGGGATCGCCATCGAGGTCCTGAACGGCGGCGTGTTCGGCTTCTCCACCTCGGGCGGGCTCGTCCTGAAGGACCTCGGCAGCCTGCGGCCCGACGTGGTCGTCATCGAGCTCGGGGGCAACGACTTCCTCCAGGGTCAGGACCTCGAGCGCACGCGGCAGAACCTGCGCGACATGGTCGCGTCCGCTCGCGGGATGGGCGCGCGCGTGCTGCTGGTCGGCGTGCGCCTGCCGGACTTCCTGCTGCGCACGGACCGCGGGAGCGACTTCGACCGCCTGTATCCCGCGCTGGCCGCCGAGCTGGACGTGCCGCTGGTGCCGGACATGTTCGAGGACGCCCTCGGCAACCCGCGCTTCATGCAGTCGGACGACATCCACCCCACGGCCGAGGGACAGGAGGTCGTGGCCGAGAACGTGCTGCCGCAGCTGCGCTCGGTGGTCCTGCAGGCGCTGGGACGCTGAGGCCGTCATGGTGTGGCCCACGTCCCTGGCATGGCATCACGGCCGTCTCGGGTTGGCCCGCCGCATGCTTGTCTCTGACGTCCAACTCACTCCAACCCATCGAGGAAGCACCATGCTCCGCGCGATTTCCCTGGCCCTGGCGCTCACGCTTCTGGGTGGCTGCACCGTCGTCGACCTCGGTGTCGCGCGTGGCGTCGACCCGACCGAATGGACCTGGGGCGGCGCCGGCGGTTACGCCGATTGCGCCTGGCCGGCCAACGACATGCTGCTCACCGCCGACGTGCTGGGCGGCGCGCACAGCGGCGCGCTCGTGAGCGTCGACGTGTGGCGGCTGTTGCACCTCGAGCTCGGCCTGTTCGGCTTGGGCGTCGGCGTCGGCCCGTTGCAGATCGGCGGCGGCGTCGGCTGGTACACGCCCAAGGCACCGGCCAGCCTGCACGGCTCCAACCCCTTCGTGTGGAACGACCACAAGATGGAGCACGAAAAGTAGACGGGCGGGTGCACACGGCAGAATCGAGAACGTGACGGGGCCGGCCGCCAACCCCGCAGCGCGCCGTCGCCTTGCCCATGACGGGTGCGCTGCGGGGGGCCCGCCCAGGATCTTGCGCCCCGCGCGGTGCGTGCAGCCGACGCGTCTCGCCTTATCACGCCCGGCGCAGGCCGAGGAGGCTCCCTTCCCCACCGGCACCGTCCGCATCCATCGCGTGCTGCGCGCGCCGCCCGACCGCATCGCCCGGGCCTTCCTCGACCCGGACGCCATGGCCGGTGGCTGCCTCCGCACGGCGTCGCCGGTCGTGTGCACCAGCTCGACGCCAAGGTGGGCGGCAGCTAGCGGATGTCCTTCACGAACGTCAGCACCGGCCAGTCGCACAGCTTCGCTCGAGCTGCTGACGCGGCTCGTGGAGGCGGAGATCCCGGGCTAGCGCCACCTCGGGCGGGCTTGACGCCGCCGGCCGGGTTCGCATACGAAGAGGTCGCGTGGCCCGTCGAAGCAGGCCGCGGCCCGGCCGTTTCCGCACCGCACGAGGATCCGCCATGCTCACGCGTCACATCACCCTGGCCGCTTCCACCCTGGCCCTGCTGCTCGTGACCGGCTGCGAGACCACGTCGTCGACCAAGGCCTCGACGAAGCCGACGACCCCGCCCGCGCCGGTCGAGATCTCGAACGAGGTCACGGCCACCGCCGCGGTCACGGCCGTCGATGCAGCCACCCGCATCGTCACGCTGCGCCGCGAGGACGGCAGCATGTTCCAGGTCCTGTGCGGTCCCGAGGTGCGCAACTTCGACCAGATCGCCGCCGGCGACACGCTGAAGGTCAAGTTCAAGGAGTCGATCCGCGCGTCGATGGCCGGGTCGGGCGGCCCCGACGCCGGCGCGGGCGTCATCGCCGCACGCGCGCCGCAAGGCGGCCAGCCGGGCGCGGCCGTCGGCGCCGGCGCGAGCGTGCGCGTGAAGCTCGAGTCCATCGACAAGGAGCGCGACATCGTGGTCTTCTCGCTGCCCTCGGGCGAGCTCATCTCGCACCGCATCGCCACGCCGGAAGGCAAGGTGTTCGTGAACGGGCTGCACATCGGCGACCGGGTGCAGCTCGACTACGCGCAGGCCGTGGCGATCACCGTCGACAAGGGCTGATCGTCGCGCGCGACGGCGGAGGGGTGGTGACGGCCGGAGGCGATCCGCTCCGCGGTGCGGGGCGCGCGGACGCCAGCCCCGGCGTGCGCGGCATGCTGCGCTCCGCCGTGCTGGCGAGCGTGCTGGCGCTGCTCGGCTGCACCACCTCGATCGAGACGCAGCGCCGCGACTGGTCGCAGTACACCGGCCCCGGCGCGGAGTACTTCCACAGGGAGGAAGTGCCCTTCGTCCCGCTGCTGGCGGACCCGCTCGAGCCCACCAACCGCGGCACGCACTCGTTCAACGACTGGACCTGGCGCTACGTGGTCGAGCCCATCGGCAAGGGCTGGCGCTTCATCTTCCCGGAGCCCGTGCGCAAGCACATGCGCATGTTCGGCACGAACCTCGCCTTCCCCGTGCGCGGCGTGAACAGCCTGGTTCAGGGCGAGTTCAGCGTGGCCGGCACGGAGCTGCTGCGCTTCCTGATCAACACCACCGTCGGCCTGCTGGGCTTCTTCGATCCCGCCGACTCGTGGGGCATCGAGGCGCCGCCGCCCGAGGACACGGGGCTGTCGCTCAAGGCCGCCGGCTGGGACGACCCGAACTACCTCGTGCTGCCCGTCGCGGGGCCGAGCGACACCCGCGACGCCGTGGGCTCCGTGCCCGACATCCTGCTGAACATCGGCTTCTGGATCCCCTTCCCGGTCCTCACCATCCTGGCCGTGAACCGCGCCAGCGACCTGACGCCCAAGTACGTGCGCTTCGCGGAGACCACCGACGAGACCTACCAGCTCCTGCACATGCTCTACAGCGTGCAGCGCGCGGCGGAGCAGCTGCGCTTCGTGGCCACGCCGGCGCCGGAGACCGCCGCGATCGAGACGCTGCAGGCGGTCTTCTTCAAGCCCACCGACCCCGGCTTCGTGGGACAGGGCGAGACGTCGTCCGTGACCATCCCGTCGACGGGACGCGACCTGCCCTACACGCTGTGGCTGCAGGCGGAGCCGGCGCCCATCGTCTTCATCGTGCCCGGCACGGGCAGCCACCGCCTCTCGAACCACGCCACCGCCTCGGCCGAGTGGGCCTGGCAGGCCGGCTGCTCGGCCGTGACCCTCAGCAACACGATGAACTTCGAGTTCTTCCGCAACGCCAGCTCGGTCGACCTGCCCGGCTACGAGCCGGTGGACGCGCACGACGTGCACGTGGCCCTCGACCTGATCGCGCGCGACATCGAGGCGAAGCATCCGGGCCAGATGCGGAAGAAGGGCCTGCTCGGCCTGTCGCTGGGCGCCATGCACACGCTGTTCATCGCGGCCGCCGAGTCGGACCCGGGCAACACGCTGGTGCGCTTCGACGGCTACTACGCGGGCGCCTCGCCGGTGAGCCTCGAGCGCGCCATCCGGACGATCGACGAGTTCTACGAGGCGCCGATGGCGCTGCCGCCGGCGGAGCGCGAGCAGACGATGCTCGCCACCCTGAACACGGCCCTCAAGCTGGGCGAGTCGGGCGACCTCGCGCCGGGCGAGCCGCTGCCCATCGGCCAGAAGATGGCGGAGTACCTCATCGGCCTCAGCTTCCGCATCACGCTCATGGACATCCTGTGGGACACGCAGTCGCGCCACGACATGGGCGTGCTGCTCACGCCGCTCGTCGACGACGAGCGCGGTCCCGCCTACGCCGAGATGGCCGACTACTCCTTCATGGAGTACTTCTACGCCTTCCTGCTGCCGTACTACGCGCAGCGCGACCCGGCCCTCACCGACCGCGCGATGTTCGAGGCCTGCAGCCTGCACTCCATCGAGGCGCCGCTGCGCGCCAACACCCGGATCCACGTCTTCACCAACCGCGAGGACTGGCTGCAGAGCGACGAGGACCGCGCCTGGCAGGAGTCGGTCTTCGGCGACCGCATCCGGATCTGGCCCTCGGGCGGCCACATGGGCAACACCGTCACGCCCGAGGCGCGCGAGGTCATCGTGCAGGAGTTGAGCGCGCTGAAGGAGCCGCAGCCCCAGGAGGCCTCACCTCGCCATGATGCGCTTCTGGTTCCGCAGGATCGTCCGCTGGTTGCCGAGGGTCTTGACCTGGTTGCGCAGGATCGCGTCCTGGCCGCGCACGATGGCGGACTGGTTCCGCAGACGCTGGCCATGGAGGGACTCCTGTCTGGTGCCCGGCAGCGGAGCCGCCGTGAGGTCGCGGCCGACTCCGTCGCGGCGTCGCCGCGGAATGGGCGTTTTTTCATGAGCCTCGCGGCGCCTCGTGCGCACGTGCCGCACGCCACGTCCGCATCCCTCGCTAGAATGCCCCGGCTCGTGGCGGAGGCGCGATGAAGATCGGTCTGGTCGGTGTGGCCGGCTCGGGCAAGAGTACGGTGTTCGGTGCGCTCACCGGCATGGACGTGTCGGCCAGCCACAAGACCCACATCGCGGTGGTCAAGGTGCCCGACCCGCGCGTGGACGCGCTGGCCCGGCTCTTCCAGCCGAAGAAGACGACCTACGCGGAGATCGCCTTCACGGACATCGGCGGCGGCCGCGGCGGCCTCGATCGCGCCGCGCTCAACGCCATGCGCGAGGTGGACGCGCTGTGCCAGGTGGTGCGCGGCTACCCCGACGCCCTGGGCAGCCGGCCGCAGCCCGTGGCCGAGATCGACGCGCTGGCCACCGAGACCATCCTCGCGGACCAGGAGGTGGTCGAGCGCCGCATCGCGCGGCTGCAGAAGGAGCGCAGCGACCCGCTGGAGCTGGCGCTGCTCGAGCGCCTGCGCGCGGGCTTCGAGGCCGGCAAGCCCGCGCGCTCGCTGCCGCTGGGCCACGAGGAGCTCGAGCACGTGGCCCACTACCAGCTGCTTTCGCTCAAGCCGCTGCTGCTGGTGCTCAACGTGCCCGAGGACGAGGTGGGCCGCCCGCCGCCACCCGACGTCGGCCTGGCCGCCGCCGCGCGCGGCCTAGGCCTGGTCGTGCTCTCCGCCAAGGTCGAGCTGGACATCGCCCTGATGGACCGCGCGGAGCAGGGCGACTTCCTCGGCTCGCTGGGCCTCACCGAGCCCGCGCAGAACCGCTTCATCCGCGCCGCCTTCGAGACCGCGCACCTCGTCTCCATGCTCACCGCCGGCCCCGACGAGTGCCGCGCCTGGCCCATCCCCCGCGGCACCGGCGCCCAGCGCGCCGCGCGCGCGATCCACTCCGACCTCGAGCGCGGCTTCATCCGCGCCGAGGTCGTGTCGTGGAAGGACCTCGTCGACCTCGGCTCCGAGGCCCGCTGCCGCGACGCCGGCAAGCTGCAGACGGAGGGCAAGCACTACGTCGTCAAGGACGGCGACGTGGTGCACATCCTGTTCAGCGTGTGAGCGAGGCGGGCGCGGCGCGGGGCGGGCAACGCCGCTGGCACACGCAACCCGCGTGCCGGCATCGTGTTCATGCCCTCCTCATGCGGCGCACACCCCTCCTCCTCGTCGTCGCGGCCCTGCTCGGTGCGGCATGCCTTGGTCGCGAACCGCTGCTCGTGCCGCACGGCCACGCGGCGGACGACAGGAGCAACGCCGCGGCGCCCGCCCAGCCCGGCGCGGCCGGCACGCTCCATGGCGCCAAGTTCGAGCCGCCGCGTGGACGCATCCTGCACGGCATGGGCCAGTTCGACGAGGGCAACGCGGGCTACCTCTCGCTGCTCGACCCGGGCATCCAGCCCGCCAGCAAGCTCGACTTCCTGCCCATCGGGGACTGGCCGCGGAGCTGGGACAACCGCCTGCAGGTCTTCCGCGCCTCCATGAAGAAGCTCGAAGAGAACGGGCGCATCCCGCACATCGACATCGCCCTGTACGGCCTCGATCCGAACACGCGCAAGCAGGTCAGCGTGGACCTCGAGGTCGCCGACACCACGCGCTACGACCAGCACATCCTCGAGCTGGCGCAGGTGATCGCCTCGCACAAGGGGCCCGTGTTCCTCCGCATCGGAGGCGAGTTCTCGGGCGCCTGGATGGATTATCACCCCTACGACTACCCGCGCGCCTACCGCAAGGTCGTGGACATCTTCCGCGGGGCAGGCGCCGACAACGTGGCCTTCGTGTGGTGCTACGAGCCGTCGGCGCCGGACGACTTCGACGTGCACGACGCGCGCGGCTGGAAGTGGTTCCCCGGCGACGACGTCATCGACTGGTACGGCATCGACCTCTTCGCGCCGGACCAGTTCGCCCGGCGCGCGTCGGGGCGGGGCTCGGACGACAAGCTGGCGCGCAGCGAGAAGTTCCTGAAGATGGCGCGTGACCACAAGAAGCCGGTCATGATCGGCGAGTGCTCGCCGTCGCAGGAGGACATCACGGACGACCCCGAGGACGGCCGCCGCGACTGGCAGTCCTGGTTCCAGCCCTTCCTGAAGTTCCTCGACGACCATCCCGAAGTCGAGGCCTTCTATTTCATCAACTACGACTGGCGCAAGAGCAGGAGCCTCGACACGAACGGCTGGCAGGATGCCGAGATCCAGAAGAACCCGTACATCGGTCCGATGTGGGTGAAGGAGATGCAGAAGCCGCGCTACCTCCACCTCGACGACGTGAAGCTGCTCGACGGCTACGCCGCCGCGTGCGCCAACCGTCCGGAGTACGCCGGCCCGGGACCGGCCGAGCCGAGCTCGGCGCCGCCGGGTCGCTAGTCGCCCGCGAGTCGGCCCTCCGCATGCGCCATCTCGCCGCCCTGCTGCTCCTGCTCATGGGCTGCGGCGCGGCCGCGCCGCGGCCGGCCGACGCGCCCCCGGCGCCGGCGCCGCGCGCCGAGTGGCTGCGCATGTTCGCCCGCGGCGACGTGCCCGGCCGCAGCGGCCAGGTCTTCCTCGTCGCGCGCGAGGGCGACATCCTCACCACCTCCGACCCGCACCACCGCTACATGCACGGCTCGCCGTGGGACGACGACGCCCGCCTGCCGCTCCTGCTGCACGGCGCGCCGTTCATCCGGCCCGGCCGCTACGCGGGCTCCGCCTGCCAGCAGGACATCGCGCCGACGCTGGCCGCGCTGCTGGGCGCGACGCTGCCCACCGCGACCGGCCACGTGCTGGACGAGGCGCTCGTGGCCGGCGCTGGCCGGCCGCGCGTGGCGGTCGTGCTCGTCGCCGACGGGCTGCGGGCCGACGCCCTCGACCGCCACGCCGAGGTCGTGCCGACGCTCACGCGCCTGCGCGCCGAGGGCGCCTGGTTCCCCGACGCGCGCATCGACGTGCTGCCCACGCTCACCGCCGTGGGACACGCGAACATCGGCACCGGCACCGAGCCGCGCTTCCACGGCATCAG
>DASUFI010000229.1:0-2937 GCA_036274635.1 Planctomycetota bacterium
CTAGGAGGCCGACTCAAGTGTCCCGGAGCCGCTGGCTCACCCCGTAGGGTCAAAATGGTCTATGGGAGGGTGGAGTCGCGGTGGATCGACGTCGACGTAGTCTGGACCGCGGGAGTCCGTACTCAAGTGTGACGCGGGAGCCGCCGGTATCCCGCAGTGTTGCTGCGAGCACGCAAAGCAGATTCGTGATGCGCGTTGCTCCCATCCACCGCGACCATACGTGAAAGGAGGATGGACATGGAGCGTGTGCACGAAGCCTGCGCCGGATTGGACGTTCACAAAGCAACCGTGGTGGCGACGGTGCGCTGCAGCACGGCACCGCCACCGCCGGGCAAACGGGTGGAGGTAACGGAGAGCTTCGCCACGACCGTCGAGGGGCTGCTCGTGCTGCGGGACTGGCTGCAGAGCCATGGCGTGACGCACGTGGCGATGGAGAGCACGGGCGTCTATTGGAAGCCGATCTACTACCTGCTGGAAGCGGACTTCGTGCTGGTGCTGGCGAACGCGCATCATGTGAAGCAGGTCCCGGGGCGCAAGACGGACGTGCGGGACAGCGCCTGGCTGGCGCAGTTGCTGGAACACGGCTTGATCCGCAGCAGCTTCGTCCCGCCGCCGCCCATTCGGGAGCTACGGCAACTCACCCGCGAGCGTACGGCGCTGATCCAGGATCGCACGCGCGTCGTGAACCGGCTGCACAAGGTTCTCGAGGATGCGGGCGTGAAACTCGCCACGGTGGTGAGCGAGGTCCTCGGGGTGTCGGGGCGTGCGATGCTCGAGGCCCTGGCGAGCGGGACGACCGATCCGCACGTGCTGGCCGACTTGGCCCGCGGCACGCTGCGCCAGAAGCTGCCGGCCCTGCGCACCGCGCTGCAGGGGCGCTTCCAGCGCTACCACGCGCTGCTCGTCGGGCAGGCGCTCGCGCACGTCGATCACCTCGAGGAACTCATCGAAACCTTGAGCGGCGAGATCCGCGAGCGGCTGCTCCCTTTTGCCTCGACGGTCACGCGGCTGAAGACCCTGCCGGGGGTGAGTGACCGCGTGGCCGAGACCCTCGTCGCCGAACTCGGCGTGGACCTGCAGACGTTTCCCAGCGCCGGGCACCTGGCGAGCTGGGCCGGGGTCTGTCCCGGGCAGTACGAGAGCGCCGGACGCCGCAAGAGCGGGAAGACCCGCCACGGCAACCGCTGGGGGCGTGGCGCACTGCACATGAGTGCGACGGCCGTGGTGCGCCGTCGGACGCCCGGCGCCCTCGGGCTCCGCTATCGGCGGATTCTACGCCGTCGGGGCCACGCGAAGGCGCTGCGCGCCGTGGAGCACGCGCAGATCGTTGCCATCTACCACATGCTCACTCGCGGGCAGGACTACCGCGATCTGCCTCCTATCCTGCAGGACGAACGCGCCGCCGAGCGCGCAACCCGCCGTGCCATTCAGCTGCTCGAACGCGAAGGGTATTCGGTCATGCGGGCGGCGTAAGCGAATTTTGAAAGCAGACTTCGTCTTGAGTCGGTGAGGGACGCGGGAGCGTGGCGCCGCATCTCACACCACTGCCGCGGCAGGACGGTCGACCGACGGGGGACGCTGCGCGCTCGGCTCCCATACCGCCTCAAAACGAAGTCTTGAGGCGGCCTCCTAGCTCCCGCGGAGCCTCTCGGCGTCGCGCGTCAGCCGGGCGAGGTCCTCGGCCTCTCGGCCGTGGTAGTAGCCGCGGATACGGCGCTGACCGTCCACGAGGACCAGCCGGTCGCTGTGCGTGATCGGCGCCTCCGCCGGGCCGTCGTCGGCGAACGCGACCTTGAAGCCGTCCTTCAGGAGCGACGCGACCTGGTCGCGCGAGCCCGTGAGGAAGAGCCAGTCGTCCCTGGCGCCCGCCTGCGCGGCGTAGTCCCGCAGGATCGCGGGCGTGTCGTGCGTCGGGTCGACGCTGATCGACACCATGTGGATCGCGGGCTCGCCCGCGAGCGCCTTCTGGAGGTCCGCCATGCGCGCCGTGAGGGCGGGGCAGACGTCCGGGCAGCGCGTGAAGATGAAGCCGGCGATCCAGACCGAGCCGTCGAGGTCGGCGGCGTGGATGACCGACCCCGACCGCTCCGTCAGGGAGAAGTCGGGGATCGTCCCGAGAACCGGGGGCTCCTTCGCCCCGCAGCCGAGGAGCGGGACGCCCAGGACGAGGAGGAGCGTGAGGGTCCGGGCGCCGCGTCCGAGGTCAGTGCGGGGGCGGAGGGGCGGACGATGCCTGATGCGTCGCCTGGCTGAAGACACGCGTGATGGCTCCCAGGTCCGGCAAGAGCATGAACACGAGGAACACACAGAGCGCGGCCGGCGTGGCCGCGATCCAGGTGAGGGTCCGCGTCTCGTTGGCGAGGTGCATGTAGAAGGCCGCGACCAGCGACGCCTTGGTGCCGGCGAGCAGGATGAGCAGCAGCCCGATCGCGATCTTCGAGAGCGGCAGGTAGATCACGCCGAGCTCGAGGCCCGTCAGCACCGTCAGCCAGACGAAGACCTGGATGTAGCGGCGCTTCTCGTGCGCGATCTGCGCGGGGGTGTGCGTGGTCATGCGTTCTCCCTAGATCAGATAGACGAACGTGAAGACGAGGATCCAGATCAGGTCGACGAAGTGCCAGTAGAGCGCGCCGATCTCGACCTCGTTGTTCTCGTGGGCGGTGTAGACGCCGCCCTTGAGCGTGCTGGCGACGAAGAAGAGCACTGCCGCCATCGCGACCGGGGCGAGCAGCGACACGACGAGCGCGATGGGCAGCATGGCGGTGGTGAAGCTCGTGTACACGGCGAGGAGGGTGCCGATGGCGCCGGTCAGCCCCATCACGAGCGCGCCGGCCCGGCCGCCGACCGCGCGGCCGAGGATCGCGGACAGATACACGACGCCGCCGAACACGTGACAGCCATGAAACCCGGTCAGGATGAAGAAGGTGGCCCCGAAGT
>DASUFI010000230.1:0-6066 GCA_036274635.1 Planctomycetota bacterium
ACAGGCCGTCCGCGCCGCTGGATCGCGAGGCCCGCGGCGCCAGCCGGCCGCTCCTCCGATCGGGGGATAGACTGCGGTGGCCCTGTCTTCCGGAGGCAACACCGTGATCGCCCGGCTCGTGACGCTGCTCCTCGCCCTCCCCGCCCAGCAGGCCTCCGACGCGCAGATCGCCCTGTGGGTGGCCACCGACCTGCGCAAGGGCGGCGACGGCGCGCCGGCGGAGAGCCGGCTGCACGAGGCCGGGCTGTTCGACGACCTCACGCTCGCGCGCGAGGTGAGCGGCAAGCTGGTCAGCGCCGGCGGAGCCGGCGTGGTGGTCGGCGTGCACGAGGGTGACGTCACGCTGAACGGCCACGTGAGCGACGCGGCCCAGAAGACCAAGCTCACGTCGCTGGCCGCCGGCGTCGCGGGCGTGCGCAGCGTGGACGACCAGCTGCTCCTGCCCGGCCAGCAGCCCGCGCCGCAGCGCGTCGTGGTGCCGGCCGCGGACACGAAGGTCGAGGGCCAGGCAGGCCCCGCGGTCACCGACCCCTTCGACTTCCTCACGCCCGACGGCTTCGCCGGCCGCGGCATGCGGGTGGACGTGGACCAGGGCCTGGTGACGCTGACCGGCGAGGTGAGCTCGACCGCCGCGCGCCTCTTCGCCGCGGGCGTCGCGGGGCGCGTGCCCGGCGTGCGCATCGTGCGCAACACGTGTTCCGTGCATCCGAGCAGCGGCATCGGCGACCGCGGCACGGCCCTGCTGGTCGAGCGCGTGTTCCAGTGGGACGTGCTCGTGCAGCGGGTCAGCAGCCTCATCCTGGTGAGCTGTGATCACGGCGTGGTGCGCCTCAGCGGCCACGTGCGCGACGAGGGGCAGCGGGCGCGCTGCGAGGAGCTCGCCAGGGCCCAGGACGTGGTCTTCGCCGTGGACAACCGGCTGGTCGTGGACGAGGACCTGGTTCCGCCCGCCAACGGCATCCCCGGCTTCCAGCTCTACCGCCGGAACTGAGGCCGCCGGGGGCGGCCGCGCGCCTCAAGCCCGCAAGCCCCGGGCGCCGATGAACGAGAGGTGCGATCCTCTCGATGGCCGGAGATGTCCCGCGTGCGCACCGCCGCCCCCACGTCCGCGCCGCGCGGCTTCACCCTGGTGGAGCTGCTGCTGGTCGTCGTGATCCTGGGGATCATCTCGGCCATCGTCGCGCCCATGCTGCGCTCGCAGCGCCTGCAGGCCGTGACCTCCACGCTGCGCGCCAACGTGGCGCAGGTCGTGATGGTGCTCGAGGTGCAGAAGCAGAAGCAGCTCGACGGCAGCTATCCGCCCGCGCTCGATCCGACGTGGTTCGTGGAGGACGTGCTGCCGGCGCACCCCGAGAAGCTGGCCGGCGTGCCGTCCGTCCAGACCGTGCACCTTCCGGGCGTCCTGCACCCCGCCGACAAGGTCCTGCACCCGGGCGTCCCGGGCGCCTACTGGTACAACAGCGCCGAGGGCGTCTTCCGCGCGCGCGTGAAGCCGCAGGAGTCGGACGCGGACACGCTGGCCTTCTACAACGCCGTCAACGACTGCGCGGAGGTCGACCTGACAGGCTCGGCCGGCGCCGGTCCCGCGGGCCCCTGACGCTGGCTCCCCCGGACCCGCGCGGTCCCGGCGCCCCATTGACGGGCCGCCACGCGCGGCAGGGTCTCCTTGATGCCCCGGACCAAGGTCGACGACATCGCAGGGCATGGCTCGTCATGAGCGACGCGTGGCGGCGACGCGACGGGCAGCCACCCCTGCCAAGCGCACGGCGTGACCACGGGGAGTGCTGCGCGGCGCCCCCTCACCCTCCCCAGCACACCTCAATGCAATGGAAAGACCGCCCTGCCTCAGCGCCGCGCAGCGCTCCCCGTGGTCACGCCATGCATGGCCAGCGAGGGCCCGAGGAAGCCGTCGGCGCGCGCGGCGGCCAGCAGCTCGTCCACCGGCAGCGCGTAGTGCTCCGCGAGACGGCGCAGCATCGCGGTGCGTTCCGCGGCGCCCACCTCGTCGGCCACGCGCTCGTGCTGCGGCAGCGCCACGTCGAAGCGCAGCAGCTCGAAGTCGCCCCGGTACGGGATGGCGATGAGGCGCAGGTCGCCCTCCACGAGCATGTAGTGGCGCGTGGCCAGGAACTCGCGGCAGCCGTCCTCGCGGATGTGCACGAGGCCGTCGGCGGGGTCCACCGAGTACCAGTGGGCGTTGCGCTCGATGAGCTGGCGCAGCGAGTACTGCCGCTTGTCCAGCTCCGACTCGGCATAGAGCGGGCGCGGCGCCTGCGGCTCGCCGCGCAGCAGCGGCACGAGCGAGCGGCCGTCGATCGCGGCCTCGTCCACGGGCCGGCCCAGCAGCTCGAGCACGGTCGGGTAGAGGTCGATGCTGCGCACCAGCGCGTCGCTGCGGCCGGCGGCGAGGCCCGGCGCCTGCAGGCCGAGCACGATGCGGTTGGACCAGGCGGAGGTGAAGTCGTCGCCGTGCGAGTTGAGCTGGTCGCCCGGGCCGCGCCAGCCGTCGCCGTGGTCCGAGAGCATGACCGTGACCGAGCGCTGCAGCAGGCCCGCCGCGCGGAAGGCGTCCAGCAGCGCGCCGGCCTGGTCGTCCACCATCGCGATGCACGACTCCACCGGGTCCGGGCTGCACAGGCTCCACGGCGCGGAGGTGCTGAAGGGCCAGTGGTCGCCGCACAGGTGGATGGCCAGGAACACCGGCCTGTCGCGGGGCAGCTCGTCGATGGCCGACAGGACGTGGCGCGTCCACAGCTCGGGGTCGTAGGAGGGCGAGGCGCGGTTGTCGCGCAGGGCCGGGAAGAGCGCCTCACCCAAGGCGGTGCGGCGGGCGAGGTTCAGCAGCGAGCAGTCGAAGAGGTTGGCCAGCACGAAGTCGGACACGCCCATGGGCGGATGCACCAGCGACTGGAACCCGTGCTGCGGGCGGATGATGGAGAAGCGCGTCTCGTCGGTGGCGTGGAAGGTGGAGAAGCCGGCCGCGGCCAGCTCGTCGCCGAGGAAGCGGTTGTCGGGCGCGGCCTGCGCGTCGGGCGCGAGGTTGAAGCGCACGCCGTCGCGCGTGGGCCAGCGACCCGTGAGGATCGAGATCCACGACGGGTAGGTGCGCGCCAGCGGCGTCCAGGCGTTCTCGAAGCGGAAGGAGTCGTCGAGGAAGGCCGAGATGTGCGGCGCCAGCCGCCGGCCCGCGGGGCGCAGCGCCAGGCGGTTGTCCTGGAAGGAGTCCAGGCCCAGCATGACCACGTTGCCTGGCGTCGTGAACGGCCGCAGCGCGCCGGGCGCGGTGGCCAGCGACCAGCCGGCGACGAGCAGGACCGTGGCCGCCCCCCACGCCGCCGCGCGCCGGCGCAGCGGCCGGGAGAGGACGAGCGAGGCCGTCATGAGCGAGGCCACGATCACGAGGGCCAGCGTGGGCACGGCGTAGGCCAGCGGCTGAACGGGCACGGGCCTGTCGAGGGCGCCGCTCAGCATCGCGGCCCACGACTCGCGCAGCCGCGAGCCCGGCGCCACGAACTGCTGCAGCGAGTAGAGGACGTTCACGCAGGCCAGCGTGGCGCCCGCGTGCACGGCGAGACGCGCGGCGCGCCCGCCGCCGAGCCGCTCGACCAGCGCGGCGCGCGCGGGCCGCGAGCAGGCCACCCAGCCGCGGCAGGCCACCAGCGTGAGCGTCACGACGGTGGCCAGCATGAGCAGCGCGGTCGTCGCCAGGCCACCCGCCACGGATCCGGCCTCCTGCTGCAGCGAGCCGAGCACCTTGGCGCGGCCGAAGGCGTCGAGCATGAAGCCCACGTCGCAGGCCAGCTCGCTGGCCAGCAGCGCGGCGGCCAGCAGCACGGCCTCGAGCCAGGGGCGGGGACGTCGCGCGCTCACGGCGGCGCCTCCGCGGCGGCCGCGGTCCGGTCGGGCCCCTCGCCGCGCAGCACGGCGTGCCAGCCCATGAGCAGCGCGTACAGGAGCGTGAGCCCCACGAGCACCACGCGCATGCCGCGGAAGCGCACGCGCAGCAGCAGCACCAGCGCGCCCACGGCGGTGATGGCCAGCTTGATGACCACGAAGGGCCACACGCCGAGGTCCAGGGCCACGCGCATGACGGGGTTCCACTCCTCGCCACCGCGCTGGATCACGTCCAGCGTGAGCAGCAGGTCCATGGCGCACATCGCGACCACGAGCAGGACCAGGGCGCCCTCCCACGGGCGGTAGCGGTCGACGTAGATGTCCTTGCGCTCGCCGGCCCGGCGGCCGCCGCGGCGGCGGCCCGTGAGCATGCGGCGCGACAGGGCCGGCGTGCGGCGGCGGCGGCGGTCGGGCAGGCGGCGCTGCTCCACGCTCAACTCCCGAAGCTCACGGGTGCGGCCGGCAGCGTCGCCTGCTCCTCGTCGGTGGCGAGGTGCGCCTCGAGCAGCCAGTGGTCCTGGTCGCCCTGGCTGGTGGCGGTGACGGCGCAGGGCCAGAAGTCGTTGCCGCCGGTGATGTTGACGAGGCAGGCGTACGGGTCCTCGGGCGGGCGGCCCGAGTGCAGCAGCTCCACCACCTGGGCCAGCGCGGGCAGCACCGACTGGGTGCGGTGCTGGCGGCGCAGGACGAAGTTTTCGTCGCGGATCGCGTCGTGCGTGCCGCGCAGCGCCAGGGCCCAGAAGCCCATGGCCAGCACGCCCATGACCGCCACGATCAGGAGCACCGAGCCGCGCTGGCCGCGGCGGGTGGCGGACAGCAGGCGCTGACGGCTCACTGGATCCATGCCAGCTCCACCGACCGCGCGTCGTCGCCGGCGCCGGCCTCCAGGCGGATGTGCGTCTCGCCCGCATCGCGGGTCACCAGCAGGCCGGTGAGGCCGGCGGCGAGGATGACGTCGGTGTTCAGCTCCAGGTCCTGACGGTGCAGCTTGCCGTCCTGCAGCCACCATTCGATGCCGTCGTCGTCGCCCGCCGACCAGGCGCCCAGCCGCTCGGCCAGCGGCTGCAGGCGCTTGATGACCAGCTCGCCGTCGGGCCCGGGCAGCGCCGAGTCCGCGCCGCCGAGGTCCTGCAGCAGCGCCTCCACGGCCAGCCGCAGCTCCGCGCCCGAGCGCGCGCGGTCGCGCACGGAGAGCGCCTCGGCGCTGGCCGGTCGCCAGGCCATCATGGCCATGATCAGCAGGAAGGAGCCGAGGATCGAGGCCACCAGCAGCTCGACCAGCGTGACGCCTGACTGCGCGCGCGGCTGCACCGTCAGCCCTCCGTCAGCTCGACCTGGGCCGAGGCCGTGGGCGGATCCAGCGTGGCCTCCACCGAGAGGACCTTGACCTCGAGCGGGCCGGCGGGCGGCGCGGCCGGCGGCGCGGGCGGGTCCACGGACAGCGTCGCGGGCGTGCCCAGCACCGCGGCCGTCTCGCCGGGGCGCGCGACGAAGAAGGTGGGATCGCCGGCCATCCAGTCGTCCACCGCGCCCAGCAGGCGCTGGTGCGCGGCGGTCAGGTTCCCGAGACCCGCGACCAGCAGCACGAGAACGATGAGCGCGACCTCGCACTCCAGCAGGGTGAAGCCGCGGCGCGCGGCGCGTGCGTCAGGGGTTCGGGACGACATGGTGCCCCTTTCCGTCCTGCAGCTGGCCGCTGAGCCCGCCGGACTCGTCCAGCACGAGCGTGCCGCTCCATTCCTGGCTGCCCGCGCGCTGGGCCTGCACGGCGAAGCCGCCGATGTCCCCGTTGAGCAGCGTGTACGTGAAGGGCTGCGTGAGGCCGGGCACCACCTTGTCCAGCAGGTGCTGGTCGCTCAGGTCCTGCAGCGACTCGGCGAAGCTGCCGTGCTCGAGCCAGTGCATGCGCTCCGCCAGCCAGACGCTGCGCAGCACGGCAGCGGCGTCGTCGGCGCGCGTGGCCTCGCAGGCCACGTCGAAGCGCGGCCAGGCCATGGTGGCCAGCAGGCCGAGCACGATGACGACCATCATCGTCTCGGCCAGCGTGATGCCGGCCTGCGCGCGGCGGACGTCCGCGGACGCCGGCACGTCAGGCGCCTCCGGCCGCAGCCGGCGGACGCAGGGCGCCGAGCGCTCCGAGGTCGGCGCCGAGCTCCGCGGCGCGCCCGAGGG
>DASUFI010000231.1:0-18367 GCA_036274635.1 Planctomycetota bacterium
CGCTGCTGCTGCGGGACATCGAAGGCCTCGAGACCGCGGAGATCGCCGCGTCCCTGGGCATCAGCGTGAACGCCGCCAAGATCCGCGTGCACCGCGCGCGCCAGGGCCTCAAGGCGCTCCTCGAGCAGGCGCTTCCCGGACTCCGACCATGAACTGCGACGACTTCAGGAAGAAGCTGCACGCCTACTACACCGACACGCTGGCCGCGGCGCAGCGTGCGGAGCTGGAGGCGCACGCCGCGTCGGGCTGCGGGCCCTGTGGCCAGCTCTGGGCCCTGGCGCGCGAGCTGTCCTGCCGCGAGCTGGTGGAGTTCCTGGACGACTACGTCGAGGCCAGGCTCCCGGCCGAGCGGCTCGCGGTCTTCGAGCGTCACATTGCGGTGTGCGGCGACTGCAGGGACTACATCGCGGGCTACCGACGCGTGCAGCACGTGGCGCACGTCGTGCTGTGCGCGGAGATCGAAGGACCGCTGCCGGAGGAGCTGCTGCGCGCCATCCTGGCGGCGCGACGGGCATGAGCGAGCCGGACGCGATCTTCGCCGGCCGGCACGTCGTGGTCACCGGCGCCGCCGGCGCGCTCGGCACCGACGTGACGCGTCTCCTGCTCGACCAGGGCGCGACCGTCCACGCTCCCGTGCGGTCGGGCCAGAGCCTGCCGGCGCACGCCCGGCTGCACCTCACCGAGGGCGTGGACCTCGCCAGCGAGCCGGATGTCACGGCCTGGTTCGCGAAGCTTCCGGTGCTGTGGGCCTCGATCCACACGGTGGGCGGCTTCGCCGCGGCGCCGCTGCTGGAGACGACGCTGGCCACGTGGCAGCAGCAGCACGAGATCAATGCCACGACCGCCTTCCTGTGCACGCGCGAGGCGCTGCGGCGCATGGAGGGAGGCGAGGGGCGCATCGTGAACGTGGCCGCGCGCGCCGGGATCGAGCCGCGCACGGCGGCGGGCCTCTCGGCCTACGCGGCGAGCAAGGCCGCGCTGGCGGCGCTCACGCAGGCGGTGTCGGAGGAGGTGGCCGCGCGCGGCGTGCTGGTGAACGCCGTGGTGCCTTCCATCATGGACACGCCCGCCAACCGCGCCTCCATGCCCAAGGCGGACTTCGCGGCCTGGCCGACGACGGCCGACGTGGCCGCGGTCATCGCCTGGCTGGCCTCGCCCGAGAACCGCGTCGTGCGCGGCGCGCTGGTGGCGGTGCCGGGCAGGAGCTGAGCGGGCCGCTCAGTGCACCGCATCGCGGATGCGCTCGACGAGGTCGGGCGCCAGCTCGTTGGGCACGGGGAAGGACAGCACGTACTGCGCGATCAGCCAGCGGTCGTCGTCGCGCACCAGCACGCCGCTGCCGCGCGTCTCGCCGTATTTCGCGTTGCGCAGGCGCTCGATGAACCAGGCCACGTCGCCGTGCTCGGAGAGCGTGGTGTGACGGTCGAAGGGCTCGTAGGTCCAGCCCTGGCCGCGCGCGAAGACCGGGTCGGCGTATTCGTGAAAGGCCGCGAGGTCCCAATGCTCGCCGGGATCCGTGCCGATGAAGGTGGCGCGCGGCGCGAACAAGGCGAAGTAGGCCGGGCCATCGGCGCGCGCGGCGGCGGCGTGCAGCGCGTCGAGCGTGGCGTCCACCTGGTCGAGCGCGTCGCCCCGCGGGGGCGCGAGGCAGGCGGAGAGGAGCAGCAGCAGGGCGGGGCGGCACGCATCGGCGGGCTCCAGCGGGAGGCTCCGTCAGCATGTCACGCCTGCGAGCCGCCCGACGAGCGCCGCCGCGCCCCCTGAAAAGAGCCGAGGCCGGGCCACCCCCGCGGGTACCCGGCCTCGGAGCCGAGATGGATCCGGGTGCTACGAGCTGGGGTCGGAGGACGCGGGCGTAGCAAGGTCGCCCGTCGCGCTGACCGACAGATCCGGTGTCATCGGCAGATGATCGATGTCGAAGCCCTTGAGGGACTTCAGGCTGTCCTTGGACACGGGCAGCGTGAGGTCCTTGCCGTCCGCGGTGCGCGCGAGGCGATTGAGCGCCACGCCGTGCAGCTTGTCGCCCACGCCCATGACGCCGCCGGACGAGATGACCACGTAGGCGAGCTGGCCGCGGCCGAGGTCGATGGCCACGTCCTTCACCTCACCCAGGCCCTCGCCGGCCGAATCCTTCACGTTCGTGCCGACCAGCTTCTTGACGCACCACGGCCTGGTGGCCGCCATCGCGCCCGCCTTGTCCGTGGAGCCGGCCGTGCCCCTGGCTTCCGGCGGCTTGTTGGCGGGCTCGGTGGCCTTGGTCGCGCCGCTGGAGGCCTTGCCCGCGAAGTGCTCGCGGCAGCGCTCCAGCGAGGTCGCGTCCACGGCGTCGGCGCTGGGGATGACCTCGGCGGCCGCCAGCTGCGCCGCGTCGCCCGTGAACATGAACTCGTCCACTTCCGCCGTCGACGGCCCCTTCTCCGCGTCCTTGTCCGTGTCCTGCTTCTTCATCTTGGGCTGCAGCGTGGACAGTGGCACGCAGATGAGGCCGCCGGACTCACGCTTGATGACGGCGGTCACGTCGCCGGACTCCTGCACGACGAGGTCCTCGACGCTGGCGATCGTCTTGTCGCTCGCGTCGACGATCTTTCGTCCCGTCAGCTCGGTGCCGCGCGCCGGCGCGCCGGGAGAAGCCTTGGAAGCCGTGGTCTTCGCGGGCGCCGGCGCTGAAGGTGCGGCGGGCGTCGGAGGCGTCTGCGGCTTCGGGGTCGGAGCGGGCTGCTGCGCCGCGACGGCGCCGGCCAGCAGGCCGACGACCAGCGCGGGAAGGATGCGGGAGGTCTTGCGAGTGTTCATCGGGAATACATCTCCTGGTGGACCGCACGGGTCGCAGAGCGCTTCATTGCAATCGACGTGCCGTGCGGCGGCGGGGCAGGAACTGGTGCCCGGCTGTCGGCGCACGGACGCCAGCGAGCACTCCGCCGGCGGAGTGGGCGCCGTAGCGCCATTTGGGCGGGCGCAGGCACCGCCCGCCGCGCCGAAGCGCTCGCGCCCGCACGCGCAGAATCTGCAAGGCCGCGAGGCCGGCCGGCAATTCCTACACGCCGGACGGCGGCGTGCTCAGCCGCTGAACCAGGCCGGCTCGCGGCCCTTCTTCCACTTGATGTTGCAGCCGAGGCTCGGGCGCTGCTCGCCGCGGACCGGCTGGCCGGCCAGCACGGCGTCGGCGGCGGCGCGCAGGTCCTCGCCGGTCACGGGCACGTCGTTGCCCGGCCGGCTGCCGTCGAGCTGCCCGCGGTACACGAGCCTGTGCGCCTTGTCGAAGAGGAAGAAGTCCGGCGTGCAGGCCGCCTTGTAGGCCTGCGCCACCGCCTGGCTCTCGTCGAACAGGTACGGGAAGACGTAGCCGGCGGCGCGCGCCTCCTCCTTCATCTTCGCCGGGCTGTCGTCGGGGTGGTCGCTCACGTCGTTGCTGTTGATGCCCACGAACTTCAGGCCGCGCGCCGCGTAGTCGCGCGCGAAGGCCGAGATGCCGCCGCGCACATGCTTCACGAAGGGGCAGTGGTTGCAGATGAAGGCCACCACCAGGGGCGAGCCCTTGAAGTCAGCCAGCTTCACGCTGCGGCCGCTGACGGCGTCCGGCAGCGCGAAGTCGGGCGCAGCGGCGCCGGGGGCGAGCATCTGGGTCGAGGCGGTCTTGACCATGGCGGGGTTCCCTGAAAAGCGTGCTGCGTCACCTTGGCAGCCGTCACCGAGCTCGTCGTCGCTACGGTGTGAGCGCCGTCAGGCCATTGCTGGCCGCGAAGCCGGCCGGCCCCGCGGGATCCTGGATCCACTCCTGGAACCAGAGCGTCAGCATCTCGGGCACGCCCGCCGGCCAGACGCCGGGCAGCACCAGGTGGCCCGTCGCGTCGGTCGAGAACGGGCCGAGGAGGACGTCGGGGTGCGGCACGAGCGTGCCCCCCTTGAAGGGCGCGAACAGCGGGCTGAAGCCGACGAAGAGGAAGGTGCCGGCGTTCGGCCGCGCGCCGGCGAGCGACAACGTGACCGCGTCGCCGCCCAGCAGCAGGCCGGAGCCGGTCAGCCCCGGCACCCCCGCCATCCCCGCGAGCCCGCCGCCCACGTCCTTCCACGTGGCCACGACCGTGAGCTGCACGCCGAGGTCGCCGTCGGGGTCGCTGTTGTCGAACCACTGGCTGTCGTGGTTACCGACGAAGAGGTAGTTCGCGCCGGCCGGCACCTCGACGAACCACTCCGGCTGCACCGCGGTGGCGACGCGGAAGTCCTCGGGGATGTCGGTGGCCAGGCCCCCGCTGACGGTGGGCGAGGTCACGAAGTCCGCGCCCGCGTCGATGGCGCCAGGCACGCGGTGCAGGACGCTCGGGCCCAGCAGCACCGTGTCGCTGCTGAACACGCCGATGAGCGAGAGGATCGTGTCGCCCGCGGGCCCGTTGTCCATGTCGCCCAGGCCGTGCATGCGCAGCGTCTGGCCCGCGAACACGCCCAGCGTCGAGAGCGACAGCGGCTGCGCGTCGACGGCCGCGTCGCTGGGCGCGACCAGGATGTAGCAGTCCTTCGGGCCGAGCGGCTGGGTGAGGGTCTGGGCGGCGGCTGGCGCGGCGGCGGCGAGCAGGGTGAGGCAGCGCAGCGCGTTCCGGGCGATGTCGCGGACCATGGGAGGCCTCCAGTGCAGGGGCGCCCAGTGGAGCACGAACCGCGGGCGGGCGCATCAGGGGGGCACGGAATTCGCGGCGCGCGCCCTTCACGGCGTGAGACAGCTGACGCCGTTGCTCGCGGCGAAACCGGCCGGCCCGGCGGGATCCTGGATCCACACCTGGAAGTACAGCACGAGCAGCCCCGGCAGGCCCGTCGGCCACGTGCCCGGCAGCACGAGGGTGCCCGCGGCATCGGTGGGGAACGGCCCGAGGATGAAGTCCGCGTCCGGCACGAGCGTGCCCCCCTTGAAGGGCGCGAAGAGCCCGCTCAGCCCCACGACGAGGAGGGCCTTGGCGTTGGCGCGCGCGCCCGTCAGCGTCAGCGACACGGGATCATTGCCGACGAGGTCGCCGCTGCCCGCCAGTGCCGGAGTGCCGGTCGTGCCCGCCAGCCCGAAGCCGAGGTCCTTCCACGTGCCGACGACCGTGATCTCCACGGCGAGGTCGCCGTCCGGATCGCTGTTGTCGGTCCAGTAGGTGTCGTGGTTCCCCACGAACAGGAACTGCGCGCCGGCGGGGATCTCGACCACCACCTCCGGCACCGCCGACGTCGCGACGCGGAAGTCCTCCGGGATGTCGGTGGGAATGCCACCCAGGAAGGTGGGCGACGACACGAAGTCGGTGCCAGCGTCGATGGCGCCCGGGATCCGGAACTGGTTGCTCGACGGCAGGATCGTCGTGCTGCTGCTGTACACGCCGATGAGCGACAAGCCTTCGTCGCCGCCCGGACCGAAGTCCAGGTCGCCCAGGCCGTGAATGCGCAGCGACTGGCCCGGCACGGCGCCGAGCGCGGACAGGGCCGTGGGCACCGAGTCGGTGGCCGCGTCGCCGGGCGAGACCAACAGGTAGCCCTCCTTCGCGCCCAGCGGGTCGGTGAGCGTCTGCGAGGCGGCGGTCAGGCTGCCGGCCAGCAGAGCGATGGCGAGCGACGCGGCACGGGCGAGATGGAGATGCATGGAGGCCTCCTGACCCGGGTGCGCCCAGTGGAACACGAAACGCGGGGCGGCGCATCGGGCGCCCCATGACAGCCCCAGCCGTTCGAGGCGAGACCCAGCCGCCTGCCCTCCGGATCTCCACCTGCGGAACACCTTCCCCCGGAGTCCCTGCCATGCGCCGCCCGCTCTTCGCCCTCGCGCTCCTGTCCGCCACCGCCACCGCCCAGACCGGCCCGTGGAAGGACGGCGAGCTCATCGTGCGCATGAACCCCGGCGGCAGCTTCGAGAACGTCATCTATCGCATCGATCCGCAGACCGGGCACGGCGCGATGCTCGCCGACACCACCTACCTCGGCACAGCCGGCTCGGCGGTCTTCGACAACTACCGCAACGGCGTCCTGGCCTATTGCTCGGTCCCGCCGGACAGCTGGGCGCTGCAGAGCCTGTGGCTCTTCGCGGCGGACGGCACGGCCACCAAGCTCGGCCTCTCGGGCGCCTATCCCGGCGCGCTCGCGCCCACGGGCGATGGCCGCATCTTCTTCCAGCGCGACGACGTGGTGTGGTGGCCGCAGATCGAGTGGCTGGACGCCTCGAACGTCGCGCACGTGCTGATGGACTCCACGGGCACGGCGCCCTACCAGCACACCGTCGACGCGATGATCTACTCGCCCGCGCAGAACGCGCTGTTCGCCGCGACGCGCGAGGGCGCACCCGACGCGTGCAGCGGCGCGCTGTGCTCGGTGCTTCGCATCCCGCTCTCGGCCGACGGGACCCGCGTCGGCGGAGCCGTCACGTGCACCACGTGGGACGGCGGCGGCACCGAGAACCCGACCAACTTCGACGAGCTGCCCGGCGGCGACCTGCTGCTGACCTTCAACTCCAGCTACGTGGCGCCCGACAAGTTCCAGCGGGTGAACGCAGCCACCGGCGCGTTGTCCACCTTCGCGAAGTGCATTCCTCACGACGTCGACGGCGGCGTGTGGTCGCCGGCCGTCTCCCGCATCATCATCATCAACGACGGCACCAACCAGCTCGAGACCTACACCGCCGGCGACGACGGGACGGGCGACGCCCTCGTCACCGATGTGCCCGTCTCCGGCTTCACCAGCGGCACGGGGCCGGGCAACCTGATCTTCGAGGTCAAGCTCGGCGGCCCTGGCTGCGCGGGCCTGCTTGCGCCCTACGGCGCCGGCCTCGGCGGCAAGGGCGGCTTCGTGCCGGTGCTCGCGGGCGCCGGCTGTCCGGACGTCGGCAACGGCTTCGCGATCACCATCGACCACGCGGTGGGCGGCGCGAGCGGCCTGCTCTTCGTCGGGCTCTCGCAGGCGGCGCTGGCCTTCAAGGGCGGCACCTTCCTCGTCGGTAGCCTCGCGCTGCAGGTGCCGCTGGCGGTGGGCGGCGCGCCTGGCCAGGCGGGTGCAGGCTTCCTCTCGCTGCCGGGTGCGATCCTCGACCCGGCGCTCATCGGCATCGACATCTACCTGCAGGCCGGCTTCCAGGACGGGGCCGCGGTGAAGGGCGCGTCGCTCAGCAACGGCTTGCGGCTGCAGGCGGGGTGAGGCGGCGCTCAGCGCATCTTGGCTGACGATGACGGCTGTCGCTGGACGTCGATCAATGCCCAGATGGCGAGGCCGGCGAGCAAGACCAGAAACACGTCGCTGCCTCCCAAGCGGCGCCGGCACGCGTCGGGCCAAGTGGCATCCATGAAGGCGCCATCGATCGCCGCGAGGACCCGCTCGTCGCGATCCTGCCAGCGATTGTCTGCCACGCGGGCGTCGAGCGCGGAGCGCAGCAGCGGCAGGTCGATCATCGTGGGCACACCAGAGCGTGCGAGCACTTCGATCGCGGCATGAGTCTCCGACGCATCGGCGAGGCCCAGATTGTCGTCGGGGAAGCTCGTCCAGCCCGTCTCGCGACTCACCCGGCCGCGGATCCACGCGCCGCGCAACGTCGCATCGGCTCGCTCGCGCAGCACGTCCGCCGTCTCGGGCAAGCCGTAGCGGTCCGCGAGCTCGAGGGCATTGCGGAGCGATGAGATGGCACCGGTCGTGCCGGGCAGCGGCAGGTTATTTCGCAGGGCCGCGTCGACGCCGCTCCGCAGGCCCTCGAGATCGGGCACGAGCAGCAGCGCCGCGCAGGCGGCGGCGTAGTCGTTCCCGCCACCCGGGTCCCTCTTCTTCAGGCGCCACAACCAGCTTTGCGCGCCCTCCGCGAGCGCGGGCTCGGGGTCCTGGGCGAAGGGGTCATGAGCCGCGAGGATTGCCCTGGCGACGCCCGGCGTCAGCGCGCCGGCATCGACCGCCGCTTGCATGGTTCCCTCGGGAATGTACCCGCCCGTCACGAGCGCCGACTCGAGTGCGCTCGACAGAGCCTCGACTCTCGCGGTCCGCGGTAGCCCCTCCGGCAGCGCCCGGAGCGCGATGCACCAGGTCTCGACGTCGTCGTCCCAGTCGGGAATTCCGAGCGAGACCCAGTTCGCCTCGCTCGCGGCGAGCGGCGTCTCCTGCAGCAGGCTCTCCGTGACGGCATGGATGTCGGTCCGCTTCCACCAGCCGTTCACGTAGAGATGCATGCAGAGGCCGATGAGGAAACCCATGACGCCGGCAAGAAGGGGCCACCGCAGACGCCGGGAGCCGTCGATGACGGCGATCAGCAACAGGAGCGCGGCCGTGCTCCATACGAAGGCGTCGATCCACCCGATCTCGACGAGCGGGCGCCCGGTCACGAACAAGCCTGCGAGGGGCGCCGCGAAGAAGCCGAGAACGAGGAACAAGGCGTACCAGCGCTGGGCGCGGAAGGACCGGGGATGGTCGCTCAGCAGGAGCTCGCGCCGTCGCAGCTGCTCGCGCCGTGTTGGTGGCGGCACATTGGTCATGGGACAGGCCCGGCGAGCGTGAACGGAGTGACGCCGCGCTCTTCATGCGCCATCCGGCCGGCAAGCTGGCCAATCATGGCCTGCGGCCGCAGGCGGGATGAGCCGAGGCGGGATGCCGAAGCGGTCAGCGGCGCCGCGTGCGGCGGGCGGAGCGGCGCGCGGTGCCGAGCTTCGGCGCCACGACCTCTTCCGGCATCTCGTACAGCGTCTCGGGCGCGATGTCGGCGCCGTTGGGCCAGACGACCGTGCCGGAATCACTGTCCGCGCGCGCCTTGCGGAAGTAGGCGGGCCGGTGCAAGGGCTCGAAGACCGGGCCTCGAAGCAGCGGCTCGAGGTTGACGCGGCGACGCGTGCCGTCGTCGAACACGACGATCAGTGATGTCGGGCCGACGACGCGAGCGCTCACGACCTCGGGAAGGTAGTTCGCTTGGCGTGCAGGCTTAGACATCGTCCTGGTCCTCGAGGGGGAACCACCGCCAGTTCCACTCGGCGACGATGGCGTCCTCATCGTCGTCGAAGGCGTCGTGGAACATGACGTTGTGGGGCACCGGAATGTCGATCGAGCCACTTCGCAAGCCGCGCTCGGCCAGGACCCTCTCGAACTCATCGAGTGGGCCGTAGGCGTAGATCACGTCGTTCTCATCGTAGACGACTTGCGCGGTCTCATCGGTGAGGCTCTGGATCCAGACGTGGTGGCGCGCGTCCTGCTCGAAGGACGCACGGAAGCGATGGAGGAAGGCCTCCAGCTCGGAGCGATTCAGCGGCCGAGGCGCCTGGTAGCGCCCGGGTTCGTGGTCTCGGCGTGGGGTGATGAGCACGTAGAGCAACCCGAACGGCTCGGCCAGGCAGTGGCTCAGCGCAAGCACCAGGTCGACTTGGCCGGAGCTCGCGCCGATGAGCAGTCGGCGCGTCCCGTCGGCCGCCTCGCGCTGCCACACGTTGGGATAGCGGTGCGCTACAGCCTGCCCGCCCACGACGGTGCAGAACTTCACCAAGCGCTCCTTCTGCTCGTGAGACACGGCAGGGATTCTAGGCGAAGACTCCCGTCTTGCGCCTCGCCCGTCTGATCCGACAATGCGCCGCTCATGCCCGCCGCCCTTCGCCCCATCCGCAAGGTCCTCGTCGCCAACCGCGGCGAGATCGCGCTGCGCGTCATGCGCACCTGCCGCGAGATGGGCATCAAGGCCGTGGCCGTGTACAGCGACGCCGACCGCAACGCCCTGCACGTGCGCGCCGCCTACGAGGCCGTGCGGCTCGGGCCCGCGCCGGCCGCGGAGAGCTACCTGCGCGGCGACCTCGTGGTGGCGGCCGCGAAGCAGACGGGCGCGGACGCCATCCACCCCGGCTTCGGCTTCCTGTCCGAGAAGGCCGCCTTCGTGCGGCAGGTGGAGGCGGCGGGGCTGATCTTCATCGGGCCGAGCGCCGAGGCCATGGAGGCCATGGGTGACAAGCTGGCCGCGCGGCGCCACATGCTGGCGGCCGGCGTGCCGGTGGTGCCGGGCACCACCGAGCCGGCGAAGGACGACGCGACGCTGCTGGCCGAGGCGCGCCGCATCGGCTTCCCGGTCATGATCAAGGCCAGCGCCGGCGGCGGCGGCAAGGGCATCCGCATCGTGCGCGGCGAGGCCGAGCTGGTGGCGGCGGCGGCGCGCGCGCGCGGCGAGGCGCGCGGAGCCTTCGCGGACGACCGCATCTACCTGGAGAAGTACCTCGAGGAGCCGCGGCACATCGAGGTGCAGGTCTTCGGCGACGCGCACGGCCAGGTGGTGCACCTGGGCGAGCGCGAGTGCTCCCTGCAGCGCCGGCACCAGAAGGTGGTGGAGGAGCGCCCCTCGCCGCTGCTGGACGAGGAGCTGCGGGCGAAGATGGGCGCGGCCGCCGTGCGCGCGGCGCAGGCCGTGGCCTACCGCAACGCGGGCACGATCGAGTTCCTGGTGGACAGGCACCGGAACTTCTACATGCTCGAGATGAACACGCGCCTGCAGGTGGAGCACCCGGTGACGGAGTGGACCTGCGGCCTCGACCTCGTGCGCTGGCAGCTGCTGGTGGCCATGGGCGAGCCGCTGCCGCGGACGCAGGAGCAGATCCGTCACGAGGGCCACGCCATCGAGGTGCGGCTCTACGCCGAGGACGCCGAGAACGGCTTCCTGCCGGCCACGGGCCGCATCGTGCGCCTGCAGCTGCCGGGCGGCGCCGGCGTGCGCGTGGACAGCGGCCTGTACGAGGGCCTCGAGGTCACGCCGCACTACGACCCGATGCTGGCCAAGATCTCCGTGCACGCCGCGACGCGCGAGCAGGCCCTCGCGCGCATGGCGCGAGCGCTGTTCGAGCTGACCGTCACGGGCGTGGTCACCAACCTGCCCTTCCTGCGGCGCGCGATCGAGAGCGAGCCCTTCCGCAGCGGCCGCTACGACACGTCCACGATCGAGAGCCACCCGGAGCTGTTCAGGCCCAGGCTGACGCCGGCGCGCGAGCAGCAGCTCGCCTTGATCGGCGCGACGATGGCCCACGTGCTGCGCCGCCGCCGCGGCCTGCCGGCCAGCGAGGCGCCCGCCGACGGCCGCGCGTCGCCGCCCGCCACCGCGCCCGCGCGCCGCTCGGGCTGGCGCGACGCCTGGCGCCCCGGGAGCGCGTCGTGAAGTACCACGTGCTGGTGGGCGACGTGCACCATGCCGTCGACGTGCGCCGCGAGGGCGGCGGCTACGCCGTCACGCTCGCCGGCCAGACCTTCCACGTGGACGTCGGCACGGTGGCCGAGGGCCACGCCTACTCGCTGCTCATCGCCGGCCGCTCGCTGGACCTGGCCGTCGAGGAGCGACCCGACGACGCCCTCGACCTGCTCGTCGGCGGCCGCCGCTACGCCACCATGGTGCTCGGCGAGCGCGAATGGCTGGCGCGCACGATCAAGGGCCCGACGCAGGCCGGCGAGCGCGTCGTGCGCACGGTCATGACCGGCATCGTGCGCG
Organism: Planctomycetota bacterium; assembly: GCA_036274635.1. GTDB lineage: Bacteria > Planctomycetota > B15-G4 > B15-G4 > B15-G4 > DASUFI01. The sequence continues at coordinate 11,429 of DASUFI010000231.1, forward strand.
AGGTGCTCGTCGCGCCCGGCGACGCCGTGCGCCCGGGCCAGACGCTCTTCATCCTCGAGGCCATGAAGATGGAGAACGAGGTGAAGGCGAGCGTCGAGGGCAAGGTGCAGCGCGTGACCGCGAGCGCGGGGCAGACGGTGACGAAGGGGGACGTCGTCGTCGAGATCGGGTGAGGCGGGAGGCTCAGGCGTAGCCGTTGGAGGTGAAGCCGAGGCACTCATCGTCGACGGTGTCGTACTGGATCTGCCAGAATGAGTAGCCGCCGTCGTGCACGAGGATCCACTCCTGCAGCTCGTTGGACGGGTGCGGCCACAGGATGAAGTTGCAGTAGATCCGCCGGTGGCCGTCGATCACGACGCCGACGCACTGCAGGGAGAACTGGTCGAAGACGGCCAGAATCTTCCCGATCTCGCCGAGGACGTAGGCGCGGCCTGCGGCATCGGACGGCGGGCTGGCGAAGAAGCGGGCGGGTGCCGCGGCGGCCTCCTGCAGTTGCGCGTGGAGGCGGGCGTGGGCGTGGCGCACGTCTTCGGCGCTCGGCGTCCATCCGCTCTCGACGGCGAGGCCGTCGACGTATGCGTCGGCCAGAGGAAAGATCAGGGCGCGGGAGTGCGGAAGATCGACGGTCTCGAAGCCGGGCACCGCTTGCGCAGGCCCGGTTTGGAGTGCGGGGGTGGCGTCATCCGACGCGGGTGATGCGGGAGCCGCGCTGCAGCCGCCTGCTGATGCGAGGAGGACGGCCGCGAGCGAGAGTCTGAGCGAGATCGTCACCCCTCCAGCTGCGCCGCCACCCGGTTGAGGTCCTTGTCGTTCGGCTTGCGCAGCGCCTCGATCGCTCCCGGCACGTTGCCGTCCGTCGCGAACTGCATCGCGCGCGCCGCCACCTGGAACGTCACGTCGGCGGGGAAGGACGCGAGCGCCTCCTTGGCGCGGGCCAGGGCGCCGGCATAGTCCTTCGTGGCGGCGAGCGCCTCGATGGAGCACAGCAGCAGCTGCGGATGGGCGATGCGCAGGCCCTTGGCCACGGTGAGGCCGTGCTCGGTGAGCTCCACGGCGCCGGCCGGGTTGTAGAAGGGCGAGGTGCGCTTGAGGAACAGCTCGGAGCGGCGGTGCGCCAGCGAGAGCCACGAGGTGCTGTCCGGCTGCACGCTTTGCTCGAAGACCTCGAGCTGCGCGGCGGCCTCGACGTCGCGGTCGAGGGCCATGTAGCAGCGCGCGCGGTTGATGGGCAGGAAGGGGTCCACGACGTGGCCGGGGATGGCCTGCTCGGCCGCCTCCTGGCGGTCGAAGACGCCGAGGGCCTCGTCGTAGCGGCCGGCGTCGACGAGCAGCACGCCCAGGCTGAAGAGCAGGCCCGGGTCGTTCTGCGAGCCGGACAGCAGCAGGCCCGACTCCACGGCCGCGATCGCGTCGTCCACGCGGCCCGCGTCGCGCAGGGCCTTGGCCAGGTCCTGCACGGTGTCGGTGGGCTCGACGCCGAGCTCCTTGAGCTTCGCGGCGGCCTTCTCCATCTCCGGCAGGTCGCCCAGCAGGAAGTTGGAGCGGAACATGGCCGTGTAGCAGGCGGCATCGGGGAGGATGAGCTCCAGCTGCTTCTCGGTCTCCAGCGCATCCTTGGGGCGGCCCGCGCCGTTCTGCGCCACGGCCTTCCACAGCAGGGCCGCGGGCAGGCGCGGCGCGCGCTCGAGCGCGCGGTCCAGCTCGATGATCGCGTCGAGGAAGCGCTCCTTCTCGACGAAGTAGCGGCCGCGGTAGACGTAGGGCGTGGGCAGCGTCGGCAGCTGGTCGCGCAGCTGCTCGAAGTCCTGCAGGGCGGCCAGGCGCTTGGGCTCGTCGTTCGCGGCATCGGCCTGCGCGAAGGCGACCTCGGCGCGCGCGGCGAGCGCCAGAGGGCGACCGGTCTCGGTCTGCTCGAGGCCCGAGAGCGCCTGCTCGTAGGCCTCTTCGTCCTGCACCAGCGTGGAGCAACGCGCGAGGAGGAAGAGCGCCTCGACGTGGCCCGGCTGCAGAGCCAGCGCCTGCTTGAGCACGGGGATCGCTTCCGCGACCTTGCCGCGGTCCATGAGCAGCCGCGCGAGCTGCAGGTGCGGGCCCACCCTCTGCTCAGTGCCGCCGGTGACCTGCATGGCGGAGCGCAGGTCGGCGGCCGAGCCGTCGAGATCGCCCTTGCCCGCCTTGGCGCCGGCGCGGCGGGTGTAGACCATGCGCGTCACCTCGTCGAAGACCGCCGGGTCCTCCGGGTTGTTGGACGAGAGCTGCTTGAGGATGCGGTTGTAGACGTCGATCGCCTTGTCCCAGTTGTTCGAGGCGGTGTACACGTCCCCGAGGCCGATGGCGCTCTGGATCATGGTCGGATCGATCGCGAGCGAGCGCGTGAAGTGCTCTTCGGCCGCTGTGTAGAGCTGCTGGTTGCCCATCAGCGTGCCCAGCTGGTACTGCACGCGCGCCGACTCGGGCACGACCTCCTCGGCGGCCTCGAAGAGCGCCTGGGACGTGGCGAAGTCGCGGTTGTGCTCCCAGGTGCGCACGCACAGCAGCGCGCCGAAGGCGAACAGCGCCAGCAGCCCGACGGGCGCCACCGACCAGGGCGAGGCCCCCAGGCGCCGGTCGCGCAGCACCACGTCCAGCAGCACCGCGACCGCGAGGCACAGCCCGGCCGACGACAGATACATCAGGCGCTCGCCGAAGATGGTGCCGATGGGCAGCAGGATGTTGCTGGTGAACAGCGCCGTGCCCAGGAACAGGCACACGCCCCAGCCCAGCGCCGGCCGGCGCTTGAGCATCACCAGGCCATAGACGAGCAGCAGCGCGATCAGCACGCCCGCCGCCAGCGCCTCGGGCTGCAGCCAGCTCTTCGACATGGGCAGAGCGTTGAAGCTGTAGTCGACGGAGAGCTTCGCAGGCCACAGGAAGAGCCACACCTGCATGGCCAGGATCTTCACGCCGTTGATCAGGCGGAAGCCGAAGGGCTCATTGATGAGCGGGTTGTCCAGCCGCGAGATGGCCATGGAGCTCGGCCGCAGGTTGCCGATGGCGGCGTAGCGCACCATGACGTGCACGCCGAGGATCAGCAGGAAGCCGAAGTACACCGCCGTGCGCGGCCAGCCGCGGCGGTTCTCGCCGCGCAGCGCGAAGGTGAGGTCGGTGAGAGCCACCGCCGCCGGCAGCACGGCCGTCTGCTCCTTGGCCATGAGCCCGATGAACAGCGTGGCCATCAGCCCCACGAAGGCGCCCATGTGCACGCGGCCGGGCGTGCGCGTCGCGCGCTCCCAGAGCAGCAGGCCCAGCAGCACGGCGGCCGCGGACAGCACGTCCGAGAGCCCCGCCACGTAGGCCACCGCCTCGCTGTGCAGCGGGTGCAGCGCGAAGAGCAGCGCCGCCGCGAAGGCCACGCGCGTCGACCGGAACAGCCGCCGCAGCAGCTGGTAGAGCAGCACGACCACCACGGCGTTGACCAGGATGGACAACAGGTGCAGCGGCCAGGTGACCGTGGCGCCGCCCGTGGCCGCCACGCAGCAGGCCCAGGCGAAGAGCGTCAGCGGGCGGTACAGCGCCTGGCCCTTGATGCGCAGCGCCTCGGGATGGTCGGGGTTCACGCCCTCCCAGTACTCGTTGCCGAAGAAGGCGAAGGCCGCGCCGAAGTGGCTGACCACCGGCGCCATGAGGGCGCTGTTGCCGATCAGGAAGGCGTCGTCGTAGACCAGCTTGTAGTTCAGGGTCGGCAGGTGGAGGCCGATGGACAGCAGCGCGAGGAAGAGCGGCGCCACGATCGTCCAGGCAGGCCCCGGCCCGGACCGCGCCTCCGGCGCCTCGCTGGCCGCGTCGCCCGCGGGGGGAGAGGTGTCGCTCATGGTCGGTAGACGTTCCGGGAGAGACGGTCCACGGCCTGATCGATGACCGGCAGGGCTTCGGGGGTGGCCAGCGCGCGGGCGGTGTCGAGGATATCGATTACGGCCTCCGGGGACGATCCGTTGCGCAATGCCCCGCGCACGTGGCTGCTGAGCGGCGCGGGCAGGGCCATCAGGGCCAGCGCGGCCACGCCGAGCAGCTCGCGCTCGCGCAGCGGCAGGCCCTCGCGCGCGAGGATGCGGCGATAGGCGCCGTCGAGCACCAGCTCGGGGAAGCCGGGCGCCACGGCGGCGAGGCCTGCCAGCACCTCCTCGGCCTGCTCGCGATAGATCGCGTCCCACGTGGCGCGGCCCGCGGCGGGCGACGGCTCGGGTGGCGGCGGCGGGGGCGGGCCGCGACGCTGTCGCGCGAGCAGCCCGAGGCCCTCGATGGCGCGCGGGAAGCCGCCGTAGGCCACCACCTGCAGGCAGGCCTCGAGCAGCGCCACGTCCGTGACGCCGGCCGACGCGGCCAGCTCGAGCAGCGTCGGAACGGCGTCGAAGCGCCCCGCGCAGCAGGCCCCGTGCAGCAGCGCCAGGCTGCGCAGGCCCGGATCGCCGCCGGGGCGCCGCACGGCCATAGCTAGCTGCTGCGGCAGGGACATCGGCGCGGACCCTAGCGGGCCGGCCCGCGGCCATCAATCCCGACGGACGCTCCTTGACAGTCCGCCGGCAGCTTTCCGCTAATGATGTGTCCCGATTCGCGGGGCGGAACGGCCCGGCGCCAACCCCATGGGCCCGCGGCCCGTAGGCACGCCGCCATCCTCCGTCCGGCCACCCTGGAGCCCGCCATGACCGCCGTCCGCTGCCTGCTCGCCGCCCTGCTGCTGCCGCTGCCGGCAGTGTGCCAGCAGGCACCCCCGGCGCCCGCGCCCCAGCCGCAGGAGCAGCCCGCGACGCCGCCCGCGGGTGCCCCGCAGGGCAGCGACATCTCGGGCCTGCCCAAGGGCCTGACGCCGCTCTCGCCCCAGGACGCCTCGATGTCGTCCATCCCGGACATCAAGGCGCACCGCGGCACGCCGCTGCCCTACGTGCGCGACCGGGCCAACGCGGTGCCGCTGACGCTCGGCAAGATCGACCCGGAGGCCGACGTGGTGCTGGTGGCGGACGGCCGCAAGGTCTCGCGCAACGAGTTCCGCCGGCGCGCGCTCATGTTCGCGGCCGTCAACGAGACCGACAAGTACGTGACCAAGATCCTGACCGAGATCGAGATGTCCCGCGCGCAGGCGGCCAACGAGACGCGCGACTTCTCGGTGTCCGACGCGGAGATCGACGCGCGCCTCGAGGACACCAAGAACCTCATCCGCGCCCAGGCGCGCGGCCAGATGGTGCCCGACGCGAGCATCACGCCCTCCGACGACCCGAACGACCCGGGTGAGCGCGCGGTCAAGGACTACATCGACTCGATCAACGACAGCATCGGCATGGCCGAGTACAGGAAGCTGCTCGCCGGCGACCAGCTCTTCGAGAAGGTCTACCTGCCCTTCCCGGCGGAGAAGGTGGCGGGCGAGGCCTGGGACTTCGCCAAGGGCCCGCCGCCGCTGGACGAGCCCAGGCCCGACTGGATGCCCGCGGCCACCTGGGACGCGATGGGCCACAACGAGCAGGGCCGCAACCTGCGCAGCTTCATCAAGCAGTGGGCCATCAACGGCGAGGAGATCCCGGCCATGTTCAAGCCCAGCATCCTGGGCATGGTCCGCGACGGCCTCATCTCCAACGTCACCGTGAGCTTCTTCTTCGACGAGCCCATGCCGGACAACGTGTTCATGCGGGTGGGCGACCGGGTGGTCACCACCGACGAGCTCTGGCCGCTGGTGGCCGGGCGCCTGAACGACACGGACATCGAGCTCATCGCGCGCGAGCTGCTCACGCTGGAGGCGCTGCACAAGAACCTGGTGGCCGCCGGCGCGTGGATGGACGACGCGCAGTTCAAGGACGCGTGGACCGCCTACGACGCGCAGTACGCCTCGTCCTTCATCCCGCTGCGCACGATCCTGCAGCTGCGCGGCTACACCTCGGTGGACCGCTTCCGCGAGCACTTCCGCTACCGCGAGTCCTACAACAAGTGGAAGAAGGCCAGCCTCACCGACGAGGAGGTGCTGGCGCACTACCAGGGCGGCGGGCGCCTGTTCTTCGAGCGCGGCAACATCGTGATCGACGCGGCCTTCCTGCCGCTGGGCAACAAGCCCTTCAACGACGCCAACCTCGACGCGCTGCAGACCGAGATGGAGAAGGCCGTGGCGGACGCCAAGGCCGGCGCCAAGGAAGGCGAGGACTGGTTCGCGGGGCTCATGGCCAAGTACCCGGCGCCCGAGGCCCGCCAGCCGAGCGACGGCCACACCTTCCAGCGCAACCAGCTCAGCATGCAGACGGCCGAGAGCGAGCTGTCCCTGTTCCTCACCGGCTACAGCAAGACGCAGGACGCCTTCTACCTCGCCGACAAGGGCGACATCATCGGCCCGTGGGTCGAGCGCTGTCGCCATCACGCGTGGGGCGCCGAGACCAACGCCGGCGCGTGGGTCATCCGCGTGCGGGACTTCACCCGCCGCGGCCCGCTGCCCACCTTCGAGGGCCGCAACAAGGATCTCGCCTACGAGGACTGGTGCGACCTGAACTTCTTCAACTGGGCGCAGGAGGGCCTCAAGGCCATCCTGACCAAGACTCAGGTGCCCAAGTCGGGCTGAACGGCGCGCGATGAGCGAGCGGCCCTGGCGCCTGCTGCGCACCGGCGCCGGCGCGCCGGACTTCAACATGGCGCTGGACGAGGCGCTGCTGCGCGGCGGCGGGCCGCCCGCGCTGCGCCTCTACGCCTGGGACCCGCCGGCGCTCTCGCTGGGCTGGTTCCAGCCGCGGCAGGGCTTCGACGAGGAGGCCGTGCGCGCGGCCGGCGCCCGCATCGTGCGCCGGCCCACCGGCGGCGGCGCGATCCACCACGACCGCGAGCTCACCTTCTCCATCGCCGCCGAGCCGGGGCGCGATGGCTACCCGGCGGAGACCGTGGCGGCCTACACCTGGGTGCACGAGCGCCTGCGCGAGGCCCTCGCCGCGGTGG
>DASUFI010000232.1:0-7571 GCA_036274635.1 Planctomycetota bacterium
CCGTCGGGCACGGCATCCGTGCCCGTCTCGAAGTCGCCGTTGCGCAGCAGGTTGCGGCCCGGCACCGGCACGGCCTCGCCCGCGGCGGCGGTGCCGGGCAGCAGGAGCAGAGCGGCGAGGAGTGCGTGTGGCGGTCGCAGCATCGGTACGGACACCCCGGATCCAACCGGACGGGGAGGCGCGGCGTCACGCCGGCCGAGTCCAGATTGCCCCCGTCGGCCGGGGCCGGCAAGGCCCTCAGCGCCAGCCGGCCATGGCCATCAGCCACCAGCAGCCGGCGGCGATGAGCGCGGACGCCGGGATGGTGAGCACCCAGGCCCACACGACGCGCCCGGCCACGCCCCAGCGCACGGCGCGCGAGCCGCGCGTGGCCCCGACGCCCACGATGGCGCCGGTGATGGTGTGGGTGGTGCTGACCGGGATGCCCAGCCAGGTGGCGCCGTACAGGCACAGCGCGCCGGCGGACTCGGCCGAGAAGCCGTGCACCGGCTGCAGCTCGGCCAGCTTCTGGCCCATGGTCTTCACGATGCGCCAGCCGCCGGCCATGGTGCCCAGCGCCATCGCGGCGTGGCAGGAGAGCACGACCCACAGCGGCACGCTGGCCGTCACCGCCACCTTCTTCGAGGCGATGAGCACCGCGAGGATGATGCCCATGGTCTTCTGCGCGTCGTTGCCGCCGTGCCCGAGGCTGTAGGCCGCGGCCGAGACCAGCTGCAGCTTGCGGAACAGCCCGCTCACGCGGCTGGGCGCGCTGGTGCGACACAGCAGGTACACGATGGTCATGAAGATGTAGCCGATCACCAGCCCGAGCAGCGGCGCGAGCAGGATGAAGGCCATGATCTTGAACAGGCTGGACCAGATCAGCGAGGTCGGCCCGGCGTGCACCAGCGCCGCGCCCGCGAAGCCGCCCACCAGCGCGTGCGAGCTGCTGGAGGGGATGGCCGCGTACCACGTGATGATGTCCCACGCGATCGCGCCCAGCAGGCCGGCGGCGATGACGGGCAGCGTGACGGTGTCGGGATCCACCACGCCCTTGCCGATGGTGGCCGCGACCTTGGTCTCGAAGATGAGGAAGGCCACGAAGTTGAAGAAGGCCGCCCAGATCACGGCCGTGTGCGGCTTGAGCACGCGCGTGCTCACCACGGTGGCAATGGAGTTGGCCGCGTCGTGAAAGCCGTTGACGAAGTCGAAGAGGAGCGCGAGGGCGATGATGCCCCAGGTCAGCAGCTCGAGCTCAGGCATGCTTCAGGACGATCGTGTCGAGCACGTTGGCCACGTCCTCGCAGCGGTCGGTGGCGGACTCGATCTCGGCGAACAGGTCCTTCCACTTGATGATCTCGATCGGGTCCTTGCACCTGTCGAACAGCCCGGCCAGCGCCTGCTGCATGACCCGGTCGGCCTCGTTCTCCTGGGTCTGGATGTCGATGCACTTCTCGTGGATGAGGCGCGCGTTCTTCATGTCGCGCAGCAGCGGCATGGCGTCGCGGATGATGCCCGTGGCGTGGCGCAGGCAGCGCGCCAGCTCCAGCGCCTCGGGCCGCGGCGCGCCCACGCGGTAGACCACCATGCGGTTCACGGCCGTGTCGATGAGGTCGACGATGTCGTCCAGCCGCGAGACCAGCGTGTGGATGTCCTCGCGGTCGATGGGCGTGATGAAGGTGCGCGCCAGGCGGTCGAGCGTGTCGTGGGTGATCTTGTCGCCCGCGTGCTCGATGTCCTTGATGCGCTTGGCGCGCTCCTCGAGGTCGTCGAACTTCTCGAGGAACTCGATGAAGAGCTGCGAGGCCTCGTGGGCGTTGCCCGCGGCGCGCTCGAACAGCTCGAAGAAGTTCTCTTCCTTGGGCAGGAACCAGATCATGGCGGGGGATTGAATCAGGCCGGCCCTCCGGCTGTCCACACGCAATCCTCACGCGGCCCTCGCGCCTCCGGGTCGCGGATCAACCGCCGGCCATGAGCTGCGAGAGGCGCAGGATGATCTGCCTGTGCGCGACGCGCGCGGCCGCCAGCGGCCCCTTGCGGCCGGCCGCGCGCTCGAGCGCGCCGTGGTCGTCGGCCGCGTCGCGCATGCGCTCCTCCGCCGGCCGCGCGCGCCAGTCGATGAAGGAGCCCTGGTCGCGCATCTCGAAGCGGTCGAAGGTGCGCAGCGGCTGCGAGTCGCCGTCCTGCGCGAGTCGCACGAGATCGACGGTCTCGTCGAACGGGTCGTCGACCTCGGCCCCTTGGCGTGCCGGCCGGGGGGAGCATGCCGCGTGGCGGCGGCGGCGTCGAGGGGGTGATTCCAGCGCGCGCGAGCGGTTGGCCCGGAGCTTGCTCACGTACGAGGCGATCCCCGTCAATTCCCGCTCACCGGAGTCATCGCATGAAGCGCCTCATGAACGAACAGGCAGGCAGGGCGCGCACGGGCATCCTGCTGTGGCTGCTCGGCGTGCCGCTGCCGATCATCCTGATCATCTGGGCGATCAAGGGCTGCGCCTGAGCGGCCAGTCCCACGCGCCGCCGCCGCCGCGGCGCCGTTTCTACAAGCCGCGCTGGGTGCTCAGGGCTCCACGGCCTTCAGCGCGTTGCTCAGCGCAACGCCCTTCACGGCCGCCGGGTCCTTGATCGCGAACTGGAAGTACCAGTCCTGCCCGGGCGCCGCCGAGGGCCACGCGCTCCACGGGATCACGATCGAGCCGCCGACGCTGGTCACCAGCGGGACCTGCAGGGTCGGCGGCACCGACACCAGCGTGCCGGCGAGCGCGGAGCCGAGGTCCGTCCAGCGGAAGTCCGCGCCATTGCGCAGCACCGCGAGCTCGCCCTGGATGCCGAAGCTCTGGCCCTCCGCGCCCGCCACCACGTCCGGGAGGTGATCACCGTCGAGGTCCGCCAGCGCCAGCGCCTCGGGGTTGGCGCCAGCCGCGAAACCCAGCTTCGGCAGCAGCGCGCCCGTGCCGTCGTTGCGCCGCACGTAGACGGTCTCGTCGAGACTGCCCGAGTGCAGCACGTCGGGCCAGCCGTCGCCGTCGACGTCCGCGACGCCGACGCGCACCGCATCGAGGGAGCCGTCGGCGGGCATCGACGCGCTCAGCTCGAAGGTGCCGTCACCCTGGCCGCGCAGCGTGCTCACGGACGCGTACTGGCCCAGGGTGACCGCGTCGAGGTGCCCGTCGAGGTCGAGGTCGCCCAGAGCGATGTCGTATTGCTGCTCGGCATAGGCCGAGACGGACCGAACAGGATAGCGGAACGGCGCGGGAGCGGGGGCGTCAGGGACGGACGCGCTGAATGCCGACGAAGTCGAGGCTCTCGGGTTCCTCGCCCTGCTCCCCGAGGCAGGCGAGGATGGCTTCGCGGATGCGCTCGAGCAACTCGTCCTGAGAGCGCGCCTGCGTCTGGCAGCCTGGCAGCGCAGGAACACTGGCGACCAACCAGCCTTCCCGATCTCGTTCGATGAGGATGTCGTACTCGCGGGCCATGGGGGATCCCGAAGCTGCGGGGAGGCGCACGGACGTGCGTGAGTCTACTATCTGTCGAATCTCCTGATGGGTGACTCCATGCAGTCGGCGCCGCGTGACGCGTGTTACGGACGTGTGCGCCCAGCACCGCGTCGCCGGCAGTGCTCGCGCAATGCGCTCGTCACCTGCATCGCGACGGCGGCATCACTCGGACTGCTGGTTATCCGCGCCACGGAAGCCCAGGCTCCGTCTCCGCCATCCGACCTCTCTTCCTCCTTCGCCGTCCCGCCCGGCTGCGCCGTCTCGCTCTGGGCCGAGTCGCCTCTCTTCTACAACCCCACCGCCATCGACATCGACCCGCAGGGCCGCGTGTGGGTGACCGAGGCCGTGAACTACCGCCAGTGGGACGGCCGCAATCCCGGTCTGCACCACGACGACGGCGACCGCGTGATGGTGATCGAGGACAGCGACGGCGACGGCGTCGCGGACAAGAGCACGGTGTTCGCGCAGGACAAGGACCTCGTCTCGCCACTCGGCATCTGCTGGCTGCCGGACAAGGTGCTGGTGTCGTGCTCGCCGACGGTGTGGGCCTACTACGACGACGACCACGACCTCAAGGCCGACCGCAAGGAGGTCTTTCTCACCGGCTTCGGCGGCGCCAACCACGACCATGGCGCGCACAGCTTCAGCGTGGGGCCCGACGGGCGACTCTACATGGCGCTGGGCAACGCGGGGCCGCACGTGGTCACGGACAAGTCCGGCTTCACGCTGCGCTCCGGCTCCTGCTACACGGGCGGCGGCCAGTTCGAGGCGCCCAACAAGCCCGGCCTCGTGAGCGACGACGGCCACGTCTACGTCGGCGGCCTCATCCTGCGCTGCAACCAGGACGGCACCGGCCTCGCGGTCCTGGCCCACAACTTTCGCAACCCCTACGAGGTCGTGGTCGATGCCTTCGGCGACATGTGGACCTTCGACAACGACGACGACGGCAACCAGTGCTGCCGCGCGACGTGGGTCATGGAGGGCGGCAACTACGGATATTTCTCGACCGACGGCTCGCGCACGTGGGAAGCGGACCGGCGGCCGGGGCAGAGCGTACAGAGGGCCCACTGGCACCAGGACGATCCGGGCGTGTGCCCGACCACGCTGATCACGGGCAGCGGCGGGCCGACGGGCGTGTGCGTGTACGAGGGTGACGCGTTGCCGGAGCCGCTGCGCGGCGCGCTGCTGTGCGCGGATGCAGGCAGAAACTGCGTGTATGCGCTGCGGCGCGTGCCGGACGGCGCGGGCTTCAAGTTGCTGCCGGTGGAGGGGGCGCCGGCGGTGAACGGGCTGGCGCCGGACGGGCAGCAGCTCACGGGCCTGATCGTGAGCAAGGCGGCGGGCGGGGGCGACGAGACGTGGCACTTCTTCCGGCCGAGCGATGTGTGCGTGGCGCCGGATGGATCGGTGATCGTGGCGGACTGGTTCGATCCGGGGGTGGGAGGACACTTGGCGCAGGATCAGCGGGCGTACGGGAGGCTGCTGCGGATCACGTCGAGCAGGACCCTGCCGCCGCTGGCCGCTGTGCCGCCGGACATCCGCGATCCCGAGCAGTGGACCACGGCCTTGGCCAGTCCGGCTCAGTCGATCCGAGCGTGCGCCAGCACGAACATCGAGCCGGAGACGATCGGACCCAGACGGAGCGCATTGTCGTCCGCGCCCGGGGCGCCACTCTCCCGTGAGGCCTCTGCTCGCCTCGGCTGGTTTCGAGACATGTTGGAGCCGCCGCCGGTGTTTCGCGAGTACGAGAAGTACGACCTGCAGGATTCGGACCTGTTCATCGCACGCCTCCGCGCCTGGCAATGCGCCGGCAACACGCGCAAGCTGCGCAACTTCGTGAAACTCTCCACGCCGATGCAATCGAGTGTCTTGCGCGAGATCTTCACCGCACTCGCCGTCGGAGCGGACCTGGGCCTCGATGGTGGTGGCGAGTTGCTCGCTCAGTCGCAAATTGCCTCCGACCTTGTTCTTCTCGAGGCCGTTGGCGCAGCGTGTGGCGCCGGCGCGAAGTCCGCTTCCGCGCTCGGCGCCACGAGGATTCTCGACCAACAGGCACACTCGCTGAGCGCTCCATGGTCTCGGGGGGCACTCGCTCTCGCCTGGCGTCTCCATCCCGAGTCCCTCGTCCCCGCCTTCTCCGCTCGCGTCATGTCCCCATCCCTCGACCGCGCCGCCCGTGAGCAATCCCTCACCGCCCTTGCCTTCTGCACCTCGCGCGAAGCCGGCGAAGCCATGCTCACGCTCGCCCTCGCCGGTCCGCCCGACACCCGCGAGCTCGCCGCGTGGTGGATCCAGCACAACGACGCCAACATCTGGCGCGACTACGGCCTCGCGCAGCACGTCGCCGCGGCGCAGGAGTGGACGGACGCCGACATCGTCTGGCGCAGCGGGCCGGTGACGCGCGGGAGCGTCGACGTGGCAGTCAAGGTCGGGCAGTCGCGTCGCATGTCACTCGTCGTGACCGAGGCGGACAACGGCAACGGCTGCGACTGGGCCGACTGGCTCGAACCGAAGCTCGTGCTGCGCACGAAGGACACGCCCGCTCCGCCGCTGTGGCTGGGGCCTGACTGCCTCGCTTGGGCCTCCGCCGCGGCGGGATGGGGCAGCGTGAACAACGGTCGGAACTGCGACGGCGGGCCGCTGTCCGTGGACGGCCGAGTCTTCGAGCGCGGCATCGGGACGCACGCGCCGAGCCGCATCGACTTCGACTTGCCCGAGAGGGCGCGCGACGCATTCTTCGTCGCGACGGCTGCGGTCGACGACGGTGGCACGAACCAGCCAGATGCCCCGACGAAGGTGGAGTTCCTCGTCTACCTCGACCACGCCGCCGACCGGGAGCGCGAAGCCAGGGTGAGATCACAGCGCCTCGACGACCGGCTCGGCGTGCTGCGTGACCCCGCCCGCAGCGTCGATGACCGCGTGGCGGCGGCCGAGGCGCTCGCTCACGATCCGCAGGGCGGCCTGCGTCTCATCGCCGAAGCCTCCGCCGGCCGCCTCGCGGCGCTGCAGCCCGACGACGCGCGCGCCGAACTGCTCGCAGCCATCTCCGAAGCCATCTTCCTCAATCCTGACCTCGGCGTGCGTGCCCTGGCGAGCGAGCACTTCACGCGCCCCGGCACGCCGAAGCTGCCACCCGTCGCCGACCTGCTCGCGCTCCCCGGCGACCGCCACGCCGGCCAGTCCCTCTTCTTCGGCGCTGCGCGCTGCTCCGCCTGCCACGCCGTGCAGGGCCGTGGCGGGGACGTGGGGCCCGATCTCTCGGCGATCCGCACCAAGTACGGCCGCGCCGAGCTGCTCGACTCGATCCTCAACCCCAGCGCCGCGATCGGCGCGGGCTTCGAGTCGGTGACGCTGACGCTGCGCGACGACTCGGTGCTCGCCGGCCTGCTGCAGGCCGACGGCGCGCAGGTGCTGCTCAAGGACGGCACAGGCAAGCGCCACGTCGTCGACGCCGCCGACATCGTCGAGCGCCGCGCGAGCAAGCTCTCGCTCATGCCCGAGGACATCTCGCGCGGCCTCGCGCCCCAGCAGCTCGCGGACCTGTGCGCCTACCTGCAGCACGACCCGAGCACGCCGCCGACGCTCGGCCCTCCGATCGAGCTGTGGAATGGCAAGGACCTCACCGGCTGGGTCGCCGTGCCCGACCCCAGCGCCTGGTCCATCCGCACCGACGCCGGCACGCCCATCCTCCACGACGCCGGCCAGCCCATCGGCTACATCCGCACCGAGCGGGCGTTCACCAGCTTCGAGCTCACCGTCGAGTGGCGCTTCCCGGACCCGCAGCACCCCGGCAACAGCGGCGTGCTCCTCCGCGTGCAGCCGCCCGACAAGGTGTGGCCGCGCAGCATCGAGGCCCAGCTCAACAGCGGCGACGCGGGCGACATCTGGAACATCGACGCCTTCGGCCTGGACGCCGACCCCGCCCGCACCGACGGGCGCCACACGGCGAAGCTGCTCCCCAGCAGCGAGAAGCCGCTGGGCGAGTGGAACACCTACCGCATCACGCTGCGCGACGGCGACCTCACGCTGGAGGTGAACGGCCAGCTGCAGAACCGCGCGCGGTGGTGCGAGGAGCTGCCGGGCAGCATCGCGCTGCAG
>DASUFI010000233.1:0-19387 GCA_036274635.1 Planctomycetota bacterium
CGCCTGCACCACGCGCACGTAGACGTACTCGCCGGCGCGCAGCTCCGGGAGGGACCACACGAAGCTGGTGTCGCGCGAGCCGTCGCCGGCCATGCCGTCCACCACCGCGCCGCTGCGCACGAGCTCGACGCGCTCCAACGCCGCGGTGCCCGCCACCAGCACCGCCAGCTGGTGCGTGCCGGGCGTCACGTCCGAGCCCATGGGCAGGCCATCCATGGCGGCGCGCAGCAGGATGCGCGGGCCGCTGGTGGCGTAGCAGCGCCGCGCGCGCAGCGCCTCGAGCACCCCGGCGCGCGTGCAGTCCTCGGACAGGATGGCCGCCAGGCCCGACTGCCCGCTGCCCGGCTGCGAGAGCTGGCCCAGGCCCGGGTGGCCGTCGTGCGTGTCGCCGCTGCCCACGAAGCCCAGCCTGTAGCCCGCGTTCAGCGCATCGCGGGCCGTGCGCCCGGCCTGGAAGTCGTAGATGCGCCGCGGCGAGTCCGCGGCCTCGCTGCTGCCGTGCGCGGACATGACCTCGGTCACCGGCTCGAGCACGGGGTCGGGCACCCAGCTCCAGTCGCAGGCGATGGGCCCGCCCGCGGTGTGGTGCGCCACCGTCAGCGCGCTGCGGCCCGCCAGCGCATCCCACAGCTGCTGCGGGGTCTCCCAGCGCGGATCCAGCGACGAGTACAGCGGGAGGTCGTCCTCGAAGGAGAGCACGTGGCGGTGGCCGTGGATCCAGCTGGTCCACTCGTAGGCCACCAGCGCGACGAAGCGGCCCTCCTCGTCGGCGGCGCGCGCGCAGGACTCCAGGTGCGCCCACAGGTCCGGCGCGGCGTCGAGGAAGGGTTGGCCCCAGTGGTCGTGATCGGAGAGGGCGGCCACGTCGAGGCCCGCCGCGCGGCGTGCGTAGCTCCACCAGTCCTCGGGCGAGCCCGTGCCGTCGGAGGCGCCGCTGTGGCCGTGCAGGTCGGCCCACAGGACGCGCCGCTCCTCGGCCGCCACCTGCAGCGGGTTGCTCTCGGCCGCGGCCAGGCCGGCGCCGCTCGCCCGCACGCGCCACAGGCCTGGCGCGAGCGCCTGCACCGGCACCTCGGCGCAGCCGCCGTCGGCGGCCGCGAGCGTCACCGAGGCGGGGCCCGAGAGGCCCTCGTCGTAGTCCAGCGCGATCGTGCCCACGAAATCCACGCCGGCGTTCGCGCCGGAGTCCAGCACGGCCAGCGCCAGCCGGGCCGTCGCGCCCGGGCGCGCCGAGCTGGCGCCGCTCAGCACGATCTGCGCCGGCGGCCCGGCGCGCACCACGATGCTCGGCGGATCCGGCACCGGCGCGCGCACGCCGTCCCCGTCGCCGTCGACGGCGAAGCGGAAGAGCGAGTCGCCGTCGCGGAAGCGGTCCGCGCGCGCGCCCGCCGGCCCGGCGCCGTAGACGAGCGTGAGCGACTCGCCCTCCGCCAGCGCACGGCCGGAGATGCCGATGGCCAGCAGCGAGACGTCCGCCGTGAACACGTCGAGCGCCGGGCCGTCCGCCGGCCCCTGCACCGTGGTGAAGCCCAGCGCGTCGCGATCCTCCACCTGTGGCGTGCTCCAGCCCCAGAAGGGCGGCGCCTGGAAGAAGACCGTGCCGCCCTCGGCCACGCCCAGCGGACCGGCCTCGTAGCGCAGCGTCCAGCGCCGCGTGCCGCCGGCCACGACCGAGCCGTCGTCGCCCGGATCGAGAAGCAGCGTGCCGCGGCCGCCGCCGTCGGCCGGGTGGCGCGGCGCCGCGAGGTCGTCGCGCAGGCCCTGCACCAGCTCCCAGCGCGCGATGGGCGGCGAGGGATCGTCCGAGGCCGGCTTCCAGTCGCGCGGCGCCACCGCGCCCACACCCGCCGGCGCGGCCGGCGTCGCATCCTGCCCCGACGGTGCGCAGCCCGTCGCGAGCAGCAGCACGGCGGGCAGCAGCAGCCGGAGCATGCCGGCCACTGTAGCGCGCAGGCTCAGCGCGGCCGCCGGTGCACCTTCTGCGCCGAGGCCTGGTCCACCGGCTGCAGGTCCAGCTCCTCGATGTTCATCACGGCCGGCAGCGTGGCCACCCACTCGATGCTCGCGGCGATGTCGTCGGCCGTCAGCGGCGTCATGCCGGCATAGACCGCGTCGGCCTTCTCCTGGCTGCCGAGGCGCACGACCGAGAACTCCGTCTCCGCGAGGCCGGGGTTGATGCAGCAGACGCGCACCTGGCTGCCCAGCAGCTCGAGGCGCAGGGCCTTGCTGATGATGCGCACCGAGGCCTTGCTGGCGCAGTAGACCGAGCCGCCCTCGTAGGTCTCGAGGCCGGCCAGCGAGCCGAGGTTGATGACGTGGCCCGCGTCGCGGCGCAGCATGCCCGGCACAAAGCGGCGCGTGACGCGCAGCAGGCCCAGCACGTTCGTGGCCAGCATGGCCTCCCAGTCGCGCTCGTCGGCCTCGGTGGCCGTGGGGATGCGCGCCACGCCCTTCGCGAAGCCGGCGTTGTTCACCAGCAGGTGCACGCCCGGCTCGCCCGCGAAGGCCTCGGCCGCCTCCGCGAAGCGCGTCACCGAGGCGCCGTCGGCCACGTCCAGCGGCAGCGAGAGCGCGCGCGTGCCGTGGCGGCTGGCCAGCTCGTCGGCCAGCGCGCGCTGCCGCTCCACGCGGCGGGCGCCCAGCACGAGGTGCATGCCGCGCGCCGCCAGCCGGCGCGCCGTGGCCGCGCCGATGCCGGCCGAGGCCCCCGTGATGACCGCGACGCGGCCAGACAGGTCGAAGGCCGCCGCGCCCCCCAGCTCAGGCGCCATCAGCTCTCGCCCAGCGCGGCCAGGGCGAAGGCCCACAGGTCGGTGGCCTCGGCGATCTTGAACTCCACCGGCTTGCCCGCGCCGTGCCCGGCGCGCGACTCGACGCGGATGATCACGGGCGCCGGCCCGCCCTGCGCGGCCTGCAGCGTGGCCGCGAACTTGAAGCTGTGCGCCGGCACCACGCGGTCGTCGTGGTCCGCCGTCAGCACCATGGTGGGCGGATAGTGCGTCCCGGACTTCACGTTGTGCAGCGGCGAGTAGGCCGAGAGCCAGTGGAAGGCGGCCGGGTCGTCGGCGCTGCCGTACTCGGGCACCCAGCTCCAGCCGATGGTGAAGCGCTGGTAGCGCAGCATGTCCAGCACGCCCACGGCCGGCAGCGCGCAGCCCCACAGGTCGGGCCGCTGCGTCAGCGCGGCGCCCACCAGCAGGCCGCCGTTGCTGCGGCCGTAGATGGCGATGCGCCCCGGCTGCGTCCAGCCGCTCTTCACCAGCCACTCGCCCGCGGCGATGAAGTCGTCGAAGACGTTCTGCTTGTGCTGGAGCATGCCGGCCTCGTGCCAGGCCTCGCCGTACTCGCTGCCGCCGCGCAGGCTGGGCTGCGCCCACACCGCCCCGCGCTCGAGCAGCGGGATGATGTCGGCGCGGAAGGCCGGCTTGAGCGCGATGTCGAAGCCCCCGTAGCCGTACAGGAAGACCGGCCGGTGGCCGTCGGCCTGCGTGCCGCGCTTGTGCACCAGGAACATGGGCACCTGCGTGCCGTCCTTGCTCGGGTAGCGCACCTGCTCGGTCACGAAGTCGTCCGGGTCGAAGCGCACGTCGGGCCGCCACACGCGCTGCGTCGCGCCCTCGGGCAGCGAGAGGCGCCAGACCGACGTGGGCTCGGTGAAGGAGCTGAACTCGAAGAAGGTCTCCGGGTCGGTGCGCCGCCCGGTGAAGCCGGCCACGCTGCCGGGGCCGGGCAGCGGCAGCTCATGCTCGGCGCCGTCCGTGAGGCCGTGCAGCACGACCACGTGGTGCGCGTCACGCAGGTAGGTGAGCACCAGCGTGTCGCCGAACAGGTGCACCGACTCGAGCGCGTCCTTGCGCTCGGGCACCAGCTCGCGCCACGCGGCGCGCTCGGGGTGCGCGAGGTCGATGGCCATGACGCGGCCGAGCGGCGCCTCCCAGCCGGTGCGCACGTACTGCACGTCGCCGTCGTCGCCCAGCCACTCGATGTCCAGGTCCCAGGTGTCGTCCACCACCGACCAGGGCGCGTCGTCGGGCGCCGCCAGCGGGCGCACGTGGATCAGGCGCTTGTTGGCCGAGCCGCGCCAGGTCGAGCGCACCAGCCAGCGGCCGTCGTCGCTCACCTCCATGGAGTAGTTCCAGTCCGGCTGCGACGGGTCGGAGTACACGAGGCGGTCCGCAGACTGCGGATCACCCAGCCTGTGGTAGCGCACCTCCATGTCGTGGTTGGTGGCCACCAGCTCCTGGCCGGGCTGGGGCTGCGGGTAGCGCGAGTACCACAAGCCGCTGCCGTCCGGGCTCCACACGGGCCGGGTGAACTTGAGCCAGTGCAGCTCGTCGCCCGTGTCCATGCCGGTGGCGGCGTCGCGCACGCGCAGGACGCGCCAGTCGGAGCCGCCGTCGGAGACCAGCCACGCGGCGCGCGCGCCGTCGTCGCTGAAGACCGTCTCGGCCAGCGCCACGGTGCCGTCCGCGCTCCACGCGCCGGGGTCGAAGAGCACGTTGCCGCCATCCGCCGGCCTGTCGCCCAGCACCATGACGTCCTGCGGCTGCAGGCCGTCGTTGCGCGACCAGGCGTAGTGCGGGCCGGCGCGGCGCACGCCGGACACGCGCGGCACGTTCCACAGCTCGGTGAGGCGCGAGCGCAGCGCCTCGCGCTGCGGCAGGGCAGCGAGCTCCTTCTGCGTCACGGCGTTCTGCGCCGCGACCCACGCGGCGGTCTGCGGGCTGTTGTCGTCCTCCAGCCAGCGGTACGGGTCGGCCACCGAGGTGCCGTGGTAGTCGTCCACCTGCGGCACCGTCGCGGTGGCGGGCGGGTGCGCGGGCGGCAGCGGCGCGGCGACGCGCAGCGGAGCGGCCGGCGTCGTGCAGGCGGCCAGCAGGGCGAGGACGGACAGCAGGCGGCGGGACACGGCGCTCCTCCGCGCGCGGGGGGGCGCCGGCCGCGCGGCTCTTTCTCCGGCGGCGCCCGCCGGTCATGCTGGGAGCGCGCATTCTAGGGAGCGCGGCGTGCCCCGACCACGATCCACGAGTTCGTCACGCGGGCGCGCCGTCCTGCTGCTGCTCGCTCTGGCAGGCTGCCACGGCGCTCCCGCCGCCCCCGGAGGCCCGCTGAAGACCTCGCTCGCCTGGCCCGACGCCGCCGCGGGCGTCACCGATCCGGCTCTGGCCGGCCTGTGCACCGACCTCTGGGAGGCCCTGCTGGCCGCCGACCCCATCTGGGCCGGCCGGCTGGGCGACGCGCGCTACCTCGGCGCGCTGCCCGACGCCACGCCCAGCGGGCAGCGGCGCGAGCGCGAGCGGCTCGTCGGCCTGCAGCGCCGCGCCGACGCCCTCGATCCCGACGCGCTCTCCGCCGCCGACCGCGAGACGCTCGAGCTGCTGCGCGACGAGCTCCAGGGCCGCCTCATCGGCCTGGACAGCCGCCTCGACGAATGGACCGTGGACCCGCTGGAAGGCCCGCCGCTGCGCCTGTTCGCGCTCGCGCCCGACCAGCCCACCCACACGGCCGAGCAGCGCGCCGCGCTGCTGCAACGCTGGGCCGCGATGCCGGCCTACCTCGATGCCTGCTCCGCCCGCCTGCGGCGCGGCTTGGCCGACGGCCGCGTCGCCTGCGCGCACGCCGTCGTGCTGGCCATCGCGCAGCTTCAGCGCCTCATCGACCAGCCCGTCGACGAATGGCCGCTGGCCAACCCGCCGATCGACAACACGCTGGCGGCCTTCGAGCGGCGGGTGCTGCTGGAGTCGGCGCGCTCGATGCTGACCAAGCACGTGCTACCCGCCCTCGTGCGCTACCGCGACGTGCTCGAGAACCAGGTCCTGCCGCGCGCGCGCGACGACGACCACCCGGGCCTCGCCGCGCTCACGGACGGCCCGACGCTGTACGAGCAGCTCGTGCTCATGCACACGGGCCTGCCGCTCACGGCCGCCGAGCTGCGCGACTTCGGGCTGGCGGAGATCGCCCGCATCCGCGCCGAGACGGCCGCGCTCTCCGCGCGCGTCTTCGGCGAGGGCGCCGCGGCCGGCCTGCCCGAGGGCGAGGAGCGCACCGATCGGCTCGTGTGCCAGGCGCAGGAGCGCCTGCGCCACGATCCCGCGCTGCACTTCGCCTCGCGCGAGGAGGTCGAGGACGCGGCCTCCGACGCCCTGTCCCGCGCGCAGGCCGCCGTGCCGGCCGTCTTCGGCCGCCTGCCGCGCACGCCTTGCGTCGTGGTGCGCGTGCCGGCCGCCGAGGAGCAGGAGACGACCATCGCCTACTACCGCGGCCCGGCCTCCGACGGCTCGCTGCCGGGCCGCTACTTCATCAACACCTTCGCGCCCGAGACCCGCCCGCGCTACGACGCCGAGGTGCTGGCCTTCCACGAGGCCGTGCCCGGCCACCACCTGCAGATCGCGCTGGCGCAGGAGACCGAGGGCCTGCCGCGCTTCCGGCGCGAGACGGGCAGCACCGCCTATGTGGAGGGCTGGGCGCTGTACACCGAGCGCCTCGCCGACGAGCTGGGCCTGTACTCGTCCGACCTCGACCGGCTGGGCATGCTCTCCTTCGACGCCTGGCGCGCCTGCCGGCTGGTCGTGGACACCGGGCTGCACGCCTACGGCTGGACGCGCCAGCAGGCCATCGACTACATGACCGCCAACCCGCTTCTGGCCGAGAACAACGTCGAGAACGAGGTGGACCGCTACATCGTGTGGCCGGGCCAGGCCGTCGCCTACAAGGTGGGTCAGCGCGAGATCGTCGCGCTGCGCGAGGAGGCGCGCGCGAAGCTGGGCCAGACGTTCACGCTGCCGGCCTTCCACGACGTCGTGCTCGGGAGCGGCGCGGTGACGCTGCGGGTGCTCCGCGCGAACGTGGAGGAGTGGGTCGGCGCTGCGCAGCTCCGCTGAGCGACGCGCGTCGCGTGCAGCAGCTTGTTGCGCGACGTCACATCACCATGACCACGCGGTTCCGTCCGGTCGACTTGGCCTGGTACAGGCAGCGGTCCGCGAGGTCGAAGACCTGGCTCGCGTCCCCCACCGCCGCCGAGGACAGCGCGCCGCCGCCGCTGATCGTGATGAGCCGGTGCGGCGAGGCGGCGTTCTCGATGGCGGCCTGCTGGATGCGCTGGCGCACGCGCTCGCCCAGGGCCATGAGGCCGGGGGCGTCCGTGCCCGTGGTCAGGATCACGAACTCCTCGCCGCCGTAGCGCGCGACGCTGTCGATGCGGCGCGCCTCGTTCAGCATGAGCTGGGCCACGCGGCGCAGGACCTCGTCGCCGGCGGCGTGGCCGTAGCGGTCGTTGTAGTCCTTGAAGTGGTCGATGTCGAAGATGAGCAGGCCGAAGGGCGTGGACGTCCGGCGGCTGCGCTCGCGCTCCTTGTCCAGCTGCACCTCGAAGCCGCGCCGGTTGAGGATGCCGGTGAGAGCATCCGTGTTGGACATCTGGAGCAGCTTGCGGTTGGCCTCCTCGAGCTCCAGCTCCTTGGCCTCGAGGGCGTCGTTCTGCCGGCGCAGCTCCGCGGTCTGGCGCTGCACCTGCACGCGGATCACGTCCGTCTGGCGCTGCTGGGTCCACACGATCCACGAGAGCAGGCACATGACCACGAAGATGGCGGGCGGCAGCACGACCGAGGTGCGGTCGAGCCAGTCCACGACGGTGTGGCGCATGGGCTGGGCCGGGCTCATGGATACCGTCCAGAGGGCGTTGGCCACGCCCAGGGACACAGGGGGCGCGGTATGCGCGTCGGGCAGGGCCTGCCCGCCGACGTGCCCGAGCAGGTGGCGGTCGTGGTCCGTGCCGTACTCGTCGACGTCCACGCTCACGGCCTGCTCGGCGTTGAGCATCTCTTCCGGGAAGGCGCGGCGAAGCAGCGGTTCGATGGCCAGCGCGGCGACGACGACGCCCCGGACGGTCTGCTGCCGTGCGTCGATCGTGGCCGGCGCCTGGTCGGTCTCGAAGACCGGCAGCACCAGCAGCACGACCTCCTGGCCCGAATCGGCGGTGGGCTCCACCAGCTGGATGGGGCGGCTGGCGGCCAGGCGGCCCGTCTGCAGAGCCTGCTCGATGGCCTCGTGCGCGCGGTCGTCCATGGCGAGGTCGAGGCCTTCCAGGCGGCTGCCCGGCAGGGCTGGCGCCACCTGGTTCAGCACCCAGAGGCGATAGCCATCATTGTGCTGGGCCGCGCTCGGGACCACCGGCTGGCCATCGGGGCCGTGAATGCGGAAGGCCGGCTTGCCAGGGGCGTTGCGCTCGGGATCGCGCTCGTAGGCGGCCACCCCCACGGGATCCAGCGGCACCGCCCAGCCCACGAAGGCCAGCGCGGCGTCGCGGTTCTCGCCCGAGAACAAGCTGTCGGTGAAGGCCTGCAGCGGGGCGTCGTTCACGGGCCGCGCGTTGCGATAGTAGTCGTGCAGGCGCGACAGGATGTCGATCTCGTGCCGGACCTCGTCGCCGAGACGCTCGGCAGCCTGCTTGGCGCGGTCGCCAAAGCGCACGTCCTCGGCCGCATCCTCCGCGTGCCGCACGATGCTGTAGGTGAACAGCGAGGCCGCGACCCCCAGCAGGATGACCAGCACGGGGATCGTGGAGCGCGACTGGTAAGGCGGGAGGGGCATGCCGAGGACGTTCTAAGCGGCCGACATCGGGATTCCAAGCGCGTCACGGCCGGTGTCGGGGGACCGTCGTGGCGGGCGCCGCGCCCTTCGTCGCGGCGTCGAGCGTGCCGGTGCTCAGGAGTCGGGCTGCGTCGGGCTGGCAACCTCAGGTCGGCGACGTGACCGGCTGACCGTTGGGACCGAACACCATCTGGCTCGGGTCGTTGGCGTACTGCACCGCGGTCTCGCGCGAGATGGCGCCGCGCGCGACGAGCTGCATGAGGTGCTTCTCCATCGAGATCATGTGGTCGCGCGCCGAGAGCTGGATCGTGGCGTAGATCTGGTGCCAGTTGCCGGTGCGGATGAGGTTGCCGACCGCGGGCACGTTCTTCAGCACCTCATAGGTAGCCACGCGGCCCTTGGTATCGGAGCGCGGCACCAGCTTCTGCGCGATGACGTAGGCCAGCGAGAAGGACAGCTGCGACATGACCTCCTTGCTGCGCTCGGCCGGGAACAGGTCCACGATGCGCGTGACCACGCCCTTGGTGTCGCGCGTGTGCAGCGTGGTGAAGACCAGGTGCCCGGTCTCGGCCGCCGTGAGGGCCAGCGTGGCCGTCTCGGTGTCGCGAATCTCGCCCACCAGGATGACGTCCGGGTCCTCGCGCAGGGCCGAGCGCAGCCCGCCGTGGAAGGTGGGCGTGTGCAGACCCACCTCGCGCTGGGACACCAGGCACTTCTCGTTCTTCATCACGAACTCGATGGGGTCCTCGAGCGTGATGATGCGCAGGCTCTCGGTGCGGTTCAGCGTGGACAGCAGCGACGAGATGGTCGTGCTCTTGCCCGACCCGGTGATGCCCGTGATGACCACCAGGCCCTGGGACAGGTGCAGGATGCTGTGCAGCACCTCCTCGTCCGGGAAGCCCAGCGACTCCATGGACGGCACGGTGCGCGGCAGGCTGCGGATGACGCAGGCGACGCCGTCGCGATCGTGGAAGGCGTTGATGCGGAAGTTCATGCCGCCCTCCTCCTCGATGTGGAAGGCGGCGTCGACGTCCTGCGGGTACTCGCGCTCGAGCTTCTCGATCTGGTCGTTGCGCAGCAGCGGGTAGACCAGCTGCTTGACGGTCTCCTTGGTCAGCGGCGCGGCCTTGTCCATGGGGATCAGGTCGCCGTCGAGGCGGAAGCGCGCGGGCTCGCCCACCTTGAGGTGCAGGTCGGCCAGGCGCGACATGCCGTTGCGCTCCCACTTCTTGTCGGTGAAGCGGTGCAGCAGGTCGAGCACGGAGAGCAGCTTGTCCCGCACCGGGTAGCACTTGGGCGGGTCGAAGTCCTGGTGCGGGTTGGCGCGGGCGGGCTCGAGGGCCTCCGCGGGAGCGTCCGGCGAGTCGGGAACGTCCGGCGACTCGAGCGAGGCCGGCACCTCGGGCGGATCGAAGCTGCGGACGGCGGCCGTCGCCGTGAGCGACACGCGCGGCTGCTCATCGGGTGGCGCGAGCGGGATGTCGGTCACGGCAGGCAGCCTCCGCGGGGGGACGGACGACTCCCCTCTTCGGCCGTCGGCCGGGCCGACTTGCGCAGCGGCGCGCGCGGAGCGCTGCCCGCTACGGCTGCAGCACGGAGATCGTGACGTTGCTCACGGGCGCCGGGCCGCTGGGCACGGCCGGCAGCGCGGCGAACTGCCAGTACACGGTGAGCCCCGCGCCCGCCGCCGGCACGACCAGCGGCGGCAGCTGCGTGACGCCGTCGGGACCTGCGACCAGCGGCGGGAAGAGCACGAGGCTGGAGAAGCCCGCGCCGATGGCGAAGTCGACCTTGGGCGCGTGCGACGGCGACGGGTCGAGCGACAGCGCCAGGAACTGCAGGTCGCCGGCGTCGCTGTCCATCACGTGCGTGATCGAGCCGCCGACGGCCACGTGCGACGTGCCCGAGTCCAGCTCCGGGCCGCCCGGCACCTGCAGCGGCAGCTGCAGCGGGTCGGAGGCGCCCTGCGCGTTCTCGACCGTGACCGCCACGAGGCCGGTCTGCGCCAGCGCCGGCATGGAGAAGGCCAGCACCTGGTCGTCCAGCGCGGTGAACTCGCCCGGGGCCAGCGTGACCGGGCCGACGTGCACGGCCGTGACCGACTGCATCCCGCCGCCGGTGAGCAGCACCTTGGGCGCCGCCTGGCCCGCGGTGGACACCTTGTTCGGCCACACCTCGCACAGCACCGGCCGGCCCGACGGATCCGGCGGGCAGGACGGGTTGAGCTTCAGCAGGTAGAAGCCCTTGTGGATGTCGCTGACGTAGATGAAGCCCGAGGGCGCGAAGGGGTACACGCCCCACGCGCCGGCGATCATCACGATCTCGTTGCCGTCCGGCGTCGTGTCGTACTCGCCGATCTTCACCGGGTTGGTCGGGTCGCTGACGTCGAAGGCCAGGTAGCCGCGCTTGTAGTACGAGACGTGCGCGATGTGGCCGCGGATGTAGGGGTTGTGGCCCACCGTGTTGGGCCCCTGCGAGAGGTTCGCGACGGCCTTGAGGTTGGTGGGATCGGACACGTCCCACATCTCCAGGTTGCGCTTGCCGCCCTTCTCGTCGGCCACGAGGGCGTACTGGCCGTCCTCGGTGGTCCAGGTCGAGTGCGTGAACTCCGCGCCCGAGAGCTTGGAGCCCAGCACCGAGATGGCCGGCAGCTGGGAGACGTCGAGCAGCACGTACAGGCCGTCGTAGATGAGGCCCGCGTGCGCCACGCCGTCCTTGATGTAGATGTCGTGCACGTAGCCGTTCACGCCGGACAGGCCCTGGCCCTTCCACTTCGTGACGTAGGGCGGGTCCACCGGGTCGACGGCCAGGTCGTAGATGACCATGCCCTGCGCGGTGCCGTCGGCGTAGAGCTTGCCGGTCTGCATGTCGATCTGCACCGTGTGCGCGTGCTGGAAGAAGCTCATCCCGAACTCGTTCGCGATGACGGGATGCTCGGGGTCCGACATGTCGATGACCAGCACGCCGCCGGCGCAGTCGTTCACCACGTACACGTACTGCCCGCGCGCCTTGCACTCGCGCCACATGCAGTGGGTGCCGGGGAAGTAGGCCACCTCGTAGGGGTTCAGCGGGTCGGTCGCATTGATGATGACGGTGCCGTCGGTCTCGCCCATGATGGCGTACTCGCGCCCATCGGGCGCCGACCAGCCCCAGATGTTGCTGTACTTGTGGTGCTGCTCGAGCCTGGCCATCTTGGTGACGTTGAAGTCGAACTCCTGCGCGGGCAGGGAGCTGACGAGCGCGAGGAGCGCCGCCGCGGTGAGCGCGATGCGCATGGAGCGATTCCGGCAGGGAGCGGAGGGGGCGCGCCGGCGGACGCCGGTCCGGGTAGCGCCACGGATCATCGAACGACGACTTGCAGCGGATGTCAAGCGAATCAGGGCTCGATGGCCACGTTCACCGCATTGCTGGCGAAGTCCACCGGACCCAGCGTAATCCAGGCACACGAGATCTGCACCCCGAGCAGCGCGCTCATCAGGGCCGTCGAGGGCACGAAGGCGGCTGCACCCTGCGCGGCGCCGTCCAGCTGGCCGGGCGAGCCCGAGAGCACGCCGATGTCGGTCAGGCGCTGCGTCGCCAGGAAGAGCTGGTCGAGGTTGAGCGGCAGCAGGACGCCGGTCGGCAGCGCCTGTCCTGGCTCGCTGCCGGTGGCGGAGACGAACATGACGAAGCTGCGCCCGGCGTCGGCGCTGGGCCCGAGCAGGTCGAGCTGCACGCTGCCGCCCAGCGCCGCCGACACCGAGTCGGCGTCGGCCTCCAGCGCCTGCCGCAGCCGGAGCTCGGGGTACGGGTACAGCGTGGCCGGCTTGAAGCCGTCGTCGACGCGCACGGCGAACAGGTCCTCGCCCGTGGCGCTGCCGGCGGTGACCTCCACCGAGTACGTGCCGTCGCCGTGGTCCGCGACCGGCCCGATGCTGCAGGAGCCGGCGCTGCCGGGCGCGTGCGTCACCGTCACGGCCGCGCCGCCCGCGAGCAGCGGCGCGCCGAAGTAGTCGTACAGCGCCACGGTCAGCGTGCGCTGGCTCTGGCCGTCGGCCAGCAGCTCGTCGTGATCGAAGCCCGCCGCCGAGCGCAGGCCGTCCGGGTGGCCGTGCAGCGTGTCCACGAAGGCCGCGTACTGGTCCTCGAGCTGGTAGACCGGGTCCGGATCCGCCTCGAACTGGCCCTTCACGTTGAACGTGAGCCAGTACTGGCCGCTGGCGCAGCCCTTGAGAGCGGTGCAGGTGCCGTCCACGTCGCCGATGCGCGCCACCACCATGAAGCCGATGTGCGCGGACTTCACGAAGACCGGCGGCGGCGAGCCGCAGCCCGTGGGGTCGGACACGCTGCACGAACAGCGCCCGTCGCCGCCCATCGAGCGCGCGGCCTCCATGCCGGCGATGAGCCGGTCGGACAGCGAGCCCGGGGTGCCCGTCACCGCCGCGACGGCCGCCGCGATGACCGGCGCGCCCGTGAGCACGTTGCCCTGGATCGCGTAGGTGATGTCGCCCACCGTGCCGTGGACGTCCTCCTTGTATTGGCCCGCCGCGCCGCCGGTGAAGCCCGCGCCCGCCGGCGAGAGGTCGGCGATGCCGTACTGCCGCGACTTCCAGAACAGGTCGCCATCGAGCAGGATCGTGATGATCTCGTCCGGCGGCGTGCCCAGGATCAGGTTGTCGAAGATCTCCTTGCGGTTGGCCGCGGTCGTGTCGATCTGCGCCTGCGCGCAGCCGCCGCCCCTGCCCACCACCACCACCGGCAGCAGCTTGAGCAGGTCGAGGCCCTCGAGGCAGGTGGCCCCGGCCACGCCGACCTCCCCGGTGCTCGTGTTCACCAGCACGATGGACCACGTGGCGGCGGCCGGCGGCGCGAGCAGCAGCAGCAGGACGCACAGCAGCGCGGCGGAGCGGGAGGCCATGGCTGACCCTCCGGGAGAGAGGCCCGCAGTCTACCCCTGTTGCGCGCCGCCGGGCGGGCCCCGCGATGTCCTATGCTGGGGCGCCCCGCGCACAGAAGAGAGGCCGATGGAACGCTGGTCGATCGACATCCAGAAGGAGTACTTCAAGTTCTCCGCGGCCCACTTCCTGATCTTCCCCGACGGCACGGCCGAGCGCCTGCACGGCCACAACTACCGCGTCTTCGTGGAGATCGACGCCTCGCTCTCGCGGCACGGCCTCGTCATCGACTTCAAGCGCGTCAAGCCGCTGGTGCGCGCGCTGGTGGACGAGCTGGACGAGCACTGGCTGGTGCCCGGCCAGCACGAGGTGCTGCGCGTCGCGCCGCTGCCCGACGGGCGCGTCGAGGTGCGCTTCCGCGACCGCGTCTACGCCGCGCCGGCCGAGGACGTGCTGGTGCTGCCCGTCAACAACATCAGCGCCGAGAACCTGGCCACGCACCTGGGGCGCGAGCTGTGCCGTCGGCTGGAGGCGACCTTCGACGAGGTGCGCATCCGCTCGCTGCGCCTGGCGGTCGAGGAGACGGCCGGCCAGCGCGGCGTGTACCACGTGACGCGCGACGACGCATGAGCGCGCTGTGCGTGCTGCTCACCGGCTACGAGCCCTTCGGGGGCGCGCGCGTCAACCCCAGCGAGCGGCTCGTGCGGGCCCTCGCGCGCGGCCGCCCGCCCCACCCGCGCCTGCGCCTCGCGGCCGCGGTGCTGCCCGTCGACCGCCGCGCCATGCCGCCGGCGCTCGAGCGCGCGCTGCGGGCGCACCGGCCCGACGTCGTGCTGGGCGTCGGGCAGGGCACGGGCCGCTTCGCGGTGGACCTCGAATCCGTCGCGCACAACCGCATCGACTTCCGTGGCGAGCGCGACAACGGCGGGCACTGCGCGCTGGGCGAGCCGCTCGTGGAGGGCGCGCCCGCGCGCCTCGTCTCGCGGCTGCCGCTGGCCGAGCTGGCGGCCGCGCTGCGCCGGCGCCACCTGCCGGTGCGCCTCTCGCGCGACGCGGGCCGGCACCTGTGCAACGCTCTGCTCTTCGAGCTGCTCGCGCGCCACCCGCGGCTGCCGTCGGCCTTCGTGCACGTGCCGCTGCTGCCATCGCAGGCCGCGGGACGCGCGCGCGGCGAGCCCAGCCTGCCCGAGTCGGTCAGCCGGACGTGCCTGTCGGCCCTGCTGGAGGAGCTGGCGCGGCGCCCGCCGGCGACTCCGGCGCCGCGCCCCGTGCGATCGCGCGCCGGCGCCTGATCTCCGCCAGCCGCCGGGCCAGCTCGGGCTCCGCGCCGCGCGCGCCGGGCTCGTAGAAGCGCGCGCCGGCCAGCGCCTCGGGCAGGTGCTCCTGGGCCGTGACCGCGTCGGGCACGTCGTGCGGCAGGACGTAGCCGCGCCCGTGGCCCAGCGCGCGCGCCAGGGGCGTGGGCGCGTTGCGCAGGTCGTTGGGGACGGGCAGCGCGCCGTGCTCCTCGACGGCGTCGCGCGCCGCGTTCGAGGCGCGGTAGACCGCGTCCGAGCGCGGCGCCAGCGCGAGGTAGATGGCCGCCTGCACCAGCGCCGCGTCGCCCTCGGGCAGCCCGAGGAACTCCACCGCGGCCAGCGCGTCGAGGGCGATGCCCAGCGCACGCGGGTCGGCCAGTCCGACGTCCTCGCTGGCCATGCGCACGAGGCGGCGCGCGACGACGCGCGGATCCTCGCCCGCGACGAGCAGGCGCTGGATCCAGTAGGCGGCGGCGTCCGGGTCGCTGCCGCGCAGCGACTTGTGCAGGGCCGAGAGCAGGTCGTAGTGCGCGTCGCCGTCCTTGTCGTGGGCCGGCACCGCCTCGCCGCGCGCGGCGCGTGCGTCGTCCGCCTCGATGGTCGTGCGGCCGGCGCCCTGCGCCAGCTGCGCGGCCAGCTCGAGCTGGTTCAGCAGGCGCCGCGCGTCGCCGCCGGCCTGCGCGACGAGCACCTCGCCGGCCTCGGGCAAGAGCTGCAGCGGCGTGCCGCCCAGGCCCCGCTCGGCGTCGCCCAGCGCCCGCGACAGGAGCTGGCGCAGGTCCTGCGGCCCGAGGGCCGGCAGGCGCAGCAGCCGGCAGCGCGAGAGCAGCGCGGCGTTCACGTGGAAGGCGGGGTTCTCCGTGGTGGCGCCCACGAGCGTGACGCGCCCTTCCTCCACCGCGTGCAGCAGCGCGTCCTGCTGGCCCTTGTGGAAGCGGTGGATCTCGTCCACGAAGAGCAGCGTGCGGGTGCCGCGCGCGCCGGTCTCGTCGGCGGCGAGGAGCGCGGAGCGCACGTCGTCCACGCCGGAGGACACCGCCGACAGCGCCGTGAACTCGTAGCCCGCCTCGCTGGCCAGGACGCGCGCCAGCGTGGTCTTGCCGCTGCCGGGCGGGCCCCACAAGAGCAGCGACGCCAGCCGGCGCGACTGCACCTCCTGCCTCAGCGGGGCGCCGGGCGCGAGCAGCGCCGCGAGGCCGACGAGCTCGTCCAGCCGCCGCGGGCGCAGGCGCTCGGCCAGTGGCGCGTGCTCGGCCGCGGCGCGGCGGCCGGCCTCGCTCCACAGGGAGGGCTCGCGGCGCGGTCGCGTGGGCATGCGGACCTCGGGACGGACGGGAGCGCAGTATAGTCGCAGCCCGCGCGCGGCTGCTGCCGCGCCCCGCACGGGAGACCCGACGTGGTTCGCATCGATGTCCGCTACGAGGGCGGCCTGCGCACGCGCGCGGTGCACGGGCCGTCCGGCACCGAGCTGATCACCGACGCGCCCGTCGACAACCGCGGCCTGGGGCGCTCCTTCTCGCCCACCGACCTGCTGGGAACGGCCATCGGCACCTGCATGCTGACGCTCATGGGCATCGCGGCGCAGGATCGCGGCCTCGAGCTCGCCGGCGCCAGTGCCAGCGTGGAGAAGCACATGGTGGCCACGCCGCGGCGACGCATCGGGCGCCTCGTCGTGGAGATCGTGGTGCCGCAGGATCCCGGGCCCGACGGGCGGCGCGTGCTGGAGGCCGCCGCGCGCGGCTGCCCGGTGTCGGCCAGCCTCGCGCCGGAGGTGGCCGTCGAGCTCACCTTCCGCTGGGGGGCGTGACCGGCGCCCCCTCGGCGGCCTTCGGCACCAGCCGGAAGATGTTGGGCACGGGCGTCGGCTCGAAGCGGAAGGCCTCCAGCAGCGCCTCGCGCAGCTTGGGGTGCACCGGCGCGAGGCCGCGCGGCGGCGGGTTCTGGTCCAGGTACACGGGCCGCCCCGCCGCGACCTGCCGCTTCGCGCAGCGCTCCACGGACGTCGGGCTGCAGCGCTCGGCGTCCAGCTCCGCCAGCCCCGCGCGCTCCACCACGGGGCTCACGTAGGGGCCGAGGTAGACGAAGGTGCGCCCGGGCGCGCTGCCCAGCAGCGGCTCGACCAGCGCCGGATCGCTGGTGGTGAGGAGCACGGCGTCGGGCTCGAGCACGCCGTCGGCGGCGGCCAGGCTGTCATGCCGGTCGAGGGCCGGCTGCAGCGCCTCGTCGGGCGGACGGTCGCGCAGCAGCTCCGCGCCGAGCACCGCCGCGGCCAGCAGCGGCGCGAGCGCGGCGCGCTGCGGGCCCAGGCGCTCGGTCACCACCCAGGCGGCGCCCACGCCGGCGATCGCGGCCACCAGCGGCAGCGTCGGCACCAGGTAGGTCTCCGAGCGAAAGGCGTAGCCCGCGAGGAACAGCGCCTGCGCCGCGACGCCCAGCACGCCCAGCAGCAGCAGGCGCGCCGCCACAGCTTCCGACTGCCGGCGCCGCCACAGCGCCCACGTGCCGGCCAGCGCCAGCAGCACCACCGCCACCGACTGCACCTCGCCCAGGCCCAGCAGCGCGCGCACCAGGATCCAGTCGCCCTCCGCGCCCGGCGCCTTGGGGCTGGCCGTCTCGAAGACATGCGAGAGGCTGAACTGCCCCGCCGCGTCGAAGCCCCACAGCGGGTAGCCCGTGGCCAGCGGCGAGCCGTAGATCAGCGCGCCGTGCGCCAGCACCACCCCCGCCGCGACGGCCAGCCCGCCCAGCAGCGCCAGCAGAGAGCGGCCCCGCGGCGCCTCGCGACGCGCGCCCGCGAGGAGCTCGGCCGCCAGCAGCGCGGCCGGGAAGCA
Organism: Planctomycetota bacterium; assembly: GCA_036274635.1. Classification (GTDB taxonomy): domain Bacteria; phylum Planctomycetota; class B15-G4; order B15-G4; family B15-G4; genus DASUFI01. Next base: position 17,593 of record DASUFI010000233.1, read on the forward strand.
GACATTCGCATAGCGCAGCAGCAGCGACAGGCCCGCCACCAGGCCGGCGACGAACAGCGCGCCCGGCCGGCGCGCCCCCACCCACAAGCACGCTGCCAGCGCCACCGCCAGCGCGGTCGGCACCTGCGACAGCGTGAGCCGCGCCGTGTCGCGGAAGGCCGCGCACGAGAGCAACAGCAGCAGCGCCGCGAGCCCCGCCGCGCTGCCCGCCACCCGCCGGGCCAGCGCGTAGACCGCGGCCAGCGTGGCCAAGGCGCACACGAAGACGGCTGCCTGCGCATGCCGCAGGTCGGGGCCCAGCACGACCTGCGCCAGCGCCCCCAGCGCCGGCAGGCCCGCGGGGTAGATGCCCGGCACGTCCTCGCCCCGCACGGACACCGTGTTGCCGTGGCCCGTGGCCAGCGACAGCGACTGCGCCGAGTAGGCCAGCATGTCGTAGTAGAGCGGGACGCGCGCGGTCGGCACCCACAGCAAGGCGCCCGCCAGCAGCAGGGCCGCCGCGAGCAGCAGCCACCCCCTCAACGCCGGCGCGGCCCGTGCGTGGGCATGACCTTCTTGCCCAGCGCCGAGCCGACGAGCTCGCACAGCAGCTGCCCGGTCTGGTTGGCCACGTCGTGGATCGGGTTCAGCTCCGCAAACTCCATGGAGACGAGGCGCCCGCTGTCGGACACCACCTCCATGAGCAGGTGCGACTCGCGCAGGGACAGTCCGCCGCGCACCGGCGTGCCCACGCCCGGCGCGACCTCCGGGTCGACCGCGTCCATGTCGAAGGACAGGTGCACGCCCGCCGTGCCGCGCGTGGCGTGCGCGATGGCCTCCTCGATGACGGCTCCCATGCCGCGCGCGTCCACCTTCATCATCTCGTAGTAGTGGATGCCGCTGCGCAGCACGATCTCGCGCTCGCCCGGATCCACCTCGCGGATGCCGATGAGCGCGACGTTGTCCGGATCGATCTTGGGCGAGAAACCGCCCAGGTTCACCAGCTCGGGCGCGCCGTAGCCCATGACCGAGCCGAGCGGCATGCCGTGGATGTTGCCGCTGGGCGAGGTCTCGGGGGTGTTCATGTCGGCGTGCGCGTCGACCCAGATGAGGCCCAGCTTCTCGCCGCGCTTGCGGAAGTGGCCCGCGACGCCGGTGATGGTGCCGATGGCCATGCTGTGGTCGCCGCCGATGACCAGCGGCGTCACGCCCTCGTCCATGAGCTTCTCGACGCGCTGCGCCAGCCGCTCGCAGGCGCGGTGGATCTCCTTCAGGTAGCGGGCCCCCTTGCCCGGGGCCCGCGCCTCGGGCAGCGGCACGCTGATGTCGCCCCCATCCGAGTAGTCGATGCCCAGTGCCGACACCAGCTGGCCGAGCCCCGCGTAGCGCACCGCCGAAGGTCCCATGTCGACGCCGCGCCGCCCGGCGCCGAGGTCCATGGGGACCCCGATCATCCGGACGTCCTTGATGGCGGTTTCAGTCGCGGACATAGGCTGGCCCGGTGGACGGGCCCCCACTTTAGCCGGGTGGGCGTCCTGCACCAATCATCGGCACGCGGCGGATGAAACTCGAAACGCCCCCTCGACCTCGCGCTAGGCGATCGGACGCACATGTCCGATCGCCCAGAGGTCGGTCGAGGGGGCGTTTCGAGTTTCCCCGCCGCTGTCCAACCCCACGCCCCAGTGCTCCGCGGTCGATAATTATTGGTCGCCGCGACCCGGTCGAGAGGCGCGGCCAGCAAGGACAGAGCTGCCGACGCGAGCTGTCAGCGAGCCCGGCACGCAGGGACCGGTGGCCGCATCCAGCGATTCGTCCC
>DASUFI010000234.1:0-32844 GCA_036274635.1 Planctomycetota bacterium
CCCGCAGGCAGGCCGAGTCGCTGGCGCCAGCCGCCGTCGGCCCCCTGGGGCGAGAACTCCTCGAGGTCCACGCCATTGGAGAGCGGCTCGCAACGCCCCGCCCAGCCCTCGCGCACCACGAACTCCGCCAGCTCTGCGCTCACCGCCGTCACGCGCCCCGCGCGCCGGCTCGCCAGACGCGTCAACAGCCGCCCGCTCCGCGTGGCGTGCCCCGGCCGCACGTGGAACGTGGCGCACACCCCGGGGCGGCGGCGGCCCACGAGCCGCGCGGCGACGCAGGCATAGAAGATGGCCGAGTCGTTGTGCGCGTGAACGACGTCAGCCGGCCCCTCCCGGAGGAGCCGGCTGAGTGCAGCGGCGAAGCGCAGGTCCAGTCCGGGCCCGCGCGGCAGGAACTGCACGGGGATGGCCCCGGGGTCGAAGTCCAGCTCGACGGATCGGAACGGCGTGTCGAAGAGCACGAACCGCGCCGCGAAGCCCTCCCGGGCGGCACGCCGGGCCAGCTGGAGCGCGACGCGCTCCTTGCCGCCCACGGCCAGGCCGTTCAGCAGGTGCAGCACCGTCCGCATGGGGCCGATCTTGCACGATTCGGGGGCGTCGCGGGACTTGCCCGGCTAGTCGGCCCGCGGCCTGCCCGGTCGCCGCCGCTTCGCCCCGCTGCGGCTCTCGACATGGAGTGCGACGGCGGCGCGGATGAGGCGCTTCAGACCCGCCTCGTCGACCGCCTCGCCCTCGCGGATGTCGATCGCGCGCCGCACCTTGCCGTCGAGGCTCGAGCTGAACAGGCCCGACGGGTCCTTCAGCGCGGCGCCCTTGGCGAAGGTCATCTTGACCACGGACTTGCAGGTCTCGCCCGTGCAGACGATGCCGTCGTGGGAAAAGACCGGCGTTCCCATCCACTTCCACTCCTCGACGATGTCGGGATCCGCCTCGTGGACGAGCTTGCGGATGCGCGCGAGCGTCTTGCCGCGCCAGTCGCCGAGCTGCGCCACGGACATCCCGCGGTGGAACTTCCGGATCGGCGCATTCCAGGACATCGGGACCTCCTGTCAGGGATGGGATGATTCGGTCACGAGGATCTTCGCCAGCTTGCCGTGCATCATGGACCAGCCGTAGCCGGCGCCCTTGAAGGCCTCCTCCTGCTCGAAGCCGGAGGGCTCGAACAGGACGCGCGTCCCGGCCCCGTCGGGCTCGAGGCGGTAGCTCACGAGCGTGTCGAGGAAGTCGCCGATGACCCACGTGAAGACGAGCCTGTCCGGCGGGGCGCACTCGATCACCTCGCAGTGGACGGTGAGCCCGTCGAACTTCGCCTGCGGGTTCGGCGGCACGCGGAACGTGAACCGGTGGCCCACGCGCGGCTCGAAGTCGTTGGGGAACATCCACTCGGCCAGGGCCGTGCTGTCCGCCAGCGCGCGCCAGACCTGCTCGCGGGGCTGCGGGAACCTCAGCTCCTTCCGGATCGTGCTGCTCATCGCTTGTCCCCTTTCTTCAGGTGCTGCCGCAGCTTGGCGAAGCGGTCGTCCCAGAAGCGCTCGTAGTGCGGGCCTTTTCCGGCTCGGGCGCCCGGGCCGCGCTCAGCCGGGCACGCCTCGCGGGAACTGCTCGCGCAGGCGCTGGAACCGGCTCTCGTAGATCCGCTCGAACAGCTCGCCGGTGCCGGGAAACAGCTCGTCCGCCTCGTCGCGCAGGTTCTCGATGGCGATGTCGACGTCGACCTCGGGCAGCTCGGCATCGAGGATCAGTCGACAGATCCGGTCCGCGCCCTGGGCCAGCTTGCGCATCGCGGCTCGCGGATCCTGGCCGAACTGCGGGAAGCTCGAAGGCATGCCCGGGAATGTAGCGCCGACTGGCTGCATGCGAGCGGAGTGCTCCTAGGGCACTCGCCCCGCGTGCACCTTGCCGCCTCCCTGGTGCAGGGTGAACCCGTTGGCGTCCGCATCGAACACGATGCGCACGCTGTCGTCGAAGTCCGCGCGGAACTCGTCGCCGCCCTGCCACTTGAGCCCGAAGGCCGGCTGGCCGGTGGGCTGGCACTCGAGTCGGTCGCCCTCCTCGAACACACGGGCGTCCATCGGCGTGTCCTCGAGGTGGTACGTGCCCGCGAGACGTGCGCGCAGCTCCGGCGTGGTCGGGTCATCTTTCACCGGCGCCCTCTCGATGCCGAGCACCGCGCAGGTGATCGCGTCCGCGATCTTCCCGGACACGATCTCTTCGCCGTTGCTGATCACCGCGACGTGGACGTCGTCGTCGGGGAGCCACAGGAGGATCGAGTTGAAGCCGAAGATGCCGCCTTCGTGCTGGATGCGCCTGCGACCCTCGAACTCGTCCATCACCAGGCCGAAGCCGTAGCCCGTGTCCTTGCCGCTCGGCAGCACCGTCGGCGTCGTCATGAGCGCGAAGGACTCCGGGCTGACGACCTTGCCGCTCGTCAGCGCCATCTCCCAGCGGACCAGCTCGCCGCCGGTCGACAGCAGGCCGCCGGCTCCGCCGGGCTGGCGCATGCCCAGATAGATGTCGTTGGCGAGGTGCCCGTCCTCGAAGGCGTAGCCCTGCGCGCGGTTCTTGATGAGCGCGTGATTCGAGTCGTAGCAGGTGCGCTGCAGGTGCAGCGGCTCGAAGAGCACCCGCTCGAGGTGCTCGCCGTAGGTCGTGCCGCCCTCCTTGGCGAGGATCATGCCGAGCAGGTAGTAGCCCGTGTTGTTGTACTTCCAGCCCTGTCCCGGCTCGAAGTCGAAGGGCTTGCCCTCGCTCAGCGCGAGGAGCTCGGCGTCGGAGAGCTCGATCGGCCACTTGGCGACCCACTCGTCGCCAGCCTCCGTGTAGCTCGGAATGCCCGAGGTGTGATTCAGCAGCTGCCGGAGCGTCACCGTGTGGCCCGGTGTGGGGAAGTCGGGCAGCAGCTTGTCGAGCGTGTCGTCGAGCGACAGCTTCTTCTGCTCGACGAGCAGCAGGATCGCGGCTGCCGTGAATTGCTTGGTGACGGAGCCGATGCGGAAGAGCGTCTCGGCGTTCGCCGGCACGTCGAACTCGGCATCGGCGAGCCCGTAACCCTTCGCGAGCAGGAGCTTCCCCTTCCTCGCGACGCCGATCGACAGGCCGACGCCGCCGGGCTGTGCCAGGACCTGCGCCGCGATGGCATCGACCTGCTTCTCGACGGTGGGGTCGTTGGGCGGAGCCGCCGGCTGCGCTGGAGCGCCCTGCAGGGCCACGGCGAGCCATGCGCCCGCCGCGATCGGGACGAGGAGAGGGATCATGGGGCGTCCTTGGGAATCGCCGGTGGGAGTTTTTGGGCGCTGGTCCGCGCCCGATACGTGCCGGCTCGCAGGTTTACCCGCCGCGTGCCCGCAGCACGATGCGTGCGGTGTGGCACGGGGATGTCAGGGGTGCGCCTCGGTGGGGAATTCGACGCGGCCGAGACGCGTCCGTCCACGCGGAGCTGCGGTCGCGGCCCGTTACGCACCGACCCCGTCCTGCCTAACGGCCTCGCCGAGCCCGTTGCGGCGCGGCAGGAGGACCCATGGCAGGCGCGAGTGCTGGTGAGAGCACCGAGAACCCCGTCGCGATCAACGTCACCGCGATGGTCGACGTCATCTTCTGCCTGTGCGTCTTCTTCATGTGCTCGCTGCACTTCCGGCAGGCGGAAGGCAAGTTCGAGACGTGGCTGCCCAAGGGCAAGGGCGGCGAGGGTCCGCTCGGCACCGCGCCCGCGCCGGAGATGCGCGTCGCGCTCTTCTGGGATGCCGACCGCATGGCGACCGTGCGCCAGTTCGGCCAGCGAATCGTCCCATCCGACGCGGAGCTGGAAGCGCTGATCAGGGACAGCCACGCCGACCTGCTGCGGCTGCAGCAGCCCGCCGTCCCGCTCACGATCGACGCCGACGCCCGCGTGCCGTGGGACGACGTCGTCGACGTGGTCAACATGGGCAAGCGGCAGGCCGTCGAGCGGATCGAGTTCGCGCTGGGGGCCGCGCCTGCGCGCTGAGGACCTGCTCGACCACCAGCCCGGCCTGAACATCATCGCGGACGACAACGACTTCGGCACGATCGGCCCGTAGCGAGCCGCGCCGCGCGCGCGCCTTTCGTCCGTCGGGGCGAGATGCCTAGGATGCGCCTGGATGGAATCCCTGCTGGACATCATCGGGCGCTACGGCGGGCCCGTCATCTTCGCCCTCATCTTCCTCGACCAGCTCGGGTTCCCGATCCCGACCGCACCGCTGCTGCTGGCGCTGGGAGCGCTCGCGGGCAGTGGCCGCATCGAGCCGCTGACGGCGCTGCTCTTCGGCCTGTGCGCCAGCCTCTGTGCCGACTGGCTGTGGTACCAGCTCGGGCGCTGGAAGGGGCAGCAGGTGCTGGGGACGCTGTGCCGCGCGGCGCTCGAGCCGGACAGCTGCGTGAGCCGCACGCACGGCCTCTTCACGCGCTACGGCGTGAAGTCGCTGCTCATCGCCAAGTTCGTGCCGGGCTTCGATACCGTGGCGCCGCCGATCGCGGGGATCACCGGCGTCCGTCTGCTGCCCTTCCTGGCCTGGTCGGGCGGCGGGGCGCTGGCCTGGCTCCTCGCCTTCGGCGGCCTCGGCTACCTGTTCAGCGACCGGCTGGAGGAGCTGGCCGGCACGGCCGACCGCCTGGGCGGCACGCTCGTGCTGGGCATGGCCGGTCTGATCGCCATCTACGCCGCGTGGAAGTTCGCGGCCCGGCAGCGCGTGCTGCGCAGCGTGCGCATGGCGCGCATCACGCCCGAGGAGCTCCACGCTCTGATGCAGGCGGGCGACGGGCCGGCCATCCTGGACGCGCGCAGCCGCGGCGCCCTGGAAGCGTTGCCGCAGCTGCTGCCGGGTGCCCTGCTGCTCACCTTCGAGGAGATCGAGGCGCGGCAGCACGAGGTGCCGCGCGACCGGGACGTCGTCGTCTACTGTTCCTGACCCAACGAGCTGTCGAGCGCCCGTGTGGCGCTCAAGCTGAAGCGCTTCGGCATCCAGCGCGTGCGCCCGCTCGCCGGCGGCATCGAGGGTTGGCGCGACCGCGGCCTGCCGCTCGTTCCGCTCCCGCCTGGCGATTGAGTCGCTGGCCGACACCCAGTTTCAAACACGCGGCCGTGGAGCGGCCAGATGACAGGTGAATCCAGATTCGTCCGGCGCGGCCGATGAAAAAGATAGATGCGAGTTCAGTGCCACTCAGGATCGTTCTCGCACCGACACTCATCAGCGCAGCCTGACGTGTACGGAAGAGTCGCTCGGCGGGGCGAGCGATCCGCCGGCTCACGGCAGGTGACGAGGGGGTGGCGCGAAGGTCTGCGCGAGCCTGCACACCTGCTGCGACGCATGCCGGCGCACCGTGAGGGTGCGCGCGGATGTCGGTGGCGCGACCTCGCATAAGCGTTCGGATCGCCCATTCAGAGCGCGATGGGCTCCAGCGGGGGTTGACCAAATTGGCGGGTGCCGGCATAAAGGGAGGCGAGCGCCGGGACAGTCCCGGTGCCGGGCACTTCTCGCGCGGTCGGGACTGCGCGAAAGGGGCCCCCTACGTCAGGACGGGCAAACTTCTCACCGCGCTCGGCGCGAGAAACTCAGGGGTATCTCAATGCTGTCATCCAGGATCCTGCTCTCCGTTGCCGCGGCCGGTTTCGGCCTCGTCGCCGGCAGCTCCGCCCAGCAGACCGTCGACTACGGTCAGCTGCTCAATCACAAGGCCGCCGCGCAGGCCAACTTGATGGCCGCACGCGCGGCGCTGGCTTCTCAGGCCTACCAGGAAGTCTCGATCCCCACGACGGGCGAGCTCCAGCTCACGAACACCGGCAAGATGCTGCCGGTGATCTCGACGGGCAACGTCATCACGCCGGTCACCGGCGACGGCACGACGGGCAAGATCCTGTACGCGCCGTCCGAGTCCGATGACCCCGCTTACCGCGCGGCCATCTCGGCCGGGGCCGGCGGCGCCGTGGTCGACTACTTCGACACGCGCGTGGCCACGCCGAGCGTGGCGACGCTGTCGCAGTACGACGCCTGCACGACGTGGGCGAACTTCGCCTACCTGGATCCGACCGGCTTCGGCAACAACCTGGCGGCCTACAATGACGTGGGCGGCACGGTGGTGCTGGGCGCGTTCTGCACCTACACGTCCGGCAACTCGCTGAGCGGCACGATCATGACCTCGGCCTACTGCCCGGTCGATTCGCCCTCCGGCACGAACCACTTCACGTTCTCGCCCTACAAGGGTGATGGCGTGACGTGCATCTACAACGGCGTCACGGCGCTGGACTGCCAGTTCCGCGACGTGCTCGTCACCCAGGGCTCGGGTGTGGTCGACGGCCACTACCAGGACAACGAGATCTGCCACGCGTACCGCAGCTTGCCGCTGCCCGGCAAGGGCGAGTGCGTGTACAGCAACGGCTCGGGCGCGATCCAGCTGGGCGGCACCGGCCAGTGGGGCACCGCGGTCGGCAACAGCTGCAGCTGCCCGCTCGCGGCGATCAACGCGTGGACGGACATGGACAGCGCCCTGGCCGGCAGCCTGGGTGATCCCAAGCTCGTCGGTATCGGCACCATGCAGGCCGGCACGCAGCAGATCATCTCGCTGACGAATGCCGTCGGGAATGCCAACGCCATCCTGTTCGCTGCGGCGACCAGCGTGCCGCAGCCGTTCAAGGGCGGCGTGATCCTGCCCAACACGGCCATCCCGCCGAACTTCGGCTTCACGGACGCGACGGGCTCGATCGAGTTCCGCTTCGTCCTGCCCGTGAGCTTCCCGTCGGGTGGCGAGGCGTGGCTGCAGTGGGGCATCCAGGACGCCGGAGCCATCAAGGGCGTGGCGCTCTCGAATGCGATCATGGGTCTGTCACCCTGACGCGCAGCACGTGATCGCGGGACGTAGCTAGCCGCGTCGGGCGGCCGCGAGTCCCCAAAGCCCGGGGCGCCGGAGGCAACTCCTCCGGCGCCCCGGTGCTTTTCAGGGCACTCGTCGCGCTGCGGAGGGAGGCGCGCGCGCGAGCGAAGCGTCGCGCACGGCGCGTCGCCAGCACCGTCGTAAGCCCCGGCACGCTCGCGGCGCCGGCGCACCGGGGCAGCATGGCCGGATTGCCCTCCGTTGTGGAGGGGCACCCTGACCCGATGCAAGAGGTGTCTGCCATGAAGAAGTTGCTGCCGCTCGCAGTGTGCGCGCTCGCCGTCCTGATCCTTCCGTCGGCCAGCGGCGACGCGCCGACACATGTCCTCTCCTTCCACAGGATGTACGGCGTCGATGGCCCCTTCCTCGGCGAGGACAACGCCATCCAGGGCGTCCCGGGGGACGAGCTGCCGTGGGTCCTGAAGTCGGCCAACGGGTCGCTGACCACCAAGGGCCAGCTGAACATCAGCGTCAAGGGCCTCGTCTTCTCGGACGACGACAAGGTGCCGCCCGATCTGCAGGGCATCAACGACGAGACCGAGTTCCGCGCGCTCGTCTCGTGCCTCACGGAGGACGATCAGGACCAGGTGGTCCAGGTCCACGTCGTCACGGAGGGCTTCCCGGCCACCGTCACCGGCAACTGCCAGATCCACGCGAAGATCGATCTTCCCGACCCGTGCATCGCGCCGGTGGTGTTCGTGATGGCTGGCTCGGAGGACAAGTGGTTCGCCGTGACCGGCGTGGAGCTCGCGGAGGACTGAGACCCGCCGGCCCCCAAGGGTCGCAGCCGCTGTCAGCCGGCGGGCGTTTCGTGCCCGCCGGCTGAAGCTCTATCGTGGCGCGCCATGTCGTCCTTCCGCGCCCGCATCGCCGGCTGAGTCGTGGCGCGCCGGTCCTCGACGCCGCGGCGGCCTCCGAGCCTGGTGGTCACGCCCACCGTGCGCAGCGCGGCGCCGCCGGAGGCCGCGGCCGCGCAGCCCGCGCCGGCGCGGGACGCGCGGCCGGTCAGCTACTTCGCACCCTGCACCCTCGGGCTCGAGCAGGCGCTGGCGAGCGAGCTGGATGCGCTGGGCGCGCAGCAGGTCGAGTCACGTCCCGGCGGCGCGTCCTTCCGCGGCGACCGGCGCCTGGGCTACGCCGCCAACCTGTGGCTGCGCTCCGCGATCCGCGTGCAGGAGGAGCTGCTGGCCGCGCCCGCCGCGGGCCGCGACGCGCTCTACGAGGCGGTCGGCCAGCTCGACTGGCGGCGCTACCTGGGCGTGGAGCAGACGCTGGCCATCGACGCCTCCGTGCGCGACTCGGCCATCACGCACAGCGGCTTCGCGGCGCTCACGGCCAAGGACGCCATCGTGGACCAGTTCCGCGCGGCCCTCGGCCGGCGGCCCTCGGTGGACACCACGCGCCCCGACCTGCCGCTCAAGCTGGTGCTCGTGCGCGACAGGCTCACGCTCTATCGCAACCTCTCGGGCACCAGCCTGCACAAGCGCGGCTGGCGGCCGGTGCAGGTGAAGAGCCCGCTCAACGAGGCCACGGCCGCCGGCATCCTCATCCTCTCCGGCTGGGACCGCGCCTCGCCGATCGCGGATCCGATGTGCGGCTCAGGCACCTTCCTCATCGAGGCCGCGGGCCTCGCGGCCGATCGCGCGCCCGGGCTGCAGCGCAGCTTCGCCTTCCAGCTGTGGCCCGACTTCGACGCGGCGCTGTGGTCCGCGCTGCGCGCCGAGGCCGTGGCTCGCGCGCGCCGCTCGCTGCCCTTCGTGCTCGAGGGCGCCGACCGCCACGCCGGCGCCGTCGCGATCGCGCAGCAGAGCGCCGAGGCCGCCGGCGTCGCCGGCCTGCTGCGCCTGCGCGTGGCGGGCGCCGCCGAGTGGCAGCCGTCGCAGCCGCCCGCCGCCGTCTTCTGCAACCCGCCCTGGGGCGAGCGCCTGGGCGAGGGCGAGGACCTCGCGCAGAGCTGGCGCGACCTCGGCCGCTTCCTGCACGAGCGCTGCACAGGCGCCCGCGCCTTCGTGCTGTGCGGCCACCCCGAGCTCACGCGCCACCTCGGCCTGCGAGCCGGCCGCCGCTGGCCCGTGATGAACGGCCCCATCGAGTGCCGGCTGCTCGAATATGAGGTGCGTGCCGCGGAGGCGCGGTAGACTCGCGCCCCGTGCGCCTCCCTCCCGCCGGAGTGACTGCCATGGCCATCAAGCGCGTCTGGATCGAGCCCGGCTGCATCGTCTGCAACCTCAGCTCCGACACCTGCCCCGAGGTCTTCGAGGTCCCCGATGGCTCGGACACGGCCGTGGTGAAGGCCGGCCTGGACTACGACAAGCTCGAGGCGAAGATCCGCGAGGCGGCCGAGGCCTGCCCGGTGGGGGTCATCAAGATCGAGTGATGCGCTCAGCCCGGCGCGGCAGCGGATGCCGCGGCGGTCGTCGCAGCCATCCCCGCAGCCTTCGGCCTGGTCGCAGCCGACGGGCGGCGCGAGGGTGCGCGCGACGTCTTGCGGCCGCTGGCCTTGCGCTTCGCCTTGCGGACGCGCCGCGCCTTGCGCGCTCGCGGCGCCGTCTTGGGGGCAGCGCTCTTCGCGCCGGACTTCAGCACATAGGCGCCGCGCCCGGCGTGGCGGAACTCGCTGCTCTTGCCCATGACGTTGGCGCACATCATCGCGAGGTGCGGGCTGCTGCTCCTGTATCCGGCGCGCTTCGCCGCGACCGCGGCCTCGGCGGGCGAGATCGTCGTGCCTGCGCGCACGCCCTTGATGATGGCGGCCAGCAGCGTGAGACCGCCCTTGTTGCGGCTGCCCTTGGGACGGCCGGGCCCGCGCCGGCCGACGCGTCCGGGCGGGCGGCCGCGGCGGCGCGGCAGGCCGTCCACGCCCAGCCCAGCCAGCTCGGCCTCGATGGCCGCGAGCCGGGCGACGAGCCGCTTGTGCCGCTCGAGCAGCCTGCCGGAGCTGGCTTCGCGCCGGGCGAGCTCGCGGCGCAGGTCGGAGACGGACAGGGAACGCAGGGTCATGGGGGATCCTCGGGAGCTTCGATCACCCACTAGACATCAGATGTCAGCGCGGATCAATGACGCGCAGGACACGCGGAGCGACTTGGTTGCGCTCCTGCCCGACAGTCAAAGGCGACCTCGCGGGAGACTCCAGGGAAAAGGGGAAGAAGGGGAAGAAGGAGTTTGACGCCCGATGAAGGGCAACCCGCGAGGTCGACCGGCGGGGATCCTACCTTGCTCGGGGAAAACAAGTGAATGCTCGCCGGGAACGATTCTTCGTCAGCGGGTTCGCGCGCTCGGTCAGCCCTCGGCAACGGCGGCATCTCGCGCCTTGCGGGCGCTCCACACGGCGGCCGGGGCCTGACGCTCGTGGCGGAAGACAACTTCGTAGCAGGGCCTGTGCCGGCTCTGGATGTGGACAGTCCCCCGCGCCCGGCCGCTGGGCGGCACGGCTAGACTGCGCGCCATGAAGCGGCCCAGGAGCGTCCCCTGCGCGCACTGTGGCATTCCCGTCCCGGCGGGGTCCCTCGCGTGTCCGGAGTGCGGCTCGGACGCCGCCACCGGCTGGTCCGAGGAGGCGTCGGCCTTCGAGGGCGATCCGCCCACGGGCTACGACGACGATCCGGACTTCGACTACGAGGAGGCGCTGCGCTCGGAAGGTCTGGCCGGGGACGGCCGGCCCTCGCGCGCGGCGGTGCGGAGGCGCTGGGTCCTCGCACTGAGCGTGCTGATCATCGTGTGCATCCTGCTGTGGCTGACGAGGCGCTGACGCGCACGGCGGAAGTCGGCCTCGCCGCCACGCGCGCAGAATCGCCAAACGAGCACGCGCGCGCGGCGAATATTCTCACCGCGAGTCACTCCTCTCCGCTGCCCGCCGCGATCGAGCGCCGGTCCGTTCTTTGCTGCCGTTCCGTGCGTGGCAGCATCCCGAAGGACCTGGATCGAGGCGGGCATCCTGTTGGCCGTGCTCATCGCGCTGGCCGCGGCGTGGAAGTGGACGCCCCTCGGCGAGTGGGCCAATCCCGCTCGCCTCGGCGCCGCCCTCGAGCCCTACGGGAACCGCTGGGTCGGCCTGCCGCTGGTCGTCGGCGTCTTCGTCGTGGCCGAGCTGCTCATGTTCCCCGTGGTCGTGCTCATCTTCATGTGCGGCCTCGCCTTCGGACCCTGGATCGGTGCGCTCTACGCGCTGGTCGGCGTCGTGGTCAGCGCGATCCCGCCCTTCCTGCTGGGGCGCAAGCTGGGGCGCAGGCGCGTGGAGCGGCTGGGCGGCGCGCCGGTGAGCAAGCTGGTCTCGCTGCTGCAGCGCAAAGGGCTGGTGGCGGTGTTCGTCGTGCGCAAGATCCCGGCGCCCTACAGCCTGGTCAACCTCGTGTGCGGCGCATGCGGGCTGAAGCTGGTCGACTTCATCTGGGGGACCATGCTGGGCATGGCCGCAGGCGTGATCATCATCACGGTGCTCGGCACGGGGCTGCGCCAGGTGCTCACGCACCCGCAGCCAGCGCAGCTGGTCCTGCTGGCGTGCGTGGTCGCGGCGACAGGCACGACGACGATGCTCCTGCAGCGCCGGCTGAACCGCCGCGCGGGCAGGTCGTCTTGACGAGCCTCGCGCAGAGCGCGCCGGCCGGCCTGCGCGCCGTCCCCGGACGCAATTGCTGGCGGGTCGAGCGCGCGGAGCGCTTCCACTGCATCCGCGACGGCGAGGAGTACTTCCGCCTCGTGCGCCAGGCCATCCTCGCGGCGCAGAGCAGCATCTTCATCCTGGGCTGGGACATCGCCGCCGGCGTCGACCTGGCGCCCGGCGCGGAACCCTCCGACGAGCCCACGGAGCTGGCCGCGCTGCTCGACTACGTCGTCCGTCGCCGCCGCGGCCTGCACTGCCATGTCCTCATCTGGGACTACGCCGCCTTCTACGCCATCGAGCGCGATCCCCTCAGCCGGCTGCGGCTGGGCCTGGGGACCCATCGCCGCGTGGTCTTCCGCTTCGACGACCGGCACGCCTTCGGCGCCTCGCACCACCAGAAGGTGGTCGTCGTGGACGACCGCCTGGCCTTCTCGGGCAGCATCGATCTCACGCACCATCGCTGGGACACCAGCGCGCACCGGCTCGCGGAGCCGCGGCGCCGCAATGCGCTGGGCGGGCCCTACGGGCCGTACCACGAGGTCGCGGCCATGCTCGAGGGCCCGGCCGCCGCCGCGCTGGGCGAGCTGGCGCGCGCGCGCTGGCGGCGGCGCCACTGGCGCCGGCCTCTGCCGGCCGTGGCCCCGCGTGCGACGAGCCCGTGGCCGGACGGTGTGGAGGCCGAGCTCCTCGACGTCGACGTCGCCATCGCCCGCACCGAGCACGCCCTGGCGCGGCGGCCCGCCGTGCGCGAGTGCGAAGCCCTCTTCCTCGACCACATCGCGGGAGCGCGCACGACGCTCTACATCGAGAACCAGTACTTCACCAACCCGCGGCTCGGCGCCGCGCTGGCCGAGCGGCTGCGCGAGCCCGACGGGCCGGAGATCGTGGTCGTCGTGCCGCACGAGTGCGAGGGCTGGCTCGAGCGCCAGACCATGGGCAAGCTGCGCAGTGGCGTGCTGGCCGACCTGCAGGCGGCCGACGCTCACGGCCGCCTGAGCGTGCTGGTCCCGTACGCCTCGCGCGCGAGCGAGACCTGCACCTTCATCCACTCCAAGGTCATGGTCGTCGACGACGACGTGCTGCGCATCGGGTCGGCCAACCTGTCCAACCGCTCGATGGGCTTCGACACGGAGTGCGACGTCGCGGTGCTCTCCCAGGGCGACGACGGCGTCCGCGCCGGCATCCGCCAGGTGCGCGCGGCCCTGGTCGCCGAGCACCTGGGCGTGGAGCCCGACGACGTGGAGGCGGCCGTCGCCCGCGAGGGCTCGCTGCGGGCAGCCATCGCGGCCCTGTCGGGCGGAGACCGCACGCTCGCGCCCTACGAGCTGCCCGCCGACGCGGATGAGGAGCCCGCTGCCGTCGTGCGCGACACCGTCGACCCCGATGAGCCGCTGCCGATGAGCCAGGCCGTGGACCAGCTCGGGCCCGAGCTCGCCGAGAGCGAGCCGCGCAGCCGGCTCCTGAGCTGGACGCTGCCAGCGGCCACCCTGGCCGTGGCGCTGCTCGTGGGCTGGCGAGCCTTGGAAGCCGGCCACTGGACCACCCTGTCGGAGCTGCGCGAGCTGCTCGCGATGGTGCCGCCGTCCGCCCGGGAGTTCCTCGCCGGCCTGGGGATCTTCGTCGCCTGCGGCCTCAGCTTCGTGCCGCTCGAGGTGCTCGTCTTCGCGGCCGTCCTGCTCTTCGGACCGGGCCACGGCAGCGCGCTGGCCCTGCTGGGGACCGCGCTGTGCGCGGCGCTCGGTTACGACGCGGGACGCGCGCTGGGGCGGGACCGGCTGCTGGCCTGGCTGGGCGCGCGTGGCCAGCGGCTGTGGCCCCACGCCGACGGGCATGGGACCCTGACCGTGGCCGTGCTGCACCTCGTGTCCGTCGCGTCCGCCAACTGGATCCACCTGCTGAGCGGCGCTGCACGCGTGCCGCTGCGCGACTTCGCGGCCGGCACGCTGCTGGGCATCGCGCCCGTGCTGCTGGCGCTGGGCGCGTTGGCCGTGCTCGTGCGGCGGCTGCTGCTGCACCCCGGACTGGGCATCGCGCTCGTCACGGCCGGCCTGGCCTTCGCGCTGGCGCTGGCCGTCCGGCGCGTGCGCAGCTCGCTCATCCGCAGGCACAGCGACCCCATGCTGCGCGCGGGGCGCGAGCGGGATGCCTACGGATGATGCCCGCCGGGACCTCGCAGACGCTGCGCGTCGCGACCTTCAACGTGCACTCGTGCGTGGGCACCGACCGGCGGCACGACCCCGCGCGCACCTCCGAGGTCGTGGCCGAGCTGGATGCCGACATCGTCGCGCTCCAGGAGTTCCGCTACCCGGCGGACATCGCGATCGAGACGCGCGCGCCGGTCGTGCTCACCGCGCTGGAGGACTACCAGTGCGCCCTCGGGCCCACCACGACCCGGGACCGGCAGTGCTACGGCAACGTCCTGCTCACGCGCCACCCCATCCGCGCGGTGCGGCGCATCGACCTCTCGCACCGGCGGCGCGAGCCGCGGGGCGCGCTGCTGGCCACCCTCGACGTGCGCGGGCTCGCGCTGCACGTCATCGCGACGCACCTCGGCCTGCGCCTGGCCGAGCGGCGCCTGCAGGTCCGCCGCATCGTCGAGCTGGTCGACGAGCTGCAGAGCGCCTTCACCGTCATCCTCGGCGACTTCAACGACTGGCTGCCGGGCCGGTCGCTCGTGCACGTCCTCGACCAGCGCCTCGGCTCCGGCCCGCCGCCGCGCTCCTTCCCGGTGGGCTTCCCGCTGCTGGCCCTCGACCGCATCTGGGTGCAGCCGCGCGCGGCGCTGCGCACGCTGGGCGTGCACGTCACGCCGCGCTCGCGCGTGGCGTCCGATCACCTGCCCGTCGTGGCCGAGCTGGACGCGCCGCTTCCGCCCGCCGCGGCGCTGGCCGAGCACCCGCGGACGGAACGCATCACGCCGTGAGCGGAGGGCTGCCTACGGAGCGCTGCCCTTCAGCGCGTTCGACAGCGCCACACCCTTCACCGCCAGCGGGTCCTGGATCGCGTACTGCAGCACCACCGACGTGCCCGCCGGGATGCCGCTGGGCCACGTGAAGCTGAGCGGAATGCTGCCCGTCGGCGAGGTGGCCAGCCCGATGAGCGCCAGGGCGGGCACCGGCACGAGCAGGCCACCCTTGAACGGCGTCGGGTTGCTGCTGGTCGACACGAACATCACCGCGGGCGAGTTCGGCTTGGCATTCGAGAGATTCAGCTTGACCGTCGTCAGCGCCGCGAGCGTGCCCGAGCCGGTGAAGGCGGGCAGGCCGCCGGTGCCGGCCAGCGCGAAGCCGAGGTTGGTCCAGGTGCCGCCGTTGAGGAAGAGCACCCAGAGGGCGCCCGCGTCATCGCCGCCGTCGTCGTCGAGGCTGGCGCCGACGGCCACGTCGCGCACGCCGTCGCCGTTCAGGTCGCCGAGGCCCGCGACCGAGCCGCCGAACTTGTCCTCGAGGTCGAGCAGGCCGCTGAAGCCGCCCTCGGTGGCGCTGATCTTCTGCTCGGAGGCCACGCTGCCGTTGGCGTTCAGGAACAGGTTCCACACGGCGCCCTTGTTGCTGCCACCGTCGTCGTCCTGGTAGGCGCCCACGCACAGGTCGCCCGCGCCGTTGCCGTCGAAGTCGCCCAGCGCGGCGATCGAGCGGCCGAAGTGGTCCTTGTTGTCCAGCACGCCGGTGAAGCCGCCCTCGGTGTCGCTGATCTTGGTGCTGGACTTCACGATCGTGGCGCCGGGCTGCAGGAACAGCACCCACACCGCGCCGCGGTCCTGGCCGCCGTCGTCGTCCAGCTCGGCCGTCACGGCGAGGTCGCCCGTGCCGTTGCCGTCCATGTCGCCCAGCGGCGCCATGGCCCAGCCGAACTCGTCGCCGTCGTCGAGGGCGCCGGTGAAGCCGCCGCTGAGCTCGTTGATCTTGATCGCGGACTTCACGGTGCCGTCGGTCTTGAGGTGCAGCGCGTAGACCGCGCCCACGAAGGTGCCCGTGTCGGAGTCGCCGTGCGAGCCGACCGCGAGGTCCACGACGCCGTCGCCGTCGATGTCGCCCAGCGGTGCCACCGACGACCCGAACCACGAGAAGTCGAGCAGGACGAAGCCCAGGCCGCCCGACGAGAAGCTGATCTTGTGCGACGACTTGACCGTGCCGCTGGTGTTCATGAAGAGCAGCCACACCGCGCCGTCGTCGACCGCGCCGTCGTCGGTCTGGATGGCGCCCACGGCGATGTCCGTGACTCCGTCGTGGTTCACGTCGCCCACCGCGCACACCGACCAGCCGAACCAGTCGGTGTCGGTGAGCGTGCCGGTGAAGCTGCCCTGCGTGTCGCTGATCTTCTGGAAGGCCTTGACCGTGCCGTCGGCCTTCAGGAAATGGATCCACACGGCGCCGCGGTCGGTGCCGCCGTCGTCGTCCCAGGGAGCGCCGACGGCGATGTCCGTCACCCCGTCGCCGTCGAGGTCGCCGAGCGAGCACATCGAGTAGGCGTACTCGTCGCCGGGGTCCAGCGCCCCGAAGAAGCCGCCCGAGCCGGGGCCGATCTTCTGGAACGAGCCGACGGTGCCCTGCTGCGCCCGCGACAGCGGAGCGAGGCCGACGGCGATGAGTGCGGCGACGAGCAGGGTGGACATGGAATGACGCTGGGTGGTCATGGGCTCTCTCCCGAGTCGAGCGAAGGAGTGTACGCGATTGTGCGCGGGGCGGGGGCGGGCGCGCCGCTCAGCCGCCTGGCCGTGGCCCGCAGGCGGCGGCGCGGGCCAGCAGCAGCTCGCGCTCGGCGGCGTTGCGCGTCAGCGCGGCCGCTCGCTCGAAGTCCGCGCGGGCCTCGTCGAGCCGGCCCAGCTTGGCCAGCAAGTCGCCGCGCACGCTGGGCAGGTGGTGGTAGCCGGAGAGCGACGTCTCGCCGGCCAGAGCCTCGACCAGCGCCAGGCCGGCAGCGGGCCCGGAGGCCATGCCGACGGCCACCGCGCGATTGAGCTCCACGACCGGCGAGGGCACGACCCGCGCCAGCGCCTCGTACAGCGCGGCGATGCGCGCCCAGTCGGTCTCGGCCGCCGTCCGCGCGCGAGCGTGGCAGGCGGCGATGGCGGCCTGCAGCGCGTAGGGCCCGAGCGCGCCGCCCAGCTCCTCGGCCCGCGCCAGCGCGGCGAGGCCGCGGCGGATGAGCAGCGGGTCCCAGCGCCCGCGGTCCTGCTCGAGCAGCAGCACCGGCTCGCCCGCCGGCCCGACCCGGGCGTGCGCCCGCGAGGCCTGGATCTCCATGAGCGCGACGAGGCCATGCACTTCCGGCTCCTCCGGCGCGAGGCCGGCCAGGATGCGGCCCAGGCGCAGCGCGTCCTCGCACAGCGCGGGGCGCATCCAGTCGTCGCCGGCGGTGGCCGAGTAGCCCTCGTTGAAGACGAGGTAGATCACCTCGAGCACGGAGGCGAGGCGCGGCGCCAGCTGCTGGCCGCGCGGCACCTCGAAGGGCACGCCCTTCTCGGCCAGCGTGCGCTTGGCGCGCACGATGCGCTGGGCGATGGTGGCCTCCGGCACCAGAAAGGCGCGCGCGATCTCGCTGGTGGTCAGGCCGCCGAGCAGGCGCAGCGTGAGCGCCACGCGCGCCTCACCCGAGAGCACCGGGTGGCAGCAGGTGAAGACCAGGCGCAGCAGGTCGTCACCGATGTCGTCGTCCAGCGCGGCCGCGAGGTCCGGCGCCGACTCCGCCTCGCGCGCGGCCAGCTGGCGGCCCAGCTCGGCGTGCTTGCGGTCGAGCAGCTGCCCGCGCCGCAAATGGTCGATGGCGCGGTGCTTCGCGGTGGCCATGAGCCAGGCGCCCGGGTTTTCCGGGATGCCCGCGGCGGGCCACTGCTCCAGCGCCGCGACCAGCGCGTCCTGCGCCAGGTCCTCGGCCAGGCCGATGTCGCGCACGATGCGGGCCAGGCCCGCGATGACGCAGGCCGACTCGATGCGCCAGATCGCGTCGATGGTGGAGTGGGTGTCCGTCGCGGACGCCTCAGTTGCCGATGGTCGCTTGATCGGGTGCGCCGGACATTCAGCGCCTGCCTCCGCCCGTGAACAGCGTGTCCTCCTGCACGAAACACAGAGGATTGCCCAGCGGACCGTGCGCGTACAAGGACGGCTCGCCCCACGGCCGCCGGGCGATCGAGCTGGTCATGCCGTCAGGGCCAGCGCGCCTTACGGCGTGAAGCGGTACGCCGCGCCCTCGTTGTCCTCGCCGCCGTGCACGGTCGCGCCGTAGAAGTTGCCCTGCCCGTCGCCGACGAGGCCTGCGTAGGCGTAGCCGCCGTCGGGCGGGCCCGTGAAGCGATGCGCCACGCCGTACCGCCACGAGCCGTTGGTCTGGGGCACGAGCTTGAAGATCGTGCCGCAATTGCAGCCCGCGCCGCCCTCGCTCGTGGTGCCGTACAGGTTGCCGGCGGCGTCGAAGACCAGGCCGCTGATGGAGCCGCTGCCGTCGCTCCCGCCCTTGAAGTCGTGCAGCACCGTCTCGACCCACGTGCCGCTCACCTGCTCCAGCTTGTAGATCGCGCCGAGGTCGAAGGCGCCGTCGTAGTAGGTCGTGCCGTAGAGCACGCCCTGGGCGTCGCGCACGAGTCCGCCGTAGGGGAAGCCCGCGTCGGGGTCGCCCTTGAAGGCGTACAGGATCTTCTGGTCCCACGGACCGGAGGCGGTGGGCGACAGCTCGAAGGCCACGCCCGCGCCGAACTCGCCGCCGACGGTGGCCACGCCGAAGATGTGCTGCTGGTCGTCGATGAGCAGCCGGCCGGCCGAGGCCGCGCCGCCGTCGAGGCCGCCGGTGAAGGTGTGGATGATGTTCTCCTTCCAGTCGCCGCCCGGCTGGGGCACGAGCTGGAAGACGACGCCGATCCCGAAGTCGCCGCCGGTGGGCGTCATGCCGTACAGGTTGCCCAGGTTGTCGAAGACCACCGGGCCCCCGGGACCGAAACCGTCGCTGCCGCCGGTGAAGTCGTGGATGACCGTCTGGCTCCACGTGCCGCCGTGGTTGGTCAGCTTGAAGACCACGCCGCAGCCGTCCTCGACGCAGACGCCCCCGCTGCCGCCGATGACGGCGGTGCCGTACACGTTGCCCTGGTCGTCCAGCGTCACGCCGCCGTAGGGCTGGCCGCCGTCCGGGCCGCCGGTGAAGGAATACAGCGTCTGCTGCACCCAGCCCGTGGGCGTGGACACCAGCTCGAAGACCGTGCCCGCGTGGAACTTGCCGTCCGAGACGCACATGCCGTACAGGTTGCCCGCCGCGTCGCGCACGAGGTCCGTGTCCGGGTAGCCACCGTCGTCCTCGCCCTCGAAGCTGTAGACGACGCGCGTCGCGACTTGCGCCAGGGGGCCGCCGGCGAGCAGTCCGACCGCCGCCAGCACGACGCCGGCGCCGCGCAGGCACGACACGGAATTCCACGTTCGCATCGCGCACTCCTCCAGGGACTGACCAGGATCACGGGGGCCGGGGCTCCGGCCGCACGAGTCTAACCGTCCCGGCGCGGACCGTGGGGGGGCCCCACGGTGCGCGGCAGGCGCGCGACGTGGAGGCGCGCGCGACATGCGCCCCGAGCCCGCGGCTCGCGACAATCCTGCGCCCAGCGCGCAGGGCAGCCGCGCCTGCGCGAAGCAGGCCGGCCGGCGCCGCGCGAGCAGCCGGCCCCGGCAGACGGCTATCCTCGGGGCCTGTCTGCCCTTCGCCACGCCCTGCGACTCACCGCGCCATGACCACCGTCTCGTCGCTCACCAAGGCCGCCGAATCGCGGGCGCCGCACCTCTCGCGGCGCTCCTTCCTGCTGGCGCTGGCCGTGACGCTGGTCATCTTCTTCTCGCTCCATCCGCTCTGGCGGCCGCTGGGCGTGGACGCGATGGACCGCAACATCATCTGGAGCTACGCGCCCATCCCGCTGCTCGTCGCGGGGCTGCTGCGGCTCGAGCGCAAGCTCACGTGGACCACCTGGCTGCTCGAGACGCTGCGTCTCACGCTGGTGAAGTTCGTGATCACCTTCCTGTTCGCGAACATCATGTGGGCCTTCGTCGGGCCGCCGGACCCGCAGGCGGCGGCGCCGGCCGCCGCGTCGGCGACGGGCCAGACCAGCCGCTTCGACGTGCGCGAGGCGCCGCCGGCAACGCCGCTGGACCCGGCCCGCTGCGGCAGCCTGTCCGGCGTGGTCGTGGACGCCGCCGGCGCGCCGCAGGTCGGCGCCCTGGTCGCGGTGACGGGCGGCCTGCAGGACAGGGTCTTCGCGCCGCCGGCGGGGGGCACGGTCCTCGACCACGACGGCGACGGCTTCTCGCCCGGTCGGGCCATCGTGCTCACCTGGGAGACGCTGGTCGTGCGCGGCGCCGCGGACGTGCTGCACACCGTGCACGCCCTCGACGAGCGCGGCCGGCAGCTCTTCAACCTGGCGCTCGTGCCCGGCGGCGAGCGCACGCTCATGTTCGACCGGCCGCTGGGGCGCGTGACGCTCAGCTGCGCGGTGCACGGCCAGGCGGACCACGCGGCGCAGCTGGCGGTCGTCGCCAACCCCTTCGCGGCCTTCACGGACGACCAGGGCCGCTTCCGCTTCGAGGGCGTGCCCGCGGGCGAGCTGGAGCTGACGGCCTCGCTGTCCGCGGCGAGCACGACGAAGCAGGCGGTCTCGCTGGAGCCGGGCGCCGCGGTCTCGGACGTGCGGCTGCAGCTGCCCTGAGCGGCGCCGCGCGCGCTACTCCACGAGCATGAGCTTGGTGAGCTTGCTGCAGATCGTGTCGAGCAGGGCGGGGATCTGCGCCGGGTCGGGCGTCGTGAGGAAGATGCCCTCGCCGCGGACGAGCGTCTGCAGGAAGGCCTTGGCCGCCGGGTCGTTGTCGCCGTCGTAGTAGACGATGAAGACCGAGATGCCTGCGGCGTCGGCGTTGTCGGCCCACTGCGTGGCCAGGGCCTTGAGCTGCGTGGCGGTCGACGTGGGATGCGAGCCCTGCGTGCTGGGCTGGGGCTGCCCGTCGGTCACCATCACGATGGCCTTGCCCACGCCGGCCAGCGGCGGCGCCGCGGTCAGCATGTTGGTGCCGGCCTGCAGGCCGGCGGCGATGTCGGTGCCGCTGCAGATGGGCGCGCCGACCGAGCCGCACAGCTTGATGGCGTTGACGGCGCTGTTCAGCAGCGCGTAGCTGGTGGACAGCACCGAGAGAGGCGCGAGCTGCTGGCTCCAGCCGGTGAAGGTGATGAGCCCCATGCGCGACCCCGGCGCCGCCATCGAGGAGTAGCAGTCGAGGAGGTTGTGGTCGGCGGTCCTGGCCTGCGCCAGCTCGGCCGAGAAGGACGAGGTCACGTCCTGCACCAGGGAGATGGACCAGGGCTTGCCCGCGGCGGCGGCGGCGACGGCCTTGCCCTGCACGTCCACCGAGGAGAAGCCGATGGCCTTGGCGAAGCTGAGAGCCAGCGGGTTGGCGTTCGCCGCCGAGCGGCGCGCGTACACGCGCACCGCATTGATGTTCGAGAGCACGGCCGTCTGGGTGAAGGTCTTGGCGACGAAGTCCCACTTGCCGAACTGGACGTCGCCGGCCTTGATGACCGTGCCGTGGACCAGCGGGTCCATGTTCTTCAAGCCCATGGCCAGCGCCGCGGCCTGCGCTGTCACGAGGCTCGGCAGCTTCAGGCCGGCGGCCAGGGCGGCGGCATCGGCCGTGGCCTGGCATTGGGTGCGCACGTCGTAGGCGTGCGAGCCGTCGATCACCAGGCCGGCGACGCCGAAGATCAGCACCACCACGACCGCGAACCAGGCGAAGGACAATCCGCGCTCGCTGCGACGCCCGGGGCGCGGGACAAGGCAGGTCATGTCGGCTTTCCTCGGCCGGGTCAGGGGGCTGCGAGAGGCGTCAGCGGCGTCGCGGGACCGCCCCGTTCGCCCTTCTTCGGGCCGGGGACCGGCCGACTTGTGCCCGGACAGCGCTCAGCCCGTATAGTCCGCCCATGCCTGTCGCCAGACCGGACGAGCTGCCCGGACCCGCGCCGAGCCGCCGGCAGCTCCTCGCGACCGGCGGCGCGCTGCTCGCGGCCGCCTCGCTCGCCGCCTGCACGGCGCCCGCGGCCGTGCCGCAGGGCAGCAAGCCCGACTCCGGCGCGCAGCCGCAGCCGACGGGCGGCCTGCCGCCCCGCCCGCGGCGCATCGTCAGCACGTGGTGGTTCGGGCAGGCCGCCAATGCGGCGGCCTGGGAGCGCCTGCTGGCCGGCGGCTCGCCGCTGGACGCCTGCGAGGCCGGCGTCCGCGTCACCGAGGCGGACCCGGCCATCACCAGCGTGGGCTACGGCGGCGCACCCAACGCCGACGGCGTGGTGGAGCTGGACGCGTCGGTCATGCGCGGCGACACGCTGCAGTGCGGCGGCGTGGCGGCGCTGCGCAACGTCGTGCATCCGGTCAGCGTGGCGCGCCTCGTCATGGAGCGCACGCCGCACGTGCTGCTGGTGGGCGAGGGCGCGCTGGCCTTCGCGCGCGCGCAGGACGTGCCGGAGCAGGACCTGCTCACGCCCGAGTCGCGCAAGGCCTGGGAGGAGTGGCGCAAGCGGCGCGTGGACGGTGCACGGGAACCGTGGGAACCCGCGCGCTCCGCCGCCGTGCCTGCGGGTGCCGACCACGACCACGACACCATCGGCATGATCGCGGCGGATGGCGGCCGGCTCGCGGTCGCGGTCACCACCAGCGGGCTGGCCTACAAGCTGGCCGGACGCGTGGGCGATTCGCCGCTCATCGGCGCGGGCAGCTACTGCGACGACGAGGCCGGCGCCGCCGTGAGCACCGGCGTGGGCGAGGAGGTGATCCGCGTGGGCGGCTGCGTGGCCATCGTCGAGGCCCTGCGGCGCGGCATGAGCCCGCGGCGCGCGGGACTGCACGGACTGCAGCGCGTGCGCCGGGCCATGGCGCTGGCCGGCCGCAGCGGCGACGTGGCCTTCCTCGTCGCCAGCCGAGACGGCGCGGTCTGGGGCGGCGGGCTCACCGACAGCTTCTCCTACGCGGTCACGGACGACCTCGGCGCCCGCCTCGTGCGCGGCGAGGTCCTGGTGTGAAGCGGCCCAGCGCGCGCGCTTCGGATGCCCTGGCCCCCGGGGCCCACGGCCGGATCAGCGAGGAGGAGTGGTTCGAGTGCCTGCAGGCGGCCGAGCCCCTGCACCAGTGGGGCGGGGCCTTCCTCTTCGACGAGGCGCGGGCCGGCGCCGGCAGCCTGGTGCGGGTGTACCTGCGCGACGACTCGGGGGCCGGCCGGCACGCCTGCGTGCGCCTCGATGCGGCCCAATCGGCCGCCGCCCGGGCCGGCGTGGAGCGCATCGAGGCCGCCTCCCGGCGCGCGGCCGACCTCATCACCGCCGGCCAGCGCCAGCCGGCCGTCTCCGTCGCCGACCTGGAGGCCCAGGCCGCCGCCAGCCAGGCGCTCGTGGACGAAGCCGAGCGCCTCTATCGCGAGCTGCTGGCCCGCTGAGCGGTCGCACACCGCGCGCTGCTCGTCAAGCCCGTGAGCGGACGTCGACGCGCTCGTCAAGAGGGTCACTCCCACCGAAATCGAACGGCCGCGCGCTGCCGGCCGCCCGGCGGCGTCCTCCGCCCGCCCGACGTGGGCCGAAGGCCCCGACTCGGCGCCGTCCGGCCCGCGGCCGCGGGCCTCCGCGACGTCTCCGCGTCCTGACCCGTTGACAAGATCCCCCCGCGGTGGTGACGTTCACCACATGGCCAGCAAGAACCCGAAGCAACAAGGGCGGTCCGACGAAGAAGACCGCGGTGGCGAGCTGACGTGGGAGTGCCAGGAGTGCTTCGAGGAGAACGAGCTCGACCCTGACGCAGAGGAAGGGCAGATCGTGGAGTGCACCGAGTGCGGGACGGAGTTCGAGATCGTCCGCACGCGCCCGCTCTCGCTCGCGCCGCTCGGCAGCTCGGACGACGACGACTCGGACGGCGACTGGGAAGAGTAGTCCCGGCAGCCCGTCGAAGCGGTCCTTCGGCGCGGAAGGCACGTCCTTCGCGGCGGCTCGTCGTTGCTCGGCCTGCGGCGCAGCTCCACCCCGCGACGGGCGCTCCATTCGGGAGCGCCCTCGACGTAGATGCGACGGGCGATGCCCGTCGCAGCTCCTGCGCGGGGGCCCCTGCCTCGGCCTCGCGCCTCGATCCGCCGCGCCTTCCGCACTCGAAGCACGTCTTCGACGGGCTGCTACCCGGGCTTGCGCGCCACCATGATCAGCGAGTGGCCGGCCGGCGCGCGCACGTGGCGCAGCAGCCGCGCCTCGAAGCCGAAGATGCGCGCGAGCGCCTCGTTCGCGGCGTTCGGGATCCGGATGCCCACGTTGCTGCCCGCGCCGGCGTCGCTGGGATGGCGCAGCGCCTGCCAGCCCTTGAGCGCCAGCACCGCGGGCAGGATGGCCGGGAACAGCAGGAAGTTGATGTAGCTGGCCTGCTCGATGCGCAGGCCGGCCGCGCGCGCCTTGGCGGTGAAGTCGCCCAGCGTGTAGCGGCGCACGTGGTGCGTGACGCGGTCCTGCTGCGCGTACAGGAACTGGTAGGCCGGGCCGCTGGCCACCAGCAGGCCGCCCGGCTTGAGCATGCGATGGATGTCGCGCAGGGTGCCCGTGTCGTCGTCGATGTGCTCCAGCGCGTCGAAAGCCGTGATGCAGTCGAGGCTGTCGTCGCGGAAGCAGCCCTGCGCGCCGTGGCTGGCCACCAGCCGCGGGAAGTGCCGCGCCGCGCAGTGCTGCAGGCCCTTGAGCGTGACGTCGGTGCCGATGACGCGCCCATACTCGGCCAGCGGCCCGAGCATGCCGCCCACGCCGCAGCCCACGTCGAGGATCAGCCGCCGCCCGTCCCGCGCGCGCCCGAGGTGGCGATCGAGCAGCGAGACGAAGATCGCCCGGCGCCCGCGAAACCACCAGTGCGTCCTCTCCAGCTCGAGGAACTCCTGGTAGACGGCATCTTCCATGCGGGGGCGCCGCGGGGGGATCGGGTGGGGAGCCGGAGGCCGGGCGGATTCTAGGGCGTCGGGCCCCCGCCCGGAAGATAAGTTGGCGCGGGGTGGTAGCCCGCCGATGGAACGCCGAAGCGCGCAGCGCGCGTCCCTCGCTGCGGCCCGCCATGATGGTGGTGCTGCTGGCCGCACTGCTGCTGGTGGGGGAGTCGCTGCTCCCCGGCCGCTTGTTCCTGCCGCTGCAGCCCGACGATTTCCCGGACTGGTCCGCCGGCGTCGAGACGCGGCAGCTGCAGCCGCACCCGCACCCCGACTGGTGCATGTCCGACGTGCTGCACCTGCTCGTGCCCGGCCTGGCGGTGACCCAGCGCGCCGCGCAGCGTGGCGAGCTGCCCCTGTGGGACGACAGCCAGGCGCTCGGCGTGCCGCACCTGGACGAGGTGCACTACGCCGTGCTCTATCCACCCGCCTGGCTGCCGCTCGCGCTGGGCTACCCGGGGCTGGCGTGGATGGCGCTGCTGCACCTGCTGCTGGCGGGGCTGGGCATGCTGCTGTACCTCGTCGCGCTCGGACGCACGCGGACGGCAGCGCTGCTGGGGGCGCTGGCCTTCCTCGGCTCGGCGTGGCTCACCGCCCGCCTGCACAGCTTCCCGGTCGCGGGCGCGTCGGTGTGGCTGCCCTGGGTGCTCTGGGGCCTCGAGCGCGCGGCGCAGGCCGCGCAGCCGGGCACGGCGCCACCGGGTGCGCGGGCGCCGGCCTCGCCCGCGCGCCGCTACGTCGCCGCGGCGGCGCTGGCCCTGGCCTTCTCCTTCCTGGCCGGCTTCCCGCAGGTCACCCTGCTCATCGCGGCGACGGCCGCCTTCTTCGAGCTGCTGCGCGTGATCGCCGCGCTGCGCGGACGCCAGCCCTGGCTCGCCACCGCCGGCCGCGCCGCCGCGGCGCTGGCGCTGGGCGTCGCCCTCGCCGCGCCCCAGCTGCTGCCCACCCTCGACTACCTGCGCCATGACGGCCTGCGCGGCGAGCAGAGCGCCGAGGTGGCGGCAGCCGACGCGCTCGACCCGGCGCTGCTGTGGAACCTGCTCGTGCCGGACCGCTACGCGACCGGCGCGCTCACCGGCGCGAACCCGCTGGCGTTGCAGGACGTGCCGGCCGCGCGCAACCCGGTCTCCGTCAACCGCGCCGAGGTGTCCATGGGCATCGGCGTGCTGGGCCTGCTCCTGGCGCTGCTCGCGGCCGCCTTCGGGCGCGGCTGGCGCACGGTGGCATGCACGCTGCTGGCGGCGGGCGTGCTGACGCTGCTCTTCGTGCCGCCCGCGCTGCGCGTCGCGGCGGAGGCGCTGCCGCTGCTGCGCGTGGGCAGCCCGCGGCGCCTGCTGCTGCTCTCCACCTTCGCGCTGAGCGTGCTGGCCGCGGGCGGGCTGGACCTGCTGCGCGCACGGCGCCTCGGGGTGACGGTGACGGCCTGGCTGCTGTCGATCGCGCTGCTCACGGCCGCGGTCGTGGCGCGCCTGAGCGTGCCCTCCGCGGCGCTGGACCAGGACGTGCAGGAGTGGGCCGCGCGTCTCGCGCTGGACCTGGACCAGCCCAACCTCACCGTGCAGGGCCTGCTGCAGCTGGTGCCGCCGGACAACTTCCGCGTCGCGTCCGAGCGCGCCGCCACGGGCGCGATGGTGGCGCTGGTGGTGGCGGCGGCCGCCGTGCTGGTCTTCCGGCCGCTGCGCGAGCGCGCCGGTGCCGGCTGGACCACGCTGGCGCGCCGCTCTCCGGCGATCCTCACGTGCGTGCTCGCGGCCGAGCTGATCTTCACGGGCGCGCCGCTGCTGCGCGCCGCGCGCACCGCGGAGGTCACCGATCGGCCGGCGGAGCTCTCGGCCTTGGCCGAGCCGCCGCTGGTGCAGGCCGTGCGCGCCACGGGGCCGGAGGGCCCGGCGCCCTTGCGCCTCTGGCGACTCGGGAACGACCCGCCCTGGCTGCGACCCAACTTCGCAGGGCTGTACGGGCTCTCGGACGTCTCGTGCTACGCCCCCATGGCGCCGCGTCTCGTGTCCGAGCTGCTCGAGCAGGTGGAGCCCGGGGTCACCCTCTCGGGGTCGGCCCTCGGCGGGATGCGGCACGCGGAGACGTTGGCCGCGCCCGTGCTCGACCTGCTGGGCGTGCGCGCCGTGCTGACCAGCCAGCAGGACGTGCCTCCGCCGGACGGCTGGCACAAGGCGGCGGAGCTGGGCAGCGTCTCCGTCCTGGCCAACGACGACGCGCTGCCGCCGGCCTTCGTGGTGCACGCCGCGGAGCTGCAGCCCGACGCGGCGGCACGCCTGGCTCGGCTCGCCGCGCCGGACTTTCCGGTGGGGAGCACGGTGCTGCTGGAGCAGCCACCGCCGCCCGGCAGCCTGCCGCCGCGGCCGCCCCCCGGGGCCCGCGCCGCCGAGGTGAGCGCCTGGCAGCCCGGCGACATCACCGTGCACGTGTCCCAGGGGCCTTCCGGACTGCTCGTCGTGCCGGTGGGCTGGCACGCGGGCTGGACGGCGCGCGCCGGCGGCCACACGGTGCCGGTGCTGCGGGCCGACCACGCCTTGCTTGCCGTCCCGCTGCCGGGCCGTGAGGATGTGGATGTGCAGCTCCACTTCGAGACGCCGCGGCTGCGTGCCGGCTTCGCCGTGGGCGCCATGGCCTGGCTGCTGGCGCTGGCCCTGCTGGTCGGACCGCGCCGGCGCGCGACCGTGGCGGTCGCGGAGGCCGGACCCGCGTGACGTGGACACGCGCCAGCCTCGGCGGCGGTGTCGGCACGCTGCTGCTCGCCCTGCTGCCCGCCTGCGGCGAGGGTGACGCGCCGGCCGCGCCGCCCGTGGCCGCCGCGCCTTCGGCGCCCGCCGCCCCGACCGGGCTGGTGCGGCTGTGGCGGCCGCCCCCCGGCCTGGCGCCCGTCGTCTTCCCCGGCGACGACGAGGGCGGCAGCACCCAGCAGCTCTGGCGCACGGTCTTCGACGGCACGGATGGCCACGCCTGGCGCATGCTGCAGGTGGCGCCGTCGGGCGAGGAGGGCCTGCGCTACCGTCCCGTCGAGCTGGCATCCGGGCCGGTCGTGCTGCAGCGCAAGGAGGGCTGGGCCGCGGTGACGAGCGTTCCCGTGGCGGGCGGGCAGGCCGTGACGGTGCGCGTCACGGCGCACGCCCAAGGACAGAAGGGCGTGCCGGTGGACGTGCCCGTGGCCGCAGTGGTCGAGCGCCGCGAGCCGCTGGACACCGCCGCGCAGCTCACGTCGCAGGACATGCGCGACATGCTCGACCCGCGGCGCACCGCGAGCCACGTGCTCGAGGGCAAGGTGTCGGCCGACACGCAGACGCTGGCGGACAGCTTCGTCACTGACCGCAGCACGACCGAGCTGGCCGTGCACCTGCTCGCGCCGACGGGCGGGTCGCCGCACGCGCTGGTGGTGGAGAGCGTGGAGGTGGCCACGGTGCCGCTCGCGCGCCTCGTGCGGCGTGGTGGCGAGTTCCCGCGGCTGACGCGCATCCCGGACCCGGTCCTGCCCGTCGCGCGCCTGACCCTGGACCGCGACGACCGCGAGGGCCTGCTGGCCTGGCCCGGCGAGCGGCTGGTCTTCACGCTGCCGGCGTGCGAGGTGGCCCAGCGGCTGGCGCTGTCGCTGGGCGTGGCGCCGCGCGACCCCGTCATCGCGGGCGCGGTCACGCTGTCGGCGCGCCTCGAGCTCCCCGGCGAGGCCTCGCGCGTGCTGATCGAGCGGCGCCGCACCGCACCCGCCGACGCGGCGGAGCCCGCCTGGCAGGACGAGCAGGTCGAGCTGCCGCCGCTGCCCTCCGGCGGTCGGCTCGCGCTGGCCTGCGCGGGCGAGGGAGCCGATCCGCCGCTGGCCTTCTTCGCGCACCCGACGCTCTCGCGGCCCGCGCCGGGCCGCCGGCCCAACGTGCTGCTCATCAGCCTCGACACGCTGCGGCCGGACAAGGTGGGCTGCTACGGCGGCACGGGCGGCAACACGCCGCACCTCGACGCGCTCGCGGCGCAGGGCCTGCGCTTCGCGCACGCCTACAGCACCAGCAGCTACACGCTGCCCAGCCACGGCTCGCTGCTCACCGGCCAGTGGCCGGCGCTGCACGGCGCGGTGAACATCACCGACCACCTCGACCCGGCGCGCTCACCCTTCCTCGCGCAGCTCCTCGCGGATGGCGGCTGGATCACGGCGGCCTTCACCGGGGGAGGCTACGTCAGCCCCGATTTCGGATTCGCGCACGGCTTCGATCGCTACGCCGACAACGACCCGGTGTGGGCGCTGGACAGCCTGCGCGGCCAGACGCTGCTGCACACGATGAGCTGGGAGCGCACGCCGCAGCAGGTGGCCCTGCTGCAGCGCTATGCCGCGCCGGCCATCGCGGAGTGGATCGAGCGCGCGGCGGGCGGCCCGCCCTTCTTCCTCTTCCTGCACACCTACATCGTCCACAACTGGGCGCCCGACCTGGCCGCGCTGCGCCGCCACGGGCTGCTGGGCCCTGACGGCGAGCAGGCGCCCTTCAACCACCAGGACCGCAAAGCCTTCAACGAGGGTCGCGAGTCGGGCGAGGCGGCGCGCGAGAAGATCACCGCGGCCTACCTGCCCTACTACGTCGCCACCATCGACATGGCCGACGACTTCGTGGGGCACGTGCTGGAGGCCCTGGACCAGGCCGGCCTCGCGGACGACACGCTCGTGCTGCTGACGAGCGACCACGGCGAGGAGTTCGGCGAGCACGGCTTCTTCGGGCACGGCGAGACGCTGTACGAG
Source organism: Planctomycetota bacterium (assembly GCA_036274635.1). Classification (GTDB taxonomy): domain Bacteria; phylum Planctomycetota; class B15-G4; order B15-G4; family B15-G4; genus DASUFI01. The sequence continues at coordinate 29,165 of DASUFI010000234.1, forward strand.
GAGGCCGTCCGCGTCCCGCTCATCGCGCGCCTGCCGCGCGGAGCGGAGGGGGCGCCCGCCGGCAGCGTGGCGGAGCCGCTCGTCAGCCTGGCGGACGTGGCGCCGTGGATCCTGCGCCTGTGTGGCCTGCCGCCCGACCCGCGCATGTTCGCCGGCGCGCCGCTGGGGCCCGACAGCAGCTCGCCGCCGGGCCGCCGCAGGCTGTACATCGAGCTGGACACGCAGCAGGCGCGCCTCTCGGCGGTGCGCATGGGGGACCTCAAGCTGCACGCGCTGCTGGAGGGCCGGACCTTCGGGCTGCAGGCGGGCGAGCAGAAGCTGTTCGACATCGCGGCGGACCCGGGAGAGGCCACCGACCTGTGTCCCACGCGCGCCAGCGACTGCGCCGCGCTGCGGGCGCGGCTGGACGAGTTCCACGCCTTCACCGAGGCCATGCACCCGCGCGGCGCGGGCGGGCCGCCGGACCGCGACCTGCTCTCGCCCGAGCAGCGCCGCATGCTCGAGGGGCTCGGCTACCTGCAGGGCGGACGCTGACTCAGAGGATGCCGGCGGCCTTCGCGGCGTCGAGGATCGCGCGCAGGTAGTGCTGGGCCTCGAGGCGCTTGTCGATCCACTCCAGGTTGTCGTGCGCCGCGAAGGCCTTGATCTGCTCGAGGCCCTTGAGGAGGTAGCTCACCTCGCCCGTGTCCCGCCAGGTCTCGGCCATGGCCAGCAGGATGGGGTGGAAGTCCGATGACTCCCAGGTGTTCACGAGCTCCTGCATGACACCGTAGCTGTACACCAGGTGCCCGTTGACGGCTCCGGCCACCTTGGGGAACAGCTCGTCGCGCGTGTAGTGGGCGAGGTCGTGGATGCGCAGCCGCGCCACCTGGGCGTCGGGGTCGTTCTTGCCGAGGAAGCGCGCCGCGCGGTACAGGCCGCGCGGCCCCATGCTGGAGCTGATGAAGCCGCGCGTCACGTAGTTCTCGCCGGGCGCCTTCTCCGACTTGTTCTGCTCGGAGTAGACGTAGCAGCCGCGGGCCCCCAGGCCGGGCGGGCCGTCCCAGCCGTAGCCGTCCACGCCCGAGGCCACGTCGATGATGGGCGTGTCGAAGAACTGCAGGCGCTGGTGGATGTAGGGCGTGAGCTTGGCCCACTGGTGGGTGGCGGTGGCCACCTCGACCAGCGCCACGAGCGACTGGTACATGCTGCGCTCGTGCGGCCAGATGTCCAGCGTAGGCAGGATCTCGGCCTCGTCGAGGAGCGCGTCGCGGTAGCGCTCGTCGCCGGTCATGTACCAGGCCAGCGCGATGCCGCCCATGTAGCGGTGCTCGTCGTCGCCGGCGATGTTGGTGGTGTGCGGGACCTCGTCGTTGTCGGCGCCGGGGTCGTCCTTGTGGTCGAAGTCGTCGCTGCGCAGGATCTGCGACTCGGACTTCCACAGCGCGAGGTCCATCGCCGTGTCCCACTGACCGCCCGTGCCGAAGCGCAGGAACTCGCTGACCAGCAGGCGCTCGATGTAGTCGTGGTTGTTCTCGCCGCCTGTCGCGCCCATGGGCAGGAAGCGCGTCACCGACAGCCACAGGTTGCTCACGAAGACGGAGTGCGCGATGCCCAGCAGCTGGTAGGCCTGGTTCTGCTCGGCCGCCGTCAGGATGTCGTAGCCGAAGCAGCCGCTGAGCTGGTAGATGAACAGGTCCGCGAAGCGGCCCACGGCAGGCGACTCGAGGCGGCGGCTCACCTCCACGGGCGCGCTGGCGACGCCCTTGTGGAACGAGAACACGGCCGTGCGGCTCTCGTGCTGGCGCCAGTTCCAGGTGTAGCCCTTGCCGTTCCACGGCGGGAACAGCCCGGCCGTGACCCTGCCCATGGCGGTGGCCTCCAGTGACGCGGGCCAGAAGAAGGGCATGTGCTGGATGGTCACCGTGCAGCCGCCGGCGGCGTCCGACAGGTCCAGCCACTCGTTGACCGGGTACTGGTCCTTGCTGCCGGCGAAGATCGAGCTGCCGTTCTTCACCACCGAGTAGCCCTCCTGCGCGTAGGTCGTGGCGGAGGTCTTGGTGATGGGCGCGAGCCACGCCGTGCCGCTGCCCGTGGTCTCTTCCGTGGGCGCGCTGCTATAGGCCTGGTAGGCGTAGAGGGTGTCGTTGCCCGTCAGCGTCGACTGCGTCTCGCCCGTCGGCAGCGCCACGCGCGCGATCGGGGCGCTGCCCGTCGCGAGCCTGAGCTCCAGGTCCAGCGACCCCAGCGAGGTGTGCTGCGGCCTCAGGATGGTGGCGTTGCGCACGGTGAGGTCCACCTGCACGTCGCGGCTGCCCCAGCTGAAGGACAGGCGGCAGGTGAAGTCGATCACGCCCTCGCCGCCCTCGTCCTCCAGCGTGCCCGTGGCCTTGACCAGCGCGAAGGCCGGCCCGTTCTCCACGATCGAAAGCTGCACCCCGGGCGCCACGTGCAGTGGCTGGCCGTCGGGCAGTCTCGCGACGATGCCCTTGCTCTGGCCCGGCTTGATGACCTCGAAGCCGTCCACCACCACGCGATCCAGCACGTTGAAGCCGTTCGCGCGCACGAGGCCCTGGAGCACGCCGGTGTTCACCAGGACGCTGCCGTCGGGCTGCGTCGTGGCCAGGTTGGTTTTCGGGGAGACGCCCGCGCCGTAGCTGACGCCGATGTCCATGTTGGGCGAGCCGCCGCCGGCGGTGACGATGGCGCGCCCGACCGCCCAGCGCACGGCGCCGCTCGGCCAGCGGTCCGTCGTGCGGAACTGCCAGCGCTCGGCCCCCGTGAAGCCCAGCGGCGGGCGGCCGCCGACCTCCTGGATCTGCCAGGCCTCCTTGAGCGGCACGGCCAGCAGCATGCAGCGCTCGCCGGCCTGCGGGCCGACGCCGAACTTGGCCACGGCCGCGTCCACGATCAGCGGAGCGGCGGCCGTACCGTCCGAGACTCCGCCGACACCCGCGGGATCGCCGGCGTTGGCGAGGCCGGAGATCGCACTGCGCTCGGCGGGCTCGCCGGCGCGCTGCTTGGCGCACACGGCCTCCCTCGAGGCCACGAAAGCCATCGAGAGGCAGACAACGAATACGAGCTTGCGATGCAGGTCCATGGTGTGTGATCCAGGGGTGCAGCGGCGCCGGATCGGATCGGGGACGATCACTCTGCCACTGCTGCGGGGGTGGAGTCGAGGTTTCGTCAAGCGCATCGGGTACAGAATCGAACGCGTCGCAACCGTCGCGACCCCGCAACGTCGCGCACGGCTTCCGTTACATCTGCTCTGGCCGCAAGATGGGGCAGTGGCTCATCCAGACCACTCGCCGCCGAGGACTCCTCCCCTGAGGTCAACCGCGCCACAGCGCGTGGTGTCACTCGTGCCGTCCACGACCGAGACGCTCGTGGCCCTGGGCGCGGGCCCGCGGGTCGTGGGCCGTACTCGCTACTGCGTGCATCCGAGGCCTTGGGTGGACGGGGTCCCCACCGTCGGCGGCACGAAGGACCCCGATCTGGGGGCCATCACGGCGCTGCGGCCGGACCTCATCGTGGTCAACGAGGAGGAGAACCGGCCCGAGCAATTCCCCGCGCTGGCCGCCATCGCGCCGCTGTTCGAGGCCTTTCCGCGCGACGTGGACGGCGCTCTCGCGGACATCGCGCGCCTGGCCGAGGTGCTCGACGTGGCACCCGCCGGCGCGGCGCTCCTCGAGCGCCTCGCC
>DASUFI010000235.1:0-6638 GCA_036274635.1 Planctomycetota bacterium
GTCATGCACCCGTCGGCGTCGGCGGCCGATGCGCTCTCCACCGCACTGCTGGTGCGCGGCGCCGCGCTGCCGCCCGTGGACGGGGCGACGGGCGCCGTCTACGAGGACGCCGACGCCGCGCCCGCGGCCTGGCCCCCGGGCCCCTGAGCCGATGCACTACCTGACCCGCCAGCGCCTGCACCTCTCGCGCTTCCACCCGCTCATGAAAGCGCTGCTCACGCTGTACATCGCCAGCGTGGCGATCGCGGTGTGGGTGGGCACACTGAAGTACAGCGAGCGCGGCACCTTCTCGCCGGCGGGCGCGGGCGTCTACGTGCGCGGCGCGGACGCGGCCGGCGGCACGCCGGCGATCGACACCTTCGGCGACCCGTTCGCGGGCACGCCCGAAGGCGTCGCCCGCCAGGAAGGCCTCTCGCGCCGCCAGCTCGTGGACATCGTGCACCCGCACCTGTTCAGCGTGCCGATCGTGCTCTTCATCCTCGGGCACCTGCTGCACCTCACGCGCCTGCCCGATCGCTGGAAGCTGGCGGTCAACGTCGCGGCCTTCGTCTCGTTCTTCGCCACCTTCGTCTCGCCGCTGGTCGTGGCCCACCGCGCGACGCTGGGCTGGCTGCTGTTCCTCGGCGGCTGCGGCCTGCTGGCGAGCCTCGCGGCGCTGTGCCTCGTGCCCCTTTGGGAGATGTGGTTCGGACAGCCGGGAGACGGCTTCGACGCGCTGCCGCGGCACGGTCCGTGAATTCCGCCGCCGCGCCTCAGACCGCGGGCCCGCACGTCCGATAAGCCCAGGCTGTCCCTGGCCGTGCCCGCGTGCCCGAAACGTCACGTGATGCGCGTCCTTCCATCCAACGGGATGACGAGGCGCGCGTAGGTCCGGACGATCGCCGCGCGCCCACCTTGCCCGCGGACGGCAAACGCCCCTAGGATGGACTGGCTCTCGAGGACCTCCGCTTGCGCCTTCGCTCGCTCGCCTTGCTCGCCGCGCTGCTCCCCGGCTTGGTCGCCCCGGCCGGGATGGGCTGGTGCACGGCGCTGTGCACGCTGATGCGGGCCAGCCACGCGGCGCCCACGGAGCACGGCTGCTGCGACGCGCGCGACAAGGCGCCGGCTGCGCCCGCCTCGGGCGCGCAGATCAAGCCCCCTTGCACCGGCTGCCTCGTGGTGGCCAGCCCGAAGTCCGACCTCCAGAAGCACGAGGCGGCGGCCGCCGCCGTCTCGCTCGCGCCGCCCACCGCGGCGCCGGCCGTCGTGCTGGCGCCGCAGGCGCCGCTCGTGCACGTCCGCACCCTGCTGCTGCCGCCCGCGACCGCTGGTCCGGGCGCCGCGCCGTTGCCTCTGAGGATCTAGGCCCGGGGACCCCTCCGTCGACGAGCCGCGCGGCTCGTCGCGCGCTGCAGGCCGTCTTCCCCGGAGCCTTCCGATGTTCTTCCGTTCCGCCCGTTCGCGGGCGCGAGCGCTGCGCCTCGCGGCGTCGCTCGCCCCGCTGCTGCTGGCGCCCGCGTGCGATCGCGCCGCCGCGCCGCAGGCCGCCACGCCCGCCAGCGAGTCCGCGTCGCCCGCCGCCGCGCACGGCTGGCACTGCCCGATGCACCCGTCCGTGCGCAGCGACGGCCCGGGCAGCTGCCCCATCTGCCACATGGACCTCGTGCCGGACGAGCCCGCGGCCGCGGGCGAGCCGGGCGCGGTCGAGGGTCGCGCGCCCGTCGCCCTCACGGAGGATCGCCAGCAGCTCATCGGCGTGCGGCTGGAGACCGTGGCCGAGGAGTCCTTCGTCCAGACGCTGCGCGTCGCGGCCCGCGTCGAGGTGGACGAGCGCCGGCTCTCCGCGGTCAGCCTGAGGTTCGGCGGGTGGATCGAGGAGCTGGCGGTGCAGGCGGTGGGCCAGCTCGTGCGGCCGGGCGACGCGCTCTTCACCGTGTACAGCCCGGAGCTGCTCGAGGCGGAGAAGGGCTACGCGCTCGCGCGCGGCTCGCTCGCGGCGTCGGATTCCCTGGTCGCGGCCGCGCGCGAGCGACTGGCCAAGTGGGACGTGGGCGAGGATGAGCTGCACGCGCTCGAGGCCGGCGCCGCGCCCGAGCCGCGCACCGTCGTGCGCGCGAAGACCGGCGGCGTGGTCACGCGCCGCGACGTGGTGCAGGGCGCGCGCGTCGAGGCCGGTCAGCAGCTGCTGCAGCTGGCCGACCTGGCCTCGGTGTGGGTGGACGGCGACGTCTACGAGGGCGAGCTGCCGTGGCTGCACGCGGGCCAGGCCGCGACGCTCGAGCTGCTGGGCGGCGGCGCGCCGATCGAGACCACGCTCTCCTTCGTGTTCCCCTGGATCGAGCCGGCCACGCGCACGGCGCGCGTCCGCGCGGAGGTCGACAACGCCGACGGCCGTCTGCTGCCGGGCCAGTACGGCGCGCTGGCCATCCGCATCGACCACGGCCCGCAGCTCACGGTCGACGCGGACGCGGTGGTGCAGACCGGCGAGCGCGCCCTGGTCTTCGTGGCGCAGCCCGGCGGCCACTTCGAGCCGCGCGCGGTGGAGCTGGGCGCGCGCTCGGGCGGCCGGATCGTGGTGACGGCCGGCCTGCAGGCCGGCGAGCGCGTGGTCGCCCGCGGCACCTTCCTCGTGGACAGCGAGAGCCGGCTGCACGCGACGCTGGCGGAGGCCGCCGCGGTGGCGGTGCCCGGCCAGAGCGATGCCTCCTCCCCGGCCCACCAGCACTGAGGCGCCCTGATGATCGGCCGCATCATCGCCTTCTGCGCGGGCCACCGGCTGCTGGTGATCGTGCTCACCCTCGCGGCCGTGCTGGGCGGCGTCTGGTGCGTGCGGCACATCCCGCTGGACGCGATCCCGGACCTGTCCGACACGCAGGTCATCGTCTACTCGCGCTGGGACCGCAGCCCGGACATCGTCGAGGACCAGGTCACCTACCCGATCGTGTCCGCGCTGCTGGGCGCGCCGCGGGTCAAGGCCATCCGCGGCTTCTCGGACTTCGGCTTCTCGTACGTCTACGTGATCTTCGAGGACGGCACGGACCCGTACTGGGCCCGCAGCCGGGTCAACGAGTACCTCTCCAAGATCGTGCCGCAGCTGCCCGGGGACGTGCGCACCGAGCTGGGGCCCGACGCGACGGGTGTGGGCTGGGTGTACCAGTACGCGCTGGCGGACAGCAGCGGCACGCATGACCTGGCCGAGCTGCGCGCCTTCCAGGACTGGAAGCTGCGCACCTGGCTGCAGAGCGTGCCGGGCGTGGCGGAGGTCGCGGGCTTCGGGGGCTACCAGAAGCAGTACCAGGTCGAGGTGGACCCGGTGCGCCTCGCGGCCACCGGCATCTCCATCGACCGCGTGGTCGAGGCGGTGCGTGCGGGCAACGCCGACGTGGGCGGGCGGCTCATCGAGCAGGCCGGCGCGGAGTACATGATTCGCGGCCGCGGCTACGCGAAGTCCGTCGAGGACCTGGGCGCCATCGCCGTGGGCACCGATGGGCGCGGCACGCCGATCCTCGTGCGCGACCTCGGGCAGGTGAGCGTCGGGCCGGAGCTGCGGCGTGGCGTCGGGGACCTCGACGGCCTGGGCGACGCGGTGGGTGGCATCGTGGTCATGCGCGCCGGCGAGAACGCGCTGGCCGTCATCGAGCGCGTCAAGACGCGGCTGGCGGAGCTGGCGCCGTCCTTCCCGGACGGCGTGCACGTCGTGCCCACCTACGACCGCTCGCGGCTCATCACCGAGGCCGTGGACACGCTGCGGCACGAGCTGCTCACGGCGCTGGTCATCGTCAGCCTCGTGATCCTGCTCTTCCTGTGGCACGTGCCATCGGCCGTGGTGCCCATCGTCACCATCCCCGTGGCGATCCTGCTGGCCTTCATCCCCATGTCCCTGTTCGGGATGACGGCCAACATCATGTCCATCTCGGGCATCACCATCTCGATCGGCGTGCTGGTGGACGGCGCGATCGTGGAGGTGGAGAACGCCTACAAGAAGCTGGAGCGCTGGATCGCGGGCGGGAGGCAGGGCGACTTCCACAAGGTGCGGCTCGCGGCCCTGGAGGAGGTCGGGCCGTCGGTCTTCTTCTCGCTGCTCGTGATCGCCGTCGCCTTCCTGCCGATCTTCGCGCTCGAGGAGCAGGAGGGCCGGCTGTTCAAGCCGCTCGCCTACACGAAGACCTTCACCATGGCCGTCGCGGCGCTGCTCGCGATCACGCTGGACCCGGCCATCCGCATGCTGTTCACGCGCGTCGACCCGCTTCGCTTCAGGCCGCGGGCGCTGGCCTGGGTCACGAACGCGCTGGCGGTCGGGCGCTACCGCAGCGAGGAGCGCCATCCGATCAGCCGCACGCTCTTCCGGCTCTACGAGCGGCCGTGCCGCTTCGTGGTGCGGCACCGCAAGGCCACGCTCGCGGCGGCCCTGGGGCTCATGCTCACCATCGTGCCGCTGTGGCGCTCGCTGGGCAGCGAGTTCATGCCGCCGCTGTGGGAGGGCGACCTGCTCTACATGCCCATCACGATGCCGGGCATCTCGGTCACGCAGGCCAGCGACCTGCTCGGGCGCATGGACCGCGAGCTCATGACCGTGCCCGAGGTGGCGCGCGTGCACGGCAAGTCCGGCCGCGCGGCCACGTCCACCGATCCTGCTCCGCTCTCGATGATGGAGACGGTCATCGAGCTGAAGCCTCCGCAGCACTGGCGCGCCCGTCCGCGCTGGTACGACGGCTGGCCCGGGTGGAGCAAGGACCTGCTGCGCCCGTTCTGGTCCGACCGCATCTCGCGCGAGGAGCTGCTGGCGGAGATCCAGGCCAAGGTGCAGTTCCCCGGCACGAGCCCGGCGCTGACCATGCCGATCAAGGGCCGCATCGACATGCTCTCCACCGGCATCCGCACGCCGCTGGGCGTGAAGGTCATGGGCGACGACGTCGCGCGCGTGGAGGCCGTGGCGCTGGAGGTGCAGGCGGCCCTGCAGACGCTGCCCGACACGCAGAGCGCCTTCGCCGAGCGCGCGGCCGGCGGCTACTTCCTCGACTTCGACCTGCGCCGCGAGCAACTCGCGCGCCACGGCCTCACGGTCGAGGACGCCGAGCGCACCATCATGGCCGCGCTGGGCGGCGAGGAGGTCTCCACCACCATCGAGGGCCGCGAGCGCTACGGCATCAGCGTGCGCTACGCGCGCGAGCTGCGCGACGAGCCCGGCGACCTCGCGCGCGTGCTGGTGGCCACGCCCTCCGGCGCGCAGGTGCCGCTGGGCGAGCTGGCCGAGCTGAAGGTGCGCGAGGGCCCCGCGATGATCCGCGAGGAGAATGGGCAGCTGGCCGCCTACGTCTACGTCACGACGAGCGACAGCGACCTCGGCGGCTACGTCGGTCGCGCGAAGGCGACGGTCGCCTCGGCCGTCGCGCTGCCCGAGGGTCTCACGCTGCAGTGGAGCGGCCAGTACGAGAGCCTGCAGCGCGTCCTGCAGCGCATGCGCATCGTGGTGCCGATCACGCTGCTGCTCATCGCCCTCATCCTGTACCTCAACACGAAGTCCGCGGTGAAGACCGGCATCGTGCTGCTGGCCGTGCCCTTCTCCGCGCTGGGCGCGCTGATCTTCCTGCACCTGCTCGGCTTCAACGTCTCGGTGGCGGTGTGGGTCGGGCTCATCGCGCTGCTGGGGCTCGACGCCGAGACCGGCGTCTTCATGCTGCTCTTCCTCGACCTCGCCTGGCACGAGCGCGCGCGGGAGGGCCGCATGCGCACCTTCGCGGACCTGGAGGAGGCCATCGTGCACGGAGCGGTCAAGCGCGTGCGGCCCAAGCTCATGACCGTGGCCTGCGCCTTCATCGGCCTGCTGCCGATCATGTGGTCCACCGGCAGCGGCGCCGACATGATGCAGCGCATCGCCGCCCCGCTCATGGGGGGCCTCGTGACCAGCTTCCTGCTCGAGCTGCTGGTCTACCCCGCCGCGTACGCCGTGTGGAAGTGGAACTTCGTGATGAAGCACGGCAGCGTCGACGTCGCGCGGCTCGCGCTGCCCTCGCTGGGAGGCCACGCATGAAGCGGCTCCTGATCGCATGCGCGCTGGCGGCTCTCGGCGCCGGCTGCGCCATCCACCCCGAGGGCGAGCGCGAGGAACGCGACCGCGCGCTGGCCGCGGGCGACGAGCTGGACGCCGAGGTCCCGCCCCTGCCCGCGCAGCCCGAGCTGGCCGACTACCTGCGCACGGCCTTCCACGCCGACGCCGCGCTGCGCCAGGCCTACTGGGAGTGGCGCGCCGCGCTCGAGCGCATCCCGCAGGAGGCCAGCCCCCCGAACGTGGCGCTGTCCTTCGACTACCTCTTCAGCGACGAGCACATGTCGTCCTGGGACCGCACGACGCTGGGGCTCTCCAACGATCCGTCCGAGATGATCCCGGCTCCCTCGAAGCTGGCCGCCGCCGGCCGCCGCGCGCTGGAGGAGGCGCGCGCCGCCGGCCTGCGCTTCGAGGCGGCCAAGTTCCGGCTGCAGGCGGACGTGACCTCGCTCCACGCAGACCTCGCGCTGCACGGCGAGCTGATCCGGCTGCAGCAGGAGGAGGTCGGGCTGCTGGCGCTGCAGGCGGGCGAGGCCAGCGCGCAGCTCGCCAGCGGCGCGTCGCAGGATGAATCCGTGCGCCGGCAGACCGCGCTCGAGCTGGCGCGCCTCGA
>DASUFI010000236.1:0-3891 GCA_036274635.1 Planctomycetota bacterium
AGGTGGGCCTGCGGACGTCGCCGCGGCCTCCTGCCGCGCCCCCACGGCGACCAGCGCGACCAGGGAAGCAGAGCGTCCCCGCGACCGGATTCCTTGGTCGCCCGCCGGTTGCGGCGCCCTCGCTGGGAGCTGTAGTTTGTCGCGCCCCGGCGCTGTTTCCTCGGGCGCCGCACCGGAGACCGACATGATGCGCCTGCAGAGCTACCTGGCCGGACGCTGGCAGGCGGGCGAGGGCGAGGGCAGCACCCTCGTCGACCCCTCGACCGAGGCGCCGCTGGCGGTGGCCTCCGCGCGCGGGCTGTCGCGGGCGGCGGCGCTGGCGCATGCGCGCGAGGTCGGCGGGCCGGCGCTGCGGCGGCTCACGCTGCGCCAGCGCGGTGCGGCGCTCAAGGCGCTGTCGGCCGCCATCCACGCGCAGCGCGAGGAACTCATCGACATCGCCGTGGCCAACGCCGGCAACACGCGCGGCGACGCCAAGTTCGACATCGACGGGGCCACCGGCACGCTGGCCGCCTACGCGGCGCTGGCCGCCGACCTGCCGGACCGCACCTTCCTCGCCGACGGCCCCGGCCTGCAGCTCGGTCGCACGCCGCGCTTCTGGGGCCAGCACGTGTGGGTGCCACGCCAGGGCGTCGCGGTGCACGTCAACGCCTTCAACTTTCCCGCCTGGGGCATGGCCGAGAAGATGGCCTGCGCGCTGCTCGCCGGCATGCCCGTGCTCGAGAAGCCCGGCACGCCCACGGCCATGGCCGCCGAGCGCATCGCGCACCTCATCGCCGAGTCGGGCGCGCTGCCGGAGGGCTCCTTCTCCTTCCTGTGCGGCGAGGCCGGCGACCTGCTCGACCAGCTCGGACCGCAGGACGTGGTGGCCTTCACCGGCAGCTCCGGCACCGCGCACACCTTCCGCGCGCACCCGGCCTTCGCGCGCCGCGGCGCGCGCCTCAACGTCGAGGCCGACTCGCTCAACGCCGTGGTCGTCGGCGCCGACGTGCAGCCGGGCAGCCCCACCTTCGACCTCCTGGTGCGCGACACGGCGCGCGAGATGACCCAGAAGACCGGCCAGAAGTGCACCGCCACGCGCCGCATCCTCGCGCCCGCCCCGCTGGCCGAGGCGCTGGGCGAGGCGCTCGCGGCGGAGGTCTCGGCCGTGAAGGTCGGCGACCCGCGCGAGGACGGCGTGCGCATGGGACCGCTCACCAACCTCGCGCAGCTCGAGTCGGTGCAGGCCGGCATCCGGCGCCTCGCCGGCGCGGCGCGCGTCGCCTGCGGCGGGCCCGACCGCCTGCGGCCCAAGGGCTGCTTCGTCGCGCCCACGCTGCTCATCGCGCGCGACGCGGGCGCGCCCGTCTTCCACGCCGAGGAGGTCTTCGGCCCGTGCGCCAGCGTGCTGCCCTTCGACGGCGCGCCCGAGACCGCCGCGCGCCTCGTGGCGCTGGCGGAGGGCGGCCTCGTCGCCTCCGTCTACTCCGACGACAAGGACTTCGCCGTGGCCGCCGCCCTCGCTCTCGCGCCGTGGAGCGGGCGCCTGTACCTCGCCTCCGAGCGCATGGCCGAGCATGGCACCGGCGCCGGCACCGTGCTGCCGCAGATGGTGCACGGCGGCCCCGGGCGCGCCGGCGGCGGCGAGGAGCTGGGCGGGCTGCGCGGCCTGTCCCTGTACATGCAGCGCACCGCCGTGCAGGGCTTCAAGTCGGTGGTCGAGGGCGCTTTCGGAAACCCGGCGCCGGGCCCGCCAAGCGCTGGCTAGTCTGGGGCGCCGAGCTGCGCTCAACCTGCGGGCGCAGGCGCGTCGATAGGCGACGAGGTGTCAGCCGCGCGCCGGCCGGTTCCGTCCGGCAGCGGCCCCGCCCCCCGGACCCACCCCGTGACCGAGCAACTGCACGTCGTCCGCGTGTTCGTCTTCCGGCAGGACCGCCGGCAGATCGAGTACCTCGTCGTGCGCCACCGCCCCGCGCACGACAGCTTCTGGTCCCCCATCACGGGCGTGATGCAGCCGCACGAATCCGTCTTCCAGGCCGCCGTGCGCTCCGTCGGCGAGGAGCTGGGCCTGCCCTCGCCGCGCCAGATCGTGGACCTGCAGCTCGCCACGCGCCAGCAGCTCGGCGACCTCGAGGAGATCGACTGGTCCGTCGGCTACCGCGCGCGCACCGCCCAGCCGGACTTGCGGCCGGCGGCGGACCTGGCCGAGCTGAAGTGGTTCGACTTCGACTCGATCTATCGCAGCCTCGATCGCGAAGAGGATCGGCGCAGCGTGATGCGCTTGCACTTCACGCTGCGGGCAGCGGGGTGAGGTGAGGCGGCGGCGCGCCGCGGCGTGCGGTGGGCATCGTTCACCAGGATCGATCCACGCAGCGCGTCGACGCGCGCAGGCGCTGCCGAGGCCCAGCCTCATGACGCGCCGGTCGGCACGAGCATTGCCTGTCCGGCGCGAGCGTGTTCACATTAAAAAAACGACTCGCAGTCGCGACTGCGAGTGGTTTTTTTAGTGTGCCCCAACCACGTCTGCCGCTCCCGTGCGCGCCTGGCGCCCGGCGTCGAAGCACGCCTCAGATCGGGCAACCGGAGATGCGCGGCTCGACGCCGGTTGTCAGGGGCGAACGATGGCGTCTGCCGCCGGACGGCATCAGCTGAGCTCCATGGCATAGGTGGCGCCGCACTTCGTGCAGATGCCGTGCCCGATGGCTGGCGCGCCGAACGGAGCCTGCTGCTCCAGGGAGGCGACGGCCTCACCCTTGCAGCCCTTGATCGCGCAGGCCGCTCGGATTTCCGCGACGCCTGCGCGCGAGCGGACGCGTGGGTACTCCACCGTCTCCAGGCGCTGGGGCGCATGCAACCTGCCCACACTCCTCGGTCCCTTCTCGAGCCTCAGCCTGAGCTGCAACATGGATGACCTCCTGGGTGAGGCGGGCATTCTATCGGCCTTGGCGCGATTGGGGCGACGCGCCCGAAATGGCGCAAGTCAGCCATTCGCGTCGATCAGCTCGACACGGTTTCCGAAGGGATCGGGCACGTGCGCCCGCCTCGCGGCGCCGAGCGTCTCGGCCGGCTTGCTCGCGTGGCCAGCCACCGCCAGCCGGGCCAGCAGCGCGTCGTAGCCGCTGACCCGCAGCGCCGGATGAGCCTTGAGCGCCGGCCGGAAGTCCTCCTCGACGCCCACGTGGATGCGCACCGCGCCCCGCTCGAACCACAGCCCCGGCCGGCCCGCCATCTCCGCGGGCCGCGGCACCTCACGCAGGCCGAGGAGGTCGCGCCAGAAGGCGCGCGCCCGCTCCTCGCCGCCGCGGGGCATGGCGAGCTGCACGTGGTCGAGCTCGAGGAGCTGCGGCTCGCCGGGCGCGGGCGTGGGCCGCACCCACGCGTAGGAGAGGACGTCGACGAGCACGTCCGTCCCGCCGTGCGTCAGCGCGCGGCGGCGCACGCCCTCGCAGCGCAGGCCCGCCTTCTCGAGCACGCGTGCCGAGGCGGGATTGCGCATGTCGCACACGGCGGTCAGGCGCGACACGCCCCGCTCGCCGTGCGCCCACTCGGCCAGGGCGCGGGCCGCCTCGGTGGCGTAGCCCTGGCCCCAGCTCGGTCGCTCGAGCACGTAGCCGAAGTCGGCGGTCGCGCCGTGCAGGCGCACCTCGATCATGCCCAGCAGTCGGCCGTCCGCCCGCCGCTCGACGACCCACGGCCAGCGCTCGCCACGCTCGCGCGCGGCCAGCGCCTCGCTGAGGAAGCTGCGCGTCACGCCCGTGTCCGCGTGCGGCCCCCACACGACGAAGCGCGTCACCTGCGGATCCGTCGCGTAGTGGGCGAAGATGGCCTCGGCATCGTCCAGCGTCGGCGACCGCAGCCGCAGGGCGCGGTGTGCAGCTCGTCGGGCGGGCGCGGGGCAGGCATGGCGGTATC
>DASUFI010000237.1:0-7337 GCA_036274635.1 Planctomycetota bacterium
GGCGCTGTTCTCGGAGTTCGATCTGCTGGCCGGCCCCACCTCGCCCTTCCCGGCCTTCGCGCTGGGCTCGCGCACGCAGGACCCGTACGCGATGTATCTGTGCGACCTGCTCACCGCGCCGGTGTGCCTCGCGGGACTGCCGTCGATCTCGGTGCCCTGCGGGCTCGCGCACGGTGCCGGGAAGCCGTTGCCCGTGGGCCTGCAGTTCGTGGGGCGGCCGGCCGAGGACCACCGCGTGCTCGCGGCGGCGGCGGGCTTCGAGGCCGCGCGCGGCGAGCCCGAGCGCTGCGAGCTCTTCGGCGCTCCGGCACCGGCCGCGGTGCGCGGAGGCGCGCGATGAGCGCCACGGCCACGCGCTGGGAGCCCGTCATCGGCCTCGAGGTGCACGTGCAGCTGGCCACGCGCAGCAAGATGTTCTGCCGCTGCGAGAACCGCTTCGGCGCGCCGCCCAACTCGCTCGTCTGCCCGGTGTGCACGGCCCAGCCGGGCACCCTGCCGGTGCTCAACGGCGAGGCCCTGCGCCTGGGGGTGCTGGCCGGCCTCTCGCTGGGCTGCAGCATCGCCGCGCGCACCAAGTTCGACCGCAAGAACTACTTCTATCCCGACCTGCCCAAGGGCTACCAGATCAGCCAGTACGACCAGCCGCTCTGCAGCGGCGGCGAGCTGCGCTTCGAGGCGCCGGACGGGCGCGGCGGCACCGCCAGCCGGCGCGTGCGGCTGGTGCGCGCGCACCTCGAGGAGGACAGCGGCAAGATCGTGCACCCGGACGGCATGGCGCTCTCGCTGGTGGACCTCAACCGCGCCGGCGTGCCGCTCATGGAGATCGTCTCGCAGCCCGACATCGCCAGCCCCGAGGAGGCCTCGGCCTACCTGCAGGCGCTGCGCCGCACGCTGCGCTTCGCCGGCGTGTCCGAGTGCGACATGGAGAAGGGCAGCTTCCGCTGCGACGCCAACGTCTCGCTGCGGCCCGCCGGCAGCAAGACCTTCGGCGCGCGCTGCGAGATCAAGAACCTCAACTCCTTCCGCTTCGTCGCGCAGGCGCTGGCCGCGGAGATCGAGCGGCAGGCCGCCATCCTCGACGGCGGCGGGCGCATCGTCCAGTCCACCATGGCCTTCGACCCCGACCGCGGGCGCACCGCGGCCGTGCGCACCAAGGAGGAGGCCAACGACTACCGTTACTTCCCCGAGCCAGACCTGCCGATCTTCGGCATCCCGCCGGCCGAGGTCGAGCGGCTGCGCGCCTCGCTGGCCGGGCGCGATCCCGCCAGCCGCCGGCGCCGCTACGTGGAGGAGCTGAACCTCTCGCCGCAGCACGCCGACGCGCTGCTCGAGGAGCCCGAGCGCGCCGAGTACTTCGAGGCCGCCCTCGGGGCGGCGGGCGGCGCGGTGCCGGCGCCGAGCGTGGCGTCCGCGCTGCTCACCGACGTGCTGCGCCTCGCCAACGACCGGCGCCGCGATCTGCCCGAGCTGGCCGTGACGCCCCCGCGCCTCGCCGAGCTGCTGGGCCTCGTCGCGGCCCGCGCGCTCTCGGTGCAGGCGATGCGCAACGTGGTCGTGGAGATGGAGGCGCGCCCGGGCGTGCCGGCACGCGCCGTCGCCGAGGCGCTCGACCTGCTGCAGGTCTCCGACGCCTCGGATCTGCAGCGCGTCGTGGCCGACGTGCTGGCGCGCGAGACCGACCTCGTGACGCGTTATCGCGCCGGCAACGCGGGGCTGTTCAATGCGTTGTTGGGAGCCGTCATGAAGGCCAGCGGCGGCCGGGCCAACCCGGCCACGGTGCGCGAGCTGCTAGCCAAGGCCCTGGCGTAGCCGTGCTGCTCGCGGCCTACAGGCCGCTGTCGAGCAGCAGCAGCGACGTAGCCGGGCCCGCGATGCGCTGGCCGCCCTCGATGCTGATCACCTGCAGCGTCCAGCTCGCGAACTGCAGGCCGGCGCCCAGCTCCGGGACCGCGGCCTGAAGCGAGAGCGTGCCGCTCGCCGGCAGCGGACCGAGCGGCAGGACCAGCTGCGGAATGCCGGTGAGGAGCGGCCCGCTCACAGCGACCAGCGACAGCTTGCCGAACGTCGGGCTCGCGAGGAGGATCACCGGCAGGCCGGCCGGCCCGCTCACGCTGGCGGTCAGCACCTGCTGCTCGCGCACGGGCGAAGCCACGTGGAGCTGGATGGGCGTGCCCGACAGCTCCTGCACGGCGCCCGACGAGACCTGCACGCCGAACCCCGGCGCCCCGTCGGCCGTGCTCCCCGAGCTGCAGTCGGTGGAACCCACATACACCCCCGCCGCGCCGCCAGCCGCCGTCACGCCGCGTAGCATCACCTGCGGCGAGCCAGCCTGCAGCAGCAGCCCGTGGCCGGCGTCCATTCCCGGGATGCACTGGTTCCACTGCGTGTCGAGCCCGCCGTTGCCACCATTCCCGCCCTGGAGCACGCCGCCCGAGAGCCACAGCGAGCCACCCTGGATCTGGATGCCGTGCAGGCCCGAGGTGTACATGTAGGCGCCGAGGTCTGACGAGTACGTGAGCGAGAGTCCGTCGCCTCCGGTCGCCTTCACGTCGTGCAGGACGGCGCTCGTGTCGAACAAGTCCAGCCCGACGCCCACCCAGCAGGTGCCGTACATGTCGTAGACGCTCTGGTACATCCCCTGGATCTCGACGTCGTGGAGCACGAGGTCGGCGCAGTACATGGCACGCAGCGCGGGCTGCTCGTCGTAGACGAGCGAATCCTCCACCCACACCTGTCCGTCGCAGTTCGAAAGAAAGAGGCCCTGGACCTCGACCCCGCGCAGCACGACGCGCTGACCAGGGGCGAGCGCTCCGATGGTGATCTCCTGGCCCGTGATATCGCAGGTCTCCCCCGAACCCAGGACGGGTTCGTAGCCCGTGTCGGCGACGACCTGCAGCGACTTGCCCAGGATGTGGGTGCCGCCGGCGTGGGACGGCTTGCGCAGGAGGATGACGTCACCGTCGGCGGCCACGCTCAGCGCCTCCTGCCAGCTCAGGGCCGACGGGTCGGTCACGTCCACGATGTGCACGGCGCCCTGCGCGGCGGAGGAAGCCGCGACCACGGCGGTGGCGAGGGCGGTGAAGAGCAGCGCGCGGATCGTCTGCATGCCGGGACTCCCGAAAGGCGCCTGTGGTCTCGAAAGGAGGAGGAGCGCACATCGTATCGCGCCCCGCCGCGGCCGGTAGCCCGTCCCACCGGGCGACTGCTGAGCCCGCGGCGCTGCGACATTCATGAAAGCGCCATCAGGATCCTGCCGGCGACTCATCCGGCTGCGCCTCCAGCTCGGCCTCCTTCTCCTCGGCCCAGCGCACCTTGAAGCGGTTGAAGTCCGCCAGCTCGTCGGCCGAGAGCGGCAGGTGCGCGAAGACCTCCTTCATGAAGGGCTCGCCGCCGAAGTCCATGGCACGGCGGCAGAACTCGCGACCCTGCACGTACTGCACCGTCTTGAGGCGCGCGACGGCGTTGCCCGCGGCCGCGAGGCCCTCCATGAGCGGGTTGCCGTGGCCGTCGAAGGCGTCGACGTTCTTGACGTCCTCCATCGTGGGCGCCGGCAGCGGCCGCACGCCGGCCGCGCGGCAGGCCAGCTCGGAGGCCCACGTCGCGTGGCCCTCGAGCAGTGACATCCGCACCTGCAGGGCGGGCAGCTCGGAGCTGTCGCCGTTCGCGAAGCGGTCCATCAGGGCGCCCAGGTCCGGGAACACCGCGTAGACCTGGTCGTCGTGCGCGTGCACCAGCTCGTGCGCCAGGACGGCGAAGAGCACGTCGTGCGCCAAGCGCCTGTCGGGCGCACAGCGCCGCAGCACGTCGTCCAGCACGTACAGCACCTTCTCGTCGGGCAGGTATCGGCCCAGCATCGTGTCGCTGAACACGAAGTCGGCCAGCAGGTCCATGCCCTTGGTCACGCCCGCGTCCTCGGTCAGCCCGGACGCGAAGGCGCGCCGGCGCGCGAGGGCCTGCTCGGCGGTGAGCAGCACCGCCGGCACGGGCTTCAGCAGCTTGATGCCGGGGTCGCGCTGCAGCGCGGCGAGCGCGTCGGCGCAGGTGCTGTCCACGAACTCCTGCGTGAAGTACAGCTCTGGCGCGACGGCGGCGGCGGGGCGCGAGGCGTCCTGGGCCGAAGCCGCGGCCGGCCCGCAGGCCGACGGCAGCAGCAAGGCCCCGAGCAACGCCAGTCGCCACGTCATGCCGCGAGTCTAGCAGCGCACGGCTCATTCCGTGTCGCGCGCCGGGCGGCGCAGGACGCGGCGGGCCGGATTCCGGTTCGGCGGTCAGGCGCCCGTCGGGCGCAGGCCGGCCGCGGGCGTCGCGCGCCGGAGCGGCCCGTGAGCCCTCGGGTAGGATGACGAGACCATGAGTGCGTCGCGCCTGGCATTGCTGGCCGGCCTGCTCGCTCACCTCGCGGCAAGCGCCCTTGCGCAGACCGAGGTCTATGGCAGCGGCTGCGGTGGCGCGAGCGAGCCGGCCATCGGCGTCGCGGGCTCCATCGTGCCGGGGCAGAAGGCGCAGATCACGCTGACGGGTGCGCCGCCGGGCGCCTTCGTGCTCTTCCTGCTGGGCAGCAGCGACACCACGTCCGCCTACGGCCCGCTGCCGCTGGATCTCTCGGCCTTCTCCGGCTTCCAGCCGAGCTGCCAGCTGCTGACCTCGGCCAGCGTGCAGATCCTGCTCAACGCCGGGCGGCAGGGCAGCCTGAAGCTGTCGTTCAAGCTGCCGGCCAGCATGGGCAGCGATCTCTACGCGCAGTGGGTCGTGGTGCAGTCGGTGAGCCCGCTGTCGGCGGTGATGACCGCCGGCGCGCACGTCTGCCTGCAGACCAGCGCCGACGTCCACGCCGAGATCGTCGCGCCGGCCAGCATCGTGGACTGGGACGGCGACGGCCAGCAGGCCGTCACGCTCGACGGCAGCACCAGCCACACGCACGAGGTCGGACACCTCATCACCTCGTGGACCTGGAAGCTCGACGGCGAGCCGGCCGGCGTCACGTCGGTCATCGCGCCGAAGCTGCCGCTGGGCCCGCACCTGGCCACGCTGCTCGTCGGCGACGATCATGTGCCGCCCAACACCGCGCTGGCCCTGCATTCCTTCGACGTCGTGCCGCCCACCGCGGCGCCCGGCGTCCTCGCCCGCTACTACGGCAGCGGCGCCGCCGATCCCGCCAACCTGCTGGACAACGAGCCGCTGGCGGCGGACTTCTCCGAGGTGCTGGATGCCGCGCTCGTGCCCGACAACGGTGGCTTCGTGGGCGGCTCGCCCTTCACCGGCCAGTGCCTGGTGACGCTGGACTGCAACGTGTCGCTGCCCTCCGCGGGCAGCTGGACCTTCTCGCTGCAGGGCGGCAGCCAGACGCGCCTGTACGTGGACGGTGTCCTCACTCTCGGGCCCCTGCAGCTGGCGGCCGGCACGCACGTGATCGAGGCGCGCTACGCGGTGCCGGGCGCGGCGGTGCTGCCGCTCAGCGTGCTGCTGGCGCAGGGCGGCGGCGCGCCGGCGCCGCTGGATCCGGCGGGGCTGTCCTATGACGCCGCCGCCTCCGGTCCTGTGATCGACGCGATCACGCCGCCCGACGGCTCCCTCGCGGGCGGCAACGTGGTCGTGCTCGACGGCGTGGGCTTCTTCCCGGCCGCGTCCACGCACGTCCTGTGGGGCGACGCGGTGCTGGGCCTGGCCGACGGCCTCGACATCCAGGCCGACCAGATCACCTTCACCACGCCGCCGCACGCGGCCGGCGTCATCGTGGTCAAGGTGAGCACGCCCGCTGGTGTCTCCAACGCCGCGAGCTTCGACTACACCGGCTCCACCGGCACCGTGAACTTCGCGCACGTCGCGGCCGTCCCCCTCGCCTCGCCGACGAGCGCGGAGTGGGGCCCGGACGGGCGCCTCTATGTGGCGACGATGTCGGGCGAGATCAAGGCGCTCAGCTTCGACGAGTCCTGGAACGTGGTGGCGCAGGCCAGCTACCTCGGCACGAGCCAGCTGCCCAACCACCAGGCCATGGGCATCACGGCGAACCCTTTCGACCCGCCGGGCGCCGTGCGGCTGTACGTGAGCCACGACTGGCTCTACGCCGACGGCGGCGGCGCCGTGACGCAGCCGTCCACGTACTGGGGCCAGGTGTCCGTGCTCAGCGGGCCGGCCTTCGACGCGCCGCAGCCGCTGGTCACCGGCCTGCCCCAGCCCAACACGGGCCACGCGGTGAACGGCCTGCAGTTCGACAACGCGGGCGACCTGCTCGTGGCCGTCGGAAGCACCAGCAACGCCGGCATCAAGTTCATCACCATGGGCGACCTGCCCGAGTCGCCGCTCTCGGCCGCGATCATCAAGGCCCGCACCAGCCTGCCGGGCTTCAGCGGCGCGGTGACGTACGTGAGCGCGACGACCGGCACGCCCGTCACCGACCAGCGCCTCGGCGAGTCCTCGCTGCTCGCGCCCGGTCACGTGCTCGTGCAGGGCGCCGGCCTGCGCAACCCCTACGACCTCGTCTACACCACGCGCCGCACGCTCTACGCCACCGACAACGGCCCCAACGCCGGCTACGGCCCGGCCAGCACCGGCCCCACGACGCAGACGCCCGACGCCCCCGACAACCCCGACGAGCTGCTGCTGGTCGAGGCGGGCAACTACTACGGCAGCCCCAACCGCGCGCGCGGCCTCGTCGACGCGCGACAGGACGTCTACCACGACCCGTGGGGCGCCTCGCAGGCCGACGTCTTCACCCAGACGCTGGTCACGCTGCCCTCCTCCACCGACGGCGTCGTCGAGTACCGCAGCGACGCCTTCGGCGGCGCACTGCGCGGCGCGCTCATCGCGCAGAAGTGGCTGGGCGAGGCGCGGCGCATCACGCTGGCGCCCGACGGCCGCAGCGTCCTCGACGTGCAGACCGTCCTGCCCGCCACCGGCGCGCTCGACATCGTCACCGGCCCGGGCGGCGCGCTGATCACCATCGACTACAGCAACAGCGAGGTCGAGGTGCTGGTGCCCGTCGAGCCGCCCACCACCGCGCTGCAGGTGCTCGACATCCAGCCCTGGCGCGCGCCCGCCAGCGGCGCCCGGCCCTTCGTGCTGGGCGGGCGCAACTTCAGCGGCTCGCGGGCGAACACCTCCGTCACCATCGGCGGCCTGAGCGCGACGGTCACCAAGGTCACGACGGGCCGCATCGAGGGACTGCTGCCGGCGCAGCCCGCGCCCACCACCGACCTGCTCGACGTCGTCGTGACCTCGGGCGGCAAGAGCGACACGCTCGAGGGCGCCTTCCGCTACCTCTTCGAGCCCGCCGGCCACGAGCCCGGCACGTGGGAGCTGGGCGGCGACCTCGCCACCGGCCAGCTGCCCGTCGCGCT
>DASUFI010000238.1:0-4483 GCA_036274635.1 Planctomycetota bacterium
CGTCCTGCGCCGCGGCTACGCCTGGCTGCGGCGCCCGAACGGCTCGCTGCTCAAGGACGCGGCGTCGGCGCGCACCGGCGAGCCGCTCACCGCCGTGCTGCGCGACGGCGAGCTGGACCTCACGGCGCAGCGCGGGCGGCCGCGGCCCACGCCGTGAGGCGCGCCGCCGTCGTGCTCGCGGCGCTCGCCGCCGGCTGCGGCGGCGTGGAGCCGGACGTCGCCAGGCTGCGCGACGCGGCCGGCCTGCCGGCGCCCATCGTGCTCATCGTCATCGACTCGCTGCGCGCCGACCACACCTCGCTCTTCGGCTACGCGCGCGACACCACGCCCTGGCTGGCCGAGGTGGCACGGCACGCCTTCGTCTTCGAGCGCGCCTACGCGAACGCGAGCTGGACGCGGCCCTCGATGGCCACGCTGCTCACCTCGCGCCTGCCCGAGAGCCACGGCTGCGAGGGTCGCGACGGCTGCCTCGCGCCGACGCTCGACACGCTGCCCGAGGTGCTGGCCGCCCGCGGCTGGGACACGCGCGCCGTCGTCGCCAACGGCAACCTCGCGCCGGTGTGGGGCTTCGCGCAGGGCTGGGCCGAGTACCTCTGCGTCACGGGCCGCCCGCTCTGGCCCTACGCCGAGGCGGCCTGTCTCGCGCCCGTCGTGCGCGAGACCATCAGCCGCCTGAAGGCGCCGCCCTTCCTGCTCCACCTGCACTACGTCGACCCGCACGATCCGTGGATGCCGCACCCCGAGCACGACTTCGATCCGGGCTATGCCGGCACCTTCGACGGCAGCCTCACGAGCCTGGAGCCCTTTCGGAGGCGCGAGCCCTCGCCCGCCAACCGCCAGCGCGCCATCGACCTCTACGACGGGGAGATCGCCTACGTGGACCAGCAGATCCGCGAGCAGCTCCGGACGCTGGCCGACACGGGCCTGCTCGACGCCTGCTGGCTGGTGGTGACGGCCGACCACGGCGAGGGCCTGTGGGACCACCTCGTGCAGGGCCATTGCGAGGAGGTCTTCGAGCCGCAGATCCGCGTGCCGCTCGTCATCCGCCCGCCCGGCGGCCTGCTCGCCGAGCGGCGCATCTCGCAGCCCATCGCGCTCATCGACCTCGCGCCCACGCTGCTCGAGCTGGTCGGCGCGCCGTCTCCCGCGGACTTCGAGGGCCGCTCCTGGGCGCCCTTCCTGCTGGGCACCGGGCCCGCCCCGGAGCGCCCGATCATCGTGAACGAGCGCGTGGACGACATCGACCTGGCCGCCGTCGTCGACGGGCGCCGCAAGCTCATCGTGGACGCCCGCGCCGGCCGGGCCATGTTCTACGACCTGGTGACCAACCCCCAGGAGCGCGAGGATCTGGCGAGCGACCTCGCGCGCGATCCCCTGCCGCCGGCGCTGGAATCGCGCGGCGTGCTCGAGCGCGCGATGGCCGCCGCGCGGGCCGCCCGCCCTGCGCCTGCGCGCGTCGCGCCCGAGGCCGTGCCGCCGGACGTGGCCGAGCAGCTGCGAGCCATGGGCTACACCGGGGGGCGCTGAGCGCCTGTTGCTAGACTGAGCCGCCCTCCGGAGACCCGCGTGGCCGCCAGCCGCAAGATGCCCAGCTACGCCGAAGCCAGCGCCGAGCTGGAGCAGATCCTCGAGAAGATCGAGGCCGGCGAGGTGGACGTGGACGAGGTCGTCACGCTCGTGCGCCGCGGCGCCGAGCTCATCCGCTTCTGCCGCGAGCGGCTGGATGCGGCGCGCCTCGAGGTGGGCAAGGTGGTGGCGGACCTCGACGCGCTGGAGAAGGAAGCGCCCTGCGAGGTGGGCGCGCAAGACGGCGACGCCGACGAAGCCGAGGAGCAGGACGAGGACGAGGCGGAGACCGAGGACAGGGCCGGCGGCAAGCTGCCGTTCTAGCGGGGCTCGACGCGGGCCTTGGCCTGCGTGCCTCGGCCCCACACCGTCGCCAGCGCCTCGACGACGGTGCTCGGCAGCAGCCGGCTGGGCGGGTCGTCCTGGGGCGTCGGGTCGTCGAAGGCCGAGCAGCCGCGCTCGTGGCTGCCGAAGCCCAGCTCGCTCACGGGCGACTGCGGCGGGTCGCACCACCAGGCGCGGCCGGCCGGCGGCTTGGCCCCGAGGCCTTCCGCGCGGTCGAGCAGCGCCAGCGCCGGCTGCAGCGACGGCCGCGGCGGGACCTTCCGCGACACCAGCTCGAACCACGACTCGACCCGGTAGCGGAACCGGTAGCGGTAGCCCTCGCGCGAGGGCAGCACGAGCAGCACGCGCGAGCAGTCGCCGGCGGCGAGGTTGAGGCCGATGTCGGTGATGGGGCGGTCCGAGGAGACCAGCGCGAGGTCGAGGTCGGCGAAGACGCGCGTCGAGACGCCGGTGCCCTCCTCGATGCGGTGCACGTCGTCCACGATCTGCCCGAGGCGCTCATCCCACAGGGGGCGCAGCGCGAAGGGGTCGTCCAGCACCTCGCCGAGGTGGGCGAGCAACCAGTCGTAGGCCAGGGTGTGGCGCTGGTCGTCGCCCATGTCCGGGCGCAGGGCGCCGGCGAGGGGCGAGGCCGGGCCCTTGGTGAGCTGCATGACCGTCAGGTCGATGGCCAGGGCCGGCTCGCCGCGCCAGACGGAGAAGTCGCCGGTGGCGGCGGCGTCGAGCATGAGGTCGGCGCGGCGCAGCGCCTCCTCCGGGTTCAGCACCGCGAAGGCGCACAGGGCCCCGTCGGTGTCGTAGTGGTTGTTGGCGACCTCGTCGTACTCGCCCAGCAGCCCGCGACGCTCGTCGGGCGACAGGCGTGCGACGTGGAGGGCGATGCCGGTGGAGAGGTCGTGCTTGACCGCGGCGGGCGTGGTGTTGCCCGGCCAGTGCGACAGGGTGCGGAAGCCCGGCGCCGTCCCGTCCACGTACAGGGTGCGGGCCGGATCGCCGTCGGAGCGCGGTCGGAAGCGGAAGGCGGGGCCGGCGCTCAGAGGTCGCAGGGGCGAACGGTCGAGCGCTTGTTCTCCTTGGTGCGCTCGCAGGCCTTGTCCAGCAGGAAGCGCACGGCGTCGGACACCGCGTCCGGCAGCTCGCCGGAGCACATCAGGCCCTTTTCCTTGACGTAGGCCTTGATCTTGCTGCCGATCACGAGACTTTCCTTCTCGGTCATCGAGGCTCTCCCAGCGTGCGGTTGCGGTCCGTCGGTGCGGGCGGGCCCGTCTGCCAGCCCGCCGTCCCGCCGGACGCTGTACCAAGGTCGGCCCGGGGCCGCAAGCGACGGAACCCGGCCTGCGCCCACAAAAACCGCATCCTTCCGACATTTGAACGGCACCAGCACGCTTGGTAGACCGGCCAGAGTCGGGAACACATCCGTCCTACCGCATCTGGACCTCTCATGAAGAAGCTCGGTCTGCTGCTCGCCCTGCCCCTGCTCGCCGCCTGCTCGTCCACCTCGGCGGGCGACTACTTCGTCAACCGCGGCGCGGACCTCGTGGACATCTTCCGCCTGCACGTCGCCGCCGGAAAGGCCGTCGCGATCCAGGCCGAGGCCACGCGCTTCATCTCCCTGGGCATCACGTGGGAGGACGACGTGTGGTGCTGGGGCCTCGCCAACCGCGAGGTCACCAAGTGGAACGAGTCGGTGTTCGCGTGGGGCCTGCTCCTCGGCCACCACGAGGAGGAGTCGGTCGTCGGCACGTCCGACGGCCGCGTCTCGGGCAGCTACGGCTGGAGCTTCGGCAAGGAGAAGGGCAACGGCTTCCAGCTCGCCGAGGAGAACAACATGCTCGACGTGCTGACCTTCCGCGGCACGCTCATGCTCGGCATCGGCATGGACGTGGAGATCCGCGTCGGCGAGGTCATCGACTTCATCGCCGGCATCTTCCAGTTCGACCCGTCGGGCGATGACATCAAGGCTTCCGAAATGAAGAAGCCCGCCGAGTCTTGAGAGCGCTGACCGCCACCCGGCGGCTCGTCTCCGTCCTGGTGCTCGCGCTGGCGCCTGGTTGCACGATCAGCAACCAGTACATCCACAACCGCGTGATGGACTTCACGGACATCGCGCGCGTGCACATCCTCTTCGGCAAGTCCATCGGCATCGAGGCCGGCGCCACGCAGTTCCTCGCGCTCGGCTTCATGTACGAGAACAACTGCTGGGCGTGCGGCTGGGGCAACCGCAACTTCGCGTCGTGGCACGAGACCATCCACTCCTGGGGCCTGCTGCTGCACAACTGGGACGAGAAGGTGAGCGGCATCCCGCGCTACAGCGGCAGCTACGGCTGGTACCTCGGCAACCGGACGAGCGCGAACTTCTCGCACACCGGCCCCAACGTCGACCTCCTGAACTTCCGCGCTTCCGTCGCCCTCTTCATCGGCGCGGACGCCGAGATCAGCATCGGCCAGGCTTTCGACTTCATCGTCGGCTTCCTCACTTTCGATCCGGCGGGCGACGACAAATACAAGTAGGGCGCGCATCGTGGCGGGGAAGAGGTCCGCGACGACGCTTGCCTTGCGGAAGGGCGCGCTT
>DASUFI010000239.1:0-8333 GCA_036274635.1 Planctomycetota bacterium
TGCTGCTGGTCGGCGTGGGCCTCGGGCTGCTGTCGCGCACGCAGGGCAAGATCCGCATGGATGCCATCGCGCTGACGCTGCTCGTGCCGCTGCGCGGGCCGCTCTCGAGCCTGGCCCTCATGGTGCTGCCGGGCGGCCTGCCCTCGCTGGCGGCGGTGGCCATGATCACCCTGCTGCCCACGGGCGCGGTGCTCGGTCGCGCGCTGCGGCCGTGCACGGAGGCGCCGGTGCCGTGGCTCCTGGTCGGCGTGGTGCTGGGCGAGCTGGCCGTGGCCTTCGGCGCCACCGGGTGGCTGCCCGCGTGGCTGGCGGGCGCGCTCGTGGCGGCGCTGCTGCTGGCGCTCGATTGGCATGCCCGGCCGCGCGAGGACCGCGAGCCGAAGCCCGAGAAGGACGTGTTCGCGGCGGTCTCGCTGCTCATGGGCGCGACCCTGGGCCTGCTGCTCATCGTGCTGCAGCGCGTGGCGGCCTCTTACGCAACGCCCACGCCGCACACGGGCTTCGACGCGACGCTGACGCTGCTGCTCCCTGCGGCGCTGGTGGCGGTGCCCGCCGCGCTGCTGTCCACCGAGGGCTGGCCGCGGCGCACGCTGGGCGCGATCGGCGGCGTGCTGCTGACGCTGGCGGTGATGCATGCCTCCTTCGACGTGCAGATCCACGACAGCTCCATGGCGCACGTGGGCCTCTCGCGCGCGCTGCACAGCCGCGCGCTCATCATCGCGTCGCTGCTGCCCACGAACGTGGCGCGCGCGCTCGACGGCGCCGGCCGGCAGGTGGACGTGTGGGCCTGGCTGCTGGTCTTCGCGGGGCAGCTTGCGGCGGCCGGAGGCGTGGCGCTGGGCGCGCGCAAGGGACGCGAGCTGGGCTGGATGGTGCTGGGCGGCGGCCTCGCCGCGGCGGCCCAGTACACGGCGCTGTCCTGGCCCGCGCAGTCCACGGGCATGCTGCTGCTGGCGGCGGCGACGCTCGCGGCGGCGACGGTGCCCTTCTCCCTCTGGGGCCCGCGCGGCGCGCTGGCGCTGCCCCTGGCGCTCGCACCGCTCATCGTCTTCGGCGGCGAGGAGAAGGTGATGCTGCGCGTGCCGCCCGAGGTGGAGTCCGTGCGCCGCGTGGGCGAGTTCGGCGTCGACGCCTTCCAGCGCACGACGCGCGCCGACGTCGTGCTCTTCCTCGCGCCCGGCCGCGGGGCCAACGGCCTCGAGGGGCGGCAGGCCTTCCAGAACAGCTTCACCGGGGTCGCGCCGGCCTTCCGCTTCGACCAGCACGGCCAACCCGAGGAGACGTGCGTGCCCGAGCCCGAGCCCGCCTTCGGGCCGCCGGCCGCCGCGGCGCCGGCCGCGCCGGAGGCCGCGCCCGACGCCGAGCCGCGCAACAGCCGCGGGCTGCGCGTGGGCGGCGTGCCGCTGTACGCGGGCGACCCGCCGCTGGGACCCGAGGGCAGCGTCTCGCGGCTCACGCGCCTCTTCGCGCCGAAGGGCGCCGCCTTCGTGACCGGCCTCGGCGCGGAGCTGCTGGCGGCCGACCTGCACGACGCCGACCTGGCGGGCGCGATCACGGTGAGCAGCCCGGTGCCGTTCGGACGCGAGCTCCTCGCCGTGCTGCTGGACGACTGCGGCAGCAGCGGCTGGCAGGCCGGCGAGGTGACCGAGCCGGTGGGCGCCGCACGCGACGCGGCGTCCGCCAGCTACGCCACCGTGCTGGTCGCGCCCGGACCCGCGGACCTCCCGGGCGTCTCCGCGCTGCTGACCGAGGAGCACCTCGATCGGCTCGCCGAGCTGCTCGCGCCGGGCGGCCGCTGCCTCGTGTGGGTGGAGACGCAGGGTCTCACGTCGCGCGCGCTGGCGGCGCGGCTGGCCGCCTTCGGCTCCGTCTTCGGCGCGCGCTCGGCGGCCTTCGTCGAGCCGCGCGGGCTGGACGCGCCGGGCGTGCTGCTGGTGGGCTGGCGCGACGCGGACGGCGCGCCCTCGGCCATGGAGCTGGGCGCGCATCTGCCGGGCTCCGACACCACCGGCCTGCGCGCGCACCTGAAGGAGCCCGCGGACCTCGCGGCGCTGCTGGTGCTCGACGGACCGGGCCTGCAGGCGCTGGCCGACGACTCCGCCGTGCTGTCCCGCAGCCGGCCGATTGCCGGCTCGAGCTTCACGCGCGGCGGCTGGGCCGCGCTGGAGCCGCTGGTCGACCCGCAGGCAAAGCTGTCACGCGTGGTGGCCGGCGCGCCGGACGGGCAGGGCCCCTCGCGCCACGTGCTGGCCGGCCTCGTGGCGCACACCGAGTACGACTACGACGTCGAAGGCCTCAACAACATGATGTTGGAGATCAAGCCCGACGTGGAGTGGTCGACCTGGGATCGCGAGGTCGCGGAGTACGAGCGCGCTGCGCTCGCCAACCCGAACGACCCGCTGCTGCAGCTGGTGCTGGCCGCGCTGCTCGAGCCGCTGGCGGTGGTGGGCGACTTCGGGCGCTTCGCACAGGTCTACGGGCGCTGCGGCGGCTCCAGCCTTCCCAGCTGGCGCCTGGCGCTGCAGGAGTGGTGGGTGCAGAAGGGCAGCCTCGAGCCGGCGGCCGCGCAGGCCGCGGCGGACCGCGCGCGGGTGCTGGCGGGCATCACGCAGCAGCCGTAGCTCGGGAGGCGTGCTGCGACGGACTGCTGAGCGCGGCGGAAACGAAGCAGCCCGCCGGGGCCTCGTTCAGCCGCGGCGGGCCGCCAGGGATCGGGCCGGGACTCAGGGCTTCAGTTCGAGCTGGGCTTCCGCGAGGTCGCGCGCGGCTTCGCCGGGCACGCGGGCCGTGACGCGCACGCGATAGCTGCCCGCGCCGAGCGGGGCGAAGTGCACGAGGTCGCCGTTGTAGGGGCGCTTCTCGCGCGGCGCGCCGTCGACCTCGAGCAGCACGGACAGGATCTCGTCAGGACGCAGCTCGGGCAGCCGGGTGGCGCGCACGCCGAGGCGCGCAGTGCCATTGGCCTGCATCTGGACCTCGATCTCGTCGAGGCCGCTGCCGGGGCCGCGGAAGACGAGCAGGTCGCGCGCGTCGCCCGTGGCCCGGCGCACGCCGCCGAGGGCCGGCGCGGGGGTGGACTTGAGCAGACTCAGGGCCAGCTCGGCCTCATTGAGCAGCTCGAAGCCCGTGCGCATCAGGCGGGCGATGATGCGCAGGCCGGCGGGGGCGGTGGCGGGCTGACGGACACCGATGACCTGGGCGATGGTGCCCAGCAGCTCGTGGCAGTCGGCGCAGCGCAGCGCGTGGTCCTGCAGGCCGGAGACCTCGCGCGTGGGCAGCGTGCCCTGGGCGTAACAAGCCAGCAGCTCGTCCGACGGGCAGAGCGGGCCCGGCGCATTCGCGCGGGCCGGCAGGCCCCTGGAGTTGAAGACGTGGTCGAGATTCATGGTCATGTCAGCCCTGTCCGCCCCCCTGCCCGAGTCTTCGTGCAACGGGTCGACGAGACGGCCCCGGGGCGGCCCGCTCTGACAGGCGGGGTCTCCGTCAAACACGTGTTCGAAATGGCCCTGGGGCTCATGCGGCCGTCCCCGACCGCGTGCGCGCGGCCGCCTCCCGCAGCACCGCCAGGCACTCTTCCTCGACCCTGTCCTCGGGCAGCCTGGCCAGGCGAGCCAGCTCGCGCCGGGTGCAGTTGAAGCGCGGGTAGAGGATCAACACCAGGCCCAGCAGGGCGCGCCTCTTGGCGCCAGGCTGGAGCAGGGCCTCCTGGAGCGTGTCGGGCGGCACGGCCATCAGGTCGCGCAGGCTCTGGCTCACGGCCGGCGTCAGCACCGTCAGGTCGGGCAGGCGGGGCAGGCGCGAGTACTCGCCGTCGGCGTACAGGCCGGCCATCTGGTCCTTGGCGCGCTTGTAGAGGGCGTCGATGTTGGCGCGTGACGTGGCCATGACGTCCGCGATGCGCTCGCGCTGAACGTCGCGGAAGACCCACAGCACGGCCGAGATGCGCTTCCAGTCCAGCGAGAAGAGCAGGTTGTGGAAGATGTCCTTCTGCTCGCGGTCCAGGCTGGGCGCGGCGGGATTGTTCTCGCGGGGGTCCTCGACGTCGTGGGTGGGCTCGTCGTCGTCGCGGCCGGCCTCGCCGTAGCCGCGCGGCTGGCGGCGGAACTTGCGGCGCTCGTCGAGGGCGAAGCGCGTGGCCACGACCTGCAGGAAGGTGGCCAGCGAGCAGGCGTTGCGGCCCTCGAAGGCGCGCAGCTTGCGGTAGTCGCCGTTGCGCAGGGCCAGCACGAAGGACTGGAACAGGTCGTCGTGGAAGTCGCGCGGGAAGTCGAGACCGGGTGAGGCGAAGACCGAGTAGATGAGCGGGCGGTAGCGCTCGAGCAGCCGCTCGAAGGCGCCCGCCTGGCCGGTGAAGACGGCCTCGAGCAACTCCTTCTCGTCGACGTTCATGCTCTGCGCGGGGCCCCGGGGGCAGCGCCGGACGCGCGCGGCCCGCGGGCCGGCGTGCAGGGGCGCCGAGGTGAGCTTAAAGCGAGCAACTGCAACATCTTACAGATCACCTGGCGTGTTGAAAGCATTGGCTCCAGAGGCGATGATGCGCAGCTTCCGGCAAGCCCCATGGGGGCGAGGCTGCGCCGTCCACCGGACGCCGGATTCCTAGCCGCCCCACGGACCCCCGTTCATGGCCGACCAGCCCAATCCACGCGAGAGCGCCGTCCTCATCGAGAAGGAGATGAAGGACAGCTACCTCAGCTACGCGATGTCGGTCATCGTGAGCCGGGCGCTGCCGGATGTCCGCGACGGGCTCAAGCCCAGCCAGCGCCGGGTGCTGGTGGCCATGCAGGACCTGAACCTCGGCCCGCGGGCCAAGTACAAGAAGTGCGCCAAGATCGCGGGCGACACCTCGGGCAACTACCACCCCCACGGCGAGGGCGTGGTCTACCCCACCCTGGTGCGGCTGGCCCAGGACTTCAACATGCGCGTCGCCCTGGTGGACGGCCAGGGCAACTTCGGGTCCATCGACGGCGATCCGCCGGCGGCCATGCGCTACACGGAAGCGCGCATGTCGGCCGCGGCGTCGCTCATGATGGACGACCTCGAGCGCGAGACGGTCGACTTCGTGCCCAACTACGACGGCAGCCGGCAGGAGCCGGTGGTGCTGCCGTCGGCCTTCCCCAACCTGCTGGTCAACGGCAGCAGCGGCATCGCGGTGGGCATGGCCACCAGCATCCCGCCGCACAACGCGCGCGAGATCTGCGCGGCCCTCAAGCTCATGATCCGCAAGCCCGACGCCTCGGTGGACGAGCTCATCGAGCTGGTGCCGGGCCCCGACTTCCCCACGGGCGGCATCCTGTGCGGGCAGCTGGGCGTGCGGCACGCCTACGCCACCGGCCGCGGCAACGCCATCCTGCGCTGCCGCGCCGAGTGCATCGCGGAGGAGAAGGGCAAGCGCGCGCGCATCGAGGTCACGGAGATCCCGTACCAGGTCAACAAGGCCGCGCTCATCGAGTCCATCGCCGAGCTGGTCAAGGACGGGCGCGTCACCAGCATCCACGACCTCGCCGACCACAGCGACCGCGACGGCCTGCGCATCGTGGTCGAGCTGAAGAAGGGCGAGGACCCGCAGGTCACCCTGAACCAGCTGTACAAGTTCACGCAGCTGCAGGTCACGGTGAGCATCATCAACATCGCGCTCGTGGACAGCCGGCCGCGCACGCTGCCGCTGGCCGGGCTCATGCAGGCCTTCCTCGACCACCGGCGCGCGGTCATCCGCCGGCGCACGCAGTTCCTGCTGCGCGAGGCGCGGGCGCGCATGCACATCGTCGAGGGCCTGCGCATCGCCGTGGCGCACATCGACGAGGTCATCGCCGTGATCCGCGGCGCCGCCGACGCGCAGTCCGCCGTGGCCGAGCTGCAGAAGCGCTTCGAGCTGTCGGACAAGCAGGCCGAGGCCATCGTCAACATGCGCCTGCGCGCGCTGACCGGCCTGGAGGTCGAGAAGCTCGAGGAGGAGTGGCGCGCCCTCAGGGCCGAGATCGAGAGGCTCGAGGGCATCCTGGCCGACGCGCGCAAGATCGACGAGCTCATCGTGCAGGACCTCGACCGCGTGGCGGCCGAGTACAAGTCCCCGCGCCTGACCGAGATCGGCGAGGAGATCGAGGGCCTGGAGGACGAGGACCTCGTGCCCGAGGAGACGGTCGCGGTGACCGTCAGCCACCAGGGCTATGTGAAGCGCATGTCCCTCGACCAGTACCGCAGCCAGCGCCGGGGCGGCTCCGGCATCCGCGGCGGCGACGCGCGCGAGGGCGACTTCATCGAGCAGCTCTTCCTGGCCAACACCAAGGACTCGCTGCTCTTCTTCACCGGCAGCGGCAAGGTGCACCAGCTCAAGGTGTACAAGCTGCCGAACCTGCAGCGCACGGCCATCGGGCGCGCGGCGGTGAACCTCATCCCGGGCTTCCCGCCCGAGGACAAGATCCAGGCCGTCATCCCCATCAGCGACTTCGCGCACGGCACGCTGCTGTTCGCGACGGCCAACGGCACGGTGAAGCGCACGCCGCTGGAGGACTACGCGCGACCCAAGGCCGGCGGCATCATCGCGCTGGGGCTGGACGAGGGCGACCACCTCATCGAGGTGGCGGTGTGCAAGGACGAGGACGAGGTCATCCTGGGCACCGAGCAGGGCATGAGCATCCGCTTCAAGGCCAGCGACGCGCGGCCCATGGGGCGGCCCGCGGTGGGCGTGCGCGGCATCCGCCTCAAGGAAGGCGACAAGGTGTGCGGCATGGCGGTGGTGACGGCCGGCGCCTCGCTGCTCACCGTGTGCCGCAACGGCTACGGCAAGCGCACGGACTTCGCCGAGTACCCGCCACAGGGCCGCGGCGGCCTCGGCGTCATCAACATCCGCAGCACCGAGCGCAACGGCCCCGTGGTCACGCTGTGCGCGCTGGGCGAGTCCGACGACATCATCTACATCAGCGCCAACGGCAACGTGGTGCGCACGCCGGCGGCGGAGGTCAGCCTCATCGGGCGCGGCACGCAGGGCGTGCGGCTCGTGACGCTGGCCGAGGGCGACGCGGTGGCCTCGGCCACGCGCGGGGACAAGGAGGAGGGCGGCGGCGACGACGCGCCGGCGGCGCCCGAGGGCGCGCCGGACAGCGCGCCGGCGGCCTGAGGCCATGGGCGACTCGCCCTTCACCGCCATCCCCGAGGTCCTCGAGGACCTCGAGGCCGGCCGAATGGTCATCCTCGTGGACGACGAGGACCGCGAGAACGAGGGCGACCTCGTGTGCCTCGCGGAGAAGGTCACGCCCGAGATCGTGAACTTCATGGCCCGCCACGCGCGCGGCCTGATCTGCCTGCCGATGGAGAAGTCCATCGCCGACCGGCTGGAGCTGCCGCTGCAGGTGGAGCGCAACACCAACCGCATGGGCACGGCCTTCACCGTGTCCATCGAGGCGCGCACGGGCGTGACCACCGGCATCTCGGCCGCGGACCGCGCGCGCACCATCCAGGTGGCGGTGGGCAGCGAGTGCAAGGCCGACGACCTCGTGCGGCCGGGCCACGTCTTTCCGCTGCGCGCCATGCCCGGCGGCGTGCTGCGCCGCGCGGGCCAGACCGAGGGCGCCGTGGACCTGGCGCGCCTCGCCGGCTGCCGCCCCATGGCCGTGATCTGCGAGATCATGAACGACGACGGCACGATGGCGCGCCTGCCCGACCTGCGCCAGTTCGCGCAGCGCCACGGCCTGCGCATCGCCAGCGTCGCGGACATCATCCAGTTCCGCCGGCGCACCGAGCGGCTGGTGGAGCTGATCGTCAGCATCGACCTGCCCACGCGCCACGGCGACTTCAGGGCGCACCTGTACCGCAGCCTCATGGACGGCAGCGAGCACATCGCCCTCACCAAGGGCGAGCCGGTGCCCGCGCTGCAGGACGGCCTGCAGCGACCGGTGCTGGTGCGCGTGCACAGCGAGTGCCTCACCGGCGACGTCCTCGGCAGCGAGCGCTGCGACTGCGGGCCGCAGCTCGACGAGGCGTTGCGTCGGATCGCGCACTCCGGCGGCTACCTGCTCTACCTCCGGCAGGAGGGCCGCGGGATCGGGCTGTACGCCAAGCTCGACGCCTACGTGCTGCAGGACACCGGGCTCGACACCTACGACGCCAACGTGGCGCTGGGCTTCGACCCGGACGGGCGCACCTACGCCGCGGCCGCGCAGATGCTGCACGCTCTGGGCGTCCGCGAGGTCGACCTCCTCACCAACAACCCCGACAAGGTGGCGCAGCTCGAGGCCAACGGCGTCCGGGTCCGACAGCGGGTGCCGACCGCGCTGCACCTGAGCCACGCCAACGGCCGCTACCTCGCCACGAAGGCCGAGCGCGGCGGCCACGAGCTG
>DASUFI010000240.1:0-7104 GCA_036274635.1 Planctomycetota bacterium
TGATGAAGGTGCTCTGCAGGCCGGCGTCGCGCCACAGCGCCAGCCCGGCGCCGTCGCGCGTGTGGAAGGCCTTGACCTCGTCCACGCCGCTGCCGTAGAGCACGGTGCCGTCCGTGAGCACGCCGTCCACGTCGAGCACGAGCAGGCGCAGCCCGGACAGCTCGGCGGGCGGGCGCAGCGGGCTCACGGCGCGGAGGACAGCGCGCGGATGGCGAGCAGGTCCTGGATGTCCAGCAGGCCCACGGGCCGGCGGCGCTCGTCCACCACGGGGAGCTGGTCGATCTGCCGCTCGCGCAGCAGGCGCAGGGCCTCGCCCACCAGCGCGTCGGGCTTCACGGACACGGGCGACGCGGTCATCACTTCGTCGATGGGCCGCGAGAGCATCGCGAAGTCGTTGCGCTTGCCCGCGGCCAGCAGGTTCCGGCGCAGGTCGCCGTCCGTGTAGAAGCCGGCGAAGGTGCCGTCGGGCTTGGTGACCAGCACCGCGCCCGGGCGCCCGGGCGTGCTGGTCATGCGCTCGACGGCCTGGGCCAGCGACGCGCCGCTGGGCAGCAGCGGCAGCGCGTCGCCCTTGCGCATGACCTCCTCGACGCGCATGAGCGCGCGGCCCAGGTTGCCGGCGGGGTGGAAGCGTGCGAACTCCTCGGGCGTGAAGTTGCGCTCGGAGAGCACGGCCATGGCCAGCGCGTCGCCGAGCGCGAGCATGACGGTGGTGCTGGTGGTGGGGGCGAGGCCCAGCGGGCAGGCCTCGGTGACGCGGCCGTAGTCCAGGACCACGTCGGCGTGGCGCCCGAGCGGGCTGTGGGCGTCGGCGGTGATGACCAGCAAGGGCACGCCGATGTCCTTGAGCGGGCCGATGAGGCGCAGGAGCTCCTCGGTAGTGCCCGAGTTGGACAGGGCCAGCACCATGTCGCGGCGCGTCACGCGGCCGAGGTCGCCGTGCAGGGCCTCGCCGGGGTGCAGGTAGTCCGAGGGCGTGCCGGTGCTGGCCAGCGTGGCGCCGATCTTGCGCGCGATGATGCCGGCCTTGCCCATGCCGGTGGTCACGACCCGGCCCTCGCAGGCGGCCAGCACGCGCACGGCCTTCACGAAGTCGGCGTCCAGCGCCTCGCGCAACAGGCCCAGAGCCTGCGCCTCGGCGCCCAGCAGCGCGCGCGCCCCGTCGAGGATGTCGTGGTCGCTGGCCAGGCGGGAGCCCTCCGGTCGGGCCGCCAGCGTGGCGCCGGCTCCCCGGGACAGCGCTGACGGTCCTGTCACGCGTGCGGCGGACGCGGAACGACGCGACGCCACGCAGCGCTCGTGGCTAGAGTAGCGATCCGCCCACGGGGCTTCATCGTCCGTCCGGACCGTCCGGCGACGTCGCACCCGGCCACGAGCCCGCATGTTCTCCGCCCTGCCCCTGCCGTCCCTGCTCGGCCTCATCGCCGTGCTGCTGCTCTCGCTCAGCTGGCACGAGGCGGCGCATGCCTGGGTGGCCGACCGGCTGGGCGACCCGACCGCGCGCTCGCTGGGCCGCGTGACGCTCAACCCCATCAAGCACCTCGACCTGTTCCTGTCCGTCCTGCTGCCGGCCACGCTCATCCTGGCGGGCTTCCCGCCCTTCGGCGGCGGCAAGCCGGTGCCCATCAATGTGCGCAACTTCCGGCGGCCGTCGCGCGACTTCATGCTGGTGGCCATCGCCGGGCCGCTAAGCAACCTGGCGCTCTCGGCGGCCTTCGGCCTGGCCTACGTCGCGTGCATCTGGCGCGGCCTGTTCGTCACGCTCATCCCCAGCCCGTACGGCGGGTCCACGCCCGGCGTGCCCAGCATCCTGCCCATGGACGCCGACGACCCCTGGCTCTTCGCGGTGCAGATGGGCTTCCTCATCAACATCTCGCTGGCGCTGTTCAATCTGCTGCCCATCCCGCCGCTGGATGGCAGCCGCATCGTGGGCTGGCTGCTGCCGCGGCCGCTCAAGCCCTACTGGTACCGCATCGACCGGTTCGCCTTCATCATGATCATCGGACTGCTCGTGTTGCTCAACAGCTCGGCCGGCGGTCCGATCGTTCACTTCATCGAGCGCGCGTGGTTCCAGGCGGCCGACGTGGTGGATACTCTGGCGTGGAAGGTCACGCCCGCCTGAGGCCCACGATGGACGAACTCACCGGCACCGAGCCCATCTTCGAGCTGGAGAACTTCCGCGGCCCGCTCGACCTGCTGCTGCACCTGGTGCGCGAGCAGGAGGTGGACATCACGGAGGTGGACCTCTCGCGGCTGTGCGACCAGTATCTCGCGGCGCTGAACTTGCTGGCCGAGCTGGACATCAACGTGGCCGGCGAGTTCCTGGTCCTGGCCAGCACGCTGGTGCTCATCAAGAGCCGCGCCATCCTGCCGCGCGAGGAGATCGACCTCGCGGAGGAGATCGACCCGGGCGACGAGCTCATCCTGCAGCTGCTCGAGTACCGCCGCTACAAGACGCTCTCGCTCGCGCTGCAGCGGCGGGCCGAGGAGCGCGCGCTCCGGCACCCGCGCGGCGCCTCCGAGGTGCCGCCGGCCGAGGAGCCCGAGCTGGCCGAGGTCTCGGTGTGGGACCTCGTCGGCAGCTACGCCCGCCTGGTGGAGGAGCTGGGCCTGCGGCGCGGCTTCGACACGCTCAAGCAGGAGAAGCCGCTCAAGGCCTACCTCAAGGACGTGCTCGACAACCTGCTGGCGCGCGAGAGCTGGGCCTTCCGCGACCTGCTGCTCTCGTCGGGCGGCCCCGAGGCCATCTTCGGCGTCTTCCTCTCCGTGCTCGAGCTGGTGAAGTCGCGGCAGGTCACCGTGGAGCAGTCCGAGAACGGCGGCGAGATCCACATCCGCCTGCGCGCCGACCGCGACGAGTCCGTGCTCTCGGGGCTGTTCACGGACACGGCGGCGCCCAAGACGGCGGAGGTGGAGGGCGGTCCACAGGACGTCGGCTAGCGGGTGGCGCGACGCGCAGGGTGGCCGGCCCGCTGCCGGCCGGAGGGCCGCATGATCACGCAGGACGACGTATCCGTCCCGCTCTCGAAGCACTGGCGCTCGGCCGCCGTGCTCGTGGCGCTGGCGGGCTTCGCGGTGCTCTCCTTCGTCACGGTGCGCACGTACCGCGACGCGCCACCCATCGCCGCGTCCTTCGTGGATGCCGGCGGCACCACGCTGTTCACGCGCGAGGACGTGCTGCGTGGCCAGGAGGTCTTCCTGCAGCACGCGCTCATGGAGCACGGCTCGCTGTGGGGCCATGGCGCCTACATCGGGCCGGACTACAGCGCGGCGTACCTGCACCGCACGACGGAGATCGCACGCGACGAGCTGGCGCGGGAGCAGCACGGCCGGCCGTATGGCGCGCTCGACGCGGCGCAGGCGGCCGGGGTCGCGGACGCGGTGCGCACGGACCTGCAGACCAACC
The DNA here is from genome assembly GCA_036274635.1 of Planctomycetota bacterium. Lineage (GTDB taxonomy): Bacteria > Planctomycetota > B15-G4 > B15-G4 > B15-G4 > DASUFI01. The sequence goes on from DASUFI010000240.1 coordinate 3,407, forward strand.
GCTACGCGCCGGGCAGCGACACGCTCGTGCTCTCGGCGCCGCAGGCCGCGTCGTTCGCGGCGCAGAAGCAGGAGTGGCGCGTCTACTTCGGCGGCGACGTGGCGCCGCCCGGCCTGCCGGCGCACACGATCGACCAGCCGGCCGACACCGACGCGCTCACGGCCTACTTCGCCTGGGCGGCATGGGCGGCGACGGCCCACCGCCCCGGCGAGGAGTTCTCCTACACCAACAACTGGCCCTACGATCCCGCGGCCGGCAACGAGCCCACGGCGGCCGCGTACTTCTGGAGCGCGATGTCGCTCATCACGCTGCTGGGCGGGCTGGGCGCGGTGCTGTTCGTGTTCGGGCGCTTCGCCTTCCTCGGCTGGCAGGCGGCGACGCCCGGCGGGCACGCGCACGACAACCGGCTGCTGGCGTGGCAGCCGACGCCCAGCCAGCGCGCCAGCGGCCTGTTCCTGGCCGTGGTCGCCGTGCTGTTCCTGGCGCAGGGGCTGTGCGGCGGAGCGCTGGCGCACTACCGCGTCGAGCCGGGCGCCTTCTACGGCTTCGACCTCGCGCGCTGGCTGCCCTACAACCTGCTGCGCACCTGGCACCTCCAGCTCGCGATCTTCTGGATCGCGACGGCCTGGGTGGCGGGCGGCCTGTTCCTGGCGCCGCTCATGGGCGGCGGCGAGCCGCGCGGCCAGCGCGGGGGCGCGCTGCTGCTGCTGGGCGCGCTGGCGGTCGTCGTGTTCGGCAGCCTCGTTGGCGAGTACCTGGGCATCAACGACCGGCTCGGCGGCCTGTGGTTCTGGTTCGGCCACCAGGGCAGCGAGTACCTCGACCTCGGGCGCTTCTGGCAGCTGCTGCTCGCGGTGGGCCTGGTGCTCTGGCTGTTCCTGATGTTCCGCGCGCTGCGGCCCGCCCTGCGCCAGCCGGGCCAGGGCGACCTCGTGCCGCTGTTCCTGTGCGTGGCCGTGACCATTCCGGTCTTCTACCTGCCCGCGCTGTTTTACGGGCCGCACGACAACTTCGCGGTCATCGACAACTGGCGCTTCTGGATCATCCACCTGTGGGTCGAGGGCTTCTTCGAGCTGTTCGCCACGGTGCTCGTGGCCGTGATGTTCTTCCAGATGGGGCTCGTGACCAGCAAGACGGCTACGCGCGTCGTGTACCTGGACGCGATCCTGTACCTGGGCGCGGGGGTGATCGGCACCGGGCACCACTGGTACTTCACCGGCCAGGGCACGCTGAACATGGCGCTGGCCTCGTGCTTCTCGGCCATGGAGGTCGTGCCGCTCACGCTGCTCACCCTGGACGCGTGGGACTTCGTGAAGCTCAAGGACCGGCAGTGCGACGAGTGCGGGTCCAGCTTCGCGGCGCGGCAGAAGTGGGCGATCTACTTCCTCATGGCCGTGGGCTTCTGGAACTTCGTCGGGGCCGGCGTGTTCGGCTTCCTGATCAACCTGCCCATCGTGTCCTACTTCGAGATCGGCACGACGCTGACCACCAACCACGGGCACGCGGCGCTCTTCGGCGTGTTCGGCATGCTGGCGCTGGGCGTGCTGGTCTTCTGCCTGCGCGCGCTGGCCGACGATCGGGCCTGGAAGCGCAACGAGCGCCTGATCCGAACCGGCTTCTGGGGCCTCAACGTCGGCCTGGCGTTCATGCTGGCGCTGGACCTCTTCCCGGCCGGCGTGCTGCAGCTGTGGGACTCGTTCACGCACGGCTACTGGCACGCGCGCGAGCTGACCTACACCATGACCGGACTGTTCCACACGCTCGAGTGGGTGCGGATGGCCGCGGACACGGTGTTCCTGGTCGTGGGCGTGGTGCCGCTGGTGCTGGCGACGCTACGGCTGGTCCTGGCGCGGCGGTCCGCAGGGCCGGCGGCGGTGGGCCCGGCGACGTGACGGGGGCCGCGCGGCGGCGGTCGAGGCCTCGACCCTCCACGCGACGGACAGTACGCTCATCCCCCTTCGCGCCGCACGAGGCGGCGTGCCACGGCTTGCGCCGCGCGCGTTCGTCCGCTATCCCGGCGCTCCTTGCGCTCCGCAACTCCCGCCCCGATCACCGAGAGGCTCACCATGGCCGATGTCCCCGCCTTCACCGATGCGTCCTTCGACCAGGACGTGCTCAAGTCCAACCTGCCCGTGGTGGTGGACTTCTGGGCCGACTGGTGCGCGCCCTGCCGCGCCATCGCGCCCACCATCGAGGCGCTGAGCAAGGAGCTGGGGGGCAAGATCCTGATCGGGAAGATGGACATCATGGCCAACCCGCAGACGCCCATGAAGTACGGCGTCACGGCCATCCCCACCATCCTGCTCTTCAAGGGCGGCAAGGACGTCGGCCGGCTCATCGGCGGCGGCAAGACGGCCGGGGACTTCAAGAAGGAATTCAGCAAGGCCTTCGGCGTCGCCGTCTGAGGCAGCGCGCGCGGCCAGCCCCATGCGCGTGACGCTGCTGGCCTCCGCGGACTTCGCCATCCCGGTGCTCGAGGCGCTGGTCGCGAGCGGGCACGAGGTGGCGCTCGGCACGCAGCCCGCGAGGCCGGCCGGACGCGGGCAGAAGCCGCGTCCCACGCCCGTCGCCGCGCGCGCCCTGGAGCTGGGGCTGCCCGCGCACGAGCTGGCCGACGTGAACTCGCCCGCAGGCCTCGACTGGCTGCGCACCACGCACCCGGATCTCGTGGCCGTGGTGGCCTTCGGCCAGAAGCTCGGCCCCGCCGTGCGCGCCGCCGGCCCGTGGGGCTGCCTCAACATCCACCCCTCGTTGCTGCCGCGCTGGCGCGGCGCCGCGCCCGTGCCGGCCGCGCTGCTGGAGGGCGACGAGGAGACGGGCGTGTGCATCATCGACGTGGTGGACCGCATGGACGCAGGCGCCGTCCTCGCGCAGCGCCGCACGCCCACACGCGGCAAGACCGCCGGCGAGCTGCTGGACGAGCTCGCCCACGCCGGCGCGCGCCTGCTGCTCGACGTGCTCGACGGCCTGGCGCGCGGCGACGTGCAGCGCGTGCCCCAGGACGAGACGCGCGTCACCCGCGCCCGCAAGCTGGTGCCCGACGACGGTCGCATCCGCTGGGAGCACGAAGCCGCGCGGGTCGACGCCCGCGTGCGCGCCGTGACGCCGCGGCCGGGCGCCTTCACCCTGCTGCCCGACGGCACGCGCGTCGCGATCCTGCGCGGCGAGCCGGTGCCCGCCGAGCGCGGCCACCTGCCCGGCGAGGTGCTCGCGCGCGACGACGGCCTGGTCGTCGCCTGCGGCCGCGACGCCCTGCGCATCGCACGCCTGCAGCGCGAGGGCAAGCGCCCGCTGGACGCCGAGGAGTTCCTGCGCGGCCACCCGCTGCCGCCGGGCACGAGGTTCGGGCCGTGAGCACGGCGCCCCGCCCGCACGGGCGCCGACGCGCCGCGCCCGCGCGCCGCCCCACTCCCGGCGCCCCGGCCCGCGGACTCCGCGCCGCCGCGCGCGACGACGGCGGGCGCCGCCGCGCGCTCGAGCTGCTGCTGGCCGTGGACCACGGTCGCAACGCCGGCGAGCTGCTGGTCGCGGACGACACGCCCTTCGTGCGCGAGCTGGTCCTGGGCACGCTGCGTCGCCGCGGCACGCTGGACGCCGTGCACGACGCCTACAGCCGCCGCCGCGCCGAGGAGCTGGACCCCTCCGTGCGCGCCGCCGTGCGCCTCGGCCTCTACCAGCACCTCTTCCTGGACGGCATC
>DASUFI010000241.1:0-24462 GCA_036274635.1 Planctomycetota bacterium
CGCGCACCTGCTCGGCCACGGCGACGTGCCCTGGCTGGACGCCCTCGGCCGCCGTCTCGTGGGCATGTCCATCGACGACGTGGCCGACGGCCAGCCGGGCGCGCCGCCGGGACTCGGCGGCATGGACTTCAAGCTGGCGGCCGCTGCCGCCGGCAGCACGGTCGAGGTGGCGCTGGACGTCGCGCCCCTCCCGGACACGGCGCTGCTGCGCCTCGCGCGCGAGTACCTGCGACAGGTCGGATTCCGCTGAGGAGGTGCGCATGGCGAAGAAGCGCTTCATCGTTCCCCTGACCATCGCCGGCTCGGATCCGTCCGGCGGCGCGGGGCTGGCCGCCGACCTCAAGGTCTTCCTGCGCTACGGCCTCTCCGGCGCGGCGGTGTGCACCGCGAACACGGCCCAGTCGCCCGCGGGCGTCGCGGGGGTGCACCCCGTGCCGGCCAACATCCTCACCGCGCAGCTCTCGGCGCTGCTGGGCGACGTCCGGCCCTCGTCGGTGAAGGTCGGCCTGCTGGGTTCCGGCGAGAATGTGCGCGCCGTGGCCCGCGCGCTGCTGCCGCTCTCGCGGCGCGGCGTGCCGATCGTGGTGGATCCGGTGCTGGTCGCCAGCGACGGCACGCGCCTGCTGCCCGAGGCCGACGTGCCGCTGCTCGTGCGCCACCTGTTCCCGCTGGCCACGCTGGTGACGCCCAACATCTCCGAGGCCGCCGAGCTGACCGGCACCGACGAGGCGCGCGTGCGCGGCAAGACCGACGAGATCGTGAAGTCGCTCATGCGCAGCGGCTGCCGCAACGTGCTGCTCAAGGGCGGCCACATGACCGGCACCGAGGCCGTGGACGTCCTCGGGCAGCGCGGCGGCGAGCTGGTGCTCTTCTCCGCCGCGCGCATCCCGCGGCGCATGGCCGTGCACGGCACCGGCTGCGCGCTCTCGGCGGCCATCGCCGCGCTGCTGGCGCTGGGGCGCCCGCTCGAGGATGCCGTGCAGGGCGCCAAGGCCTTCGTCACCGCGGCCATCGAAGGCGCCAAGCCCATCGGCCGTGGCGCGCGGCAGCTCGACTTCCTGGTGCGGCTGGAGTAGGGCGCGGCGCGTCGAGACGCGATGGAGCGCAGCCCTGCCGGCTGATCACTGGCCTCGAGCGGTGACATTCCGCCTCGGCCGGCATCACTGCGGGCCAGGGCTGGGACTGTTCAGTCGCGTGGGGAGGGCTCGTGCCCGAAGTCAGCCGCTTCTTCGGCATCGTGATCCGGATCTACTTCGAGGATCACGCGCCTCCGCGCTTTCACGCGGAGTACGCCGGCACGGAGGCGCGCATCGAGATCGCGTCGGGTAGAATCCTGGGAGGTCGGCTCCCACCGCGAGCAGCTCGGCTGGTGCGCGAGCTGGCTCGAGCTGCACCGGTTCGAGTTGCTCGCCGACTGGCAGCTGGCCGCCGCACGGCGACCGGTCAACCCCATCGCACCCCTCGAATGACCGGACTCACTCCTCGCCTCATCGCTGCGGATCACGCCGGCGCCTACCGCATCAGACTGCGGTTCGCAGATGGGACCGAGGCCGTCGTCGACTTCGAGAATGAGCTTTGGGGCCAGATCTTCGAGTCGCTGCGCGACGAGAAGCGCTTCCGCGAGTTCCGGATCAGCGAGGGTGGCTGGACCATCGAATGGCCCAACGGCGCCGATTTCGCGCCGGAGTTCCTGTACGAGCGGGCCTGCGCTGCGCGATAGGGGTCTACCCGTCCCGCAGCGTCCCGAACCAGGCCGCGAGCATTCCCAGCGTGCCCTCCGGATCCACCACGCCGTAGCCCGAGTGCCCGCCCGCCGGCAGCTCGCGCGTGACGACCCAGGGATTGGCCTTGGCCTCGCGCGCCGCCTCGCGCAGGTGGCTCACCGGCACCAGGAAGTCGTCCGCGGCGTGGATGAGGGCCACCGGCACCGCCACCTTCCCGAGGACCGACGGCTGCGTGCAGCGCGCGGCGCCCAGGAAGGCGCCCACCAGGTTCGGCTGGTCCCGGTAGGCGGGCAGGATGATCTCGCGGATGTAGCTCTCGAAGTCCTCGACCGGGTGGTCGAGGCGGCCCTTCTCGCTGGTGCGCAGGCTGCGGTGGCGATCGAGGGTGCTCATCAGCCCGCGGAAGACGAGGCGCTGGCGCAGGCCGCGCGGCCGCGGCAGGCGGCTGTGGTCGTCGAGGGCGCAGATGGCCTCCTGCATCTGCAGCGGCGCGCCCAGGCTCATCACCCCGCCGCGCAGCGCGTCCGTGCGGCCGGCCAGCGTGGCCTCGTGCGCCGCCCGCACGGCGCAGTGGCCGCCGTAGCTGAAGCCGAGGACGCCCACCGAGACGCCCTGCTTGTCCGACAGCGCCTGGGCGGCGGCGAGGACGTCGCGGCCCTCGTGGATGCCCAGCGAGGGCGGCGGCCCGTGCCCGCGCAGCCGCCCGTGGTCGCGCATGTCGAGGGCCACGACGTGGAAGCCCATGCGCGCCAGGCTGACGCCGTACTCGACCACGTAGCGCCGCACGTGGCTGTCGAAAAGCCCGTGAAGCAGGATGAGGGTGGGAGCCCCGGGCGCGCCGGGGTTGTGCCGGCCGTGCAGCACGACGCCGTCGGCGCCCGGCACCTGCACCTCCTCGAACTCCGGGAAGGGCGCCCAGGTGGGGGTGCGGCCGGCGGTGTCGGGGTGCTGGTCGGCCTCCGAGGTCACGATGTCGCGGCAGCCCAGCGCGAAGATCACGGCGTAGGCGTCGAGGTCGGTGCGCGGCGTGAAGGGCGCGGCCGTCAGCGCGGCGGCGGCCTCCCGCGCGCGGTCGGCCAGCTCGTCGCAGCGGCTGGGCTCGGGGAGCGGCGGCGTGGGCGCCTCGCTCAGGTCGCGGATCTTCGGCGCGAACTGGCAGGCCAGCCACGAGAGCATGCCGCGCAGAATAGCGAGGGACGGGCGGAAGCGGACGCTTCCCGCCAAGCCGGCCCTTGACCCGGGCGCACGCCGCCAAGTATTCCTTTGCACGCCCCCGGGGCACCACGAGCGGGTGTAGCTCAGTGGTAGAGCACAACGTTGCCAACGTTGTTGTCGACGGTTCGATCCCGTTCACCCGCTCCAACCGCCTGTTCCGGCGCGCGACCACGCGCGCGCCGCGGCCCTGGGGAATGCTCGTTCAGCCTGGCCGGAGCGCGATGAGCCTGAGAGTCGGCGTCGTCGGCGCGCGGCAGGTCGTGCAGGGCATCGGGCCGTACGTGGCGCGCGCCTTCCGCTCCGCCGGCTGCGAGGTCGTGGGGCTGGCGGGCACCAGCGCGGCCAGCGTGGAGGCGGCGCGCGCGGACCTCGCGGCGCGCTTCGGCATCGCGGCGCAGGGCTTCACCGACACGTCCGAGATGTTGGCCGCGCTGCGCCCGGACGTGCTGGCCATCTGCAGTCCCACGCGCGTGCACCGGCCGGCGCTGCAGGCCGCGCTGGCGGCGCGCGTCCACGTGCTGTGCGACAAGCCGCTGTGGTGGGAGCCCGAGAGCGCGCGCATCTCGCGCGAGGAGCTGGCCGGCGCGGCGCGCGCGCTGGCGAGCGGTTTCCGCGCCGCGGGCCGGCGGCTGGAGCTCAACACGCAGTGGCCCGAGACGCTGCCGGTCTACCGCCGCCTGCATCCGCGCGCGGAGGTGGGCGGCCTGCGCACGCTCGAGATGCTGCTCTCGCCCATCACCACGGGCACGGCCATGATCGTGGACGCGGCGCCGCACCTGCTCTCGCTGCTGGCGGCCACCGTGGGGCCGGGCGCGGCGCGCGACGTGCACGTCGGCGGCCTCGCCTCCGAGGAAAGCGACGTCCTCGACCTCGCGTTCCGCTACGTGCACGCGGCGGGCGAGACGCGCGTGTCGCTGGCGCTGCGGCGCTCCGCGACGCAGCCACGCCCGGCCGGCTACGCGCTCAACGGCTGCTGGGTGGAGCGCCAGGTGGAGCAGCCCGGCTACCGGATGGCGCTGGTGGCCGACGGCCGCCGCGAGGCGCTGCCCGACCCCCTGGACGCCCGGGTGGCGGGTTTCGCGGCTCGCGTGCGGGCGGGCGAGCCCACGGACGTGGAGGGCCTCGTTGAAAGCCTGGCGATCCTGCGCGATCTTGTGGGCGCGGCGGAGAGCCAGCGGGCCGGCGCCCGCGGCACCTGAGGCCGGAGCACCACATGGAAACCACCGCCCAGCCCGCCTCACCGCAGTCGGGTCCCAGCCGCACCGAGCTGGCGGCCATGCACGACTTCGCGGCCAAGCTGCGCCAGCCCTCGCTCCTGGGGCGCCTGCAGGGCTACGTGCGCTGGCAGGCCAAGGTGCGCGCCGCGCAGGCCGCGGGCCAGGCCATCGCGGACCTGATGCGCGAGCTGGACGACGTGCCCATCTCCATCAACCTCGACCTCACCACCGCCTGCAACTACGCCTGCGACCACTGCGTCGACTTCGAGATCCTCAACACCGGCGCGCGCTACGAGCACGAGAAGCTGCTCTCCAGCCTCGAGCTGCTGGCCGCGCGCGGCCTGAAGTCGGTCATCGTCATCGGCGGCGGCGAGCCCACCACGTATCCGAAGTTCGAGGAGGCCATGATCCGCATGAAGGATCTGGGCCTGAAGCTCGGGCTCGTGACCAACGGCACCGGCATGGCCAAGGTGCGCGACATCGCGCACCGCCTCGACGCGCGCGACTGGGTGCGCCTCTCGCTCGACAGCGGCACGGACGAGACCTTCCAGCGCATGCACAAGCCGCGCAAGGCCATCACGCTGGACCAGATCTGCGAGGGCATCCCGCCCGTCAAGGCCGTGAACCGCGCCACGAAGATCGGCTTCTCCTACATCATCGTCTGGCGCGGCTGCTCGGCCAACGACGCGGCCATCACCGAGAACGTGCACGAGATGTACACCGCCGCCGAGCGCGCGCGGCGCTATGGCTTCGACTACATCTCCTTCAAGCCCTTCCTCGTGCGCGCCGACGAGAACAACGCCGAGATCGTGGACATCACGCAGCAGTCCAACCGCGTGGCCGACGTCATGGGCGCCATCCGCCAGCAGCTCGACCTCTCCAAGCGCCTCGAGACCGACTCCTTCAAGGTGGTCGAGTCCACGAACCTGCGCGTCCTCGCCAACAACTCCTTCCGCAACTACACGCGCCAGCCGCAGCAGTGCCACATGCAGCTCTTCCGGCAGGTGCTCTCGCCCCTGGGCCTGTTCAACTGCCCGGTCTACCGGCACGTGGAGAAGGCGCGCATCGGTGACAAGCACGCCTGGGCCGGCGAGGCCGCGGCCGCCGCCTCGCAGGAGGGCACGGCGCGCCTGATCCAGGAGTTCGACGCGTCGCACGAGTGCCGCGAGGTCACCTGCCTCTACAACAATGCGAATTGGTTCGTCGAGGACCTGATCCGCCATCCGGAGAAGCTCGACGAGCTGCTGCCGGCGGAGGAGCGCGAGGACTGGTTCCTCTGAGGCGGTGATGAGCGCGCGGCGAGACATCGACGCCTCGCCCCGCCTGCGCCTGGGCGGCTGGCTGGCCGCCGGAGCGCTGGCCCTCGCCCTGACCGGCGGCGTCGACGTGACCGTCGAGACGAGCACGGGCGAGACCCTGACGGGCACGGCCACGCTCTCCGACCTCAAGCTGAAGACCGGCTTCGGCTCGGCCGTGATCCTGGCCGAGAAGGTGGCGCGGATCACCTTCGGCGAGCCCGACGTCGTGCTGACGACGGACGGTGACGAGCTGAGGGGCGAGCTCGCTGCGACGTCGCTGAAGATCGACACCGCCAGCGGCGCGCGCACGCTCAAGCCGAACGAGCTCAGGTCGCTGGTCGTGGGCAAGAGCGCCGGCGCGACGACCTTCGAGGGGCGCTGGATGCTCAGCTACGGCGAAGGCTCCTGCCCGATGACGCTCGAGCAGGACGGCGCGCGCGTGACGGGCAAGTTCGGCCACACCGACGAGTTTGCTATCGAGGGCAAGGTGAAGGGCCGCACGCTGTCCTTCACCACGTCGGGAGGCAGCGGCAAGGGCGAGGGCACGGCCGAGCTGTGGAAGGACGGCCAGGACTTCATGGGCGACGTGCAGGTCGGCAGCCAGAAGCTGCTCTTCGCCGGCTACCGGCGCGAGACGCGCGTGGCCGAGCCGAAGCCCGGCGAGATCACGGAAGGCCAGTCGGAGGCCGGGCTGATCTACTACCTGCGCGCGCCGAAGGCCTGGGACGGCACGCGCAAGTATCCGCTGGTCCTCATCACGCACGGCTCGAACGCCGAGTCGCGCGGCTACGTGGAGACCTTTCCCGCCGTCTGGCCGGCGCTCGCGGAGGACTGCCTCGTCGTCGGCGTCAACGGCGAGTGCCTCGCGGCCGGCAGCAAGCCCGGCGAGGCCGGCTACAACGCCACGTACATCAACTTCAGCGGCCCCAAGGTCGGGCCTGCGTGGGCGTACCGGCAGACACCGGCCTTGCTCGCCGAGACCGTGCAGGAGCTGGTGAAGCGCCTGCCGGTCGATCGGGTCTTCCTCGGCGGCCACTCGCAGGGCGGCTTCCTGACCTACGCCACGGCCCTGTTCCATCCCGAGCTCTTCGACGGCGTGTTCCCCATGTCCTGCCAGCTGCTGGTGCAGTGCGAGCCGTACAACTTCAAGGACGACGCGGTGCAGAAGCTGCAGCACATGGCCGTCGCTCCGATCCACGGCCGCAAGGATACGGTCGTGGCGTTCAGCGGCGGCGAGTACGCCGACAGGCGGATGCAGGAGTTCGGCTTCCCCCGGCAGCACTTCTTCGCCCCCGAGGTCGGGCACGAGTTCATGGCGCTGCCGGTCGAGGAGGCCATCCGCTGGCTCCTCGCGATGACCTCCGCGGACCCGGCGGCTTTGCTCGACTTCGCCGACAAGCAGGTCGCCGCCGAGCAATGGCGCGATGCGACGGGCGCCGCGCTGCGTGCGCGCGAGCTCGACAAGGCCGGTGTGCTGAAGGCGCGCGCCGACGCGATCGCCGCGCAGGTCGACGCGCGCTGCGCGCCCGACGCGAAGCGCCTGGCGGACGCCATCGCGAAGAACAAGGACAACCGCTGGGTCGACGACTTCTGGGACTTCCGCAGCCAGTTCGCCGGCGCGCCCGCCGCGCAGGACTGCCTGCGCGCCTACGAAAGGCTGAAGGCGGCGCATACCAAGCCCGCCAACGACCTGTTCTGGGCCGCCCGCGGCGAGAGCGACGAGGCCGCGCGGAAGGAGAAGTACCGCGAGATCTTCGAGAAGTACTACGCGTCCACGTGGTGGATCATCGTCAGGAACGCGGTGCACTGAGGGGGCCGCCCCGCCACGGCGCCGAGTTGCTTCCCGGTCAGGTCCCGCTGCGCGTCCGGCGCGGCCGCGCTACGATCCCGTCACCCTCCCGGAGCCCGGCCAGGCACCGCGACGAGCCCTCTCCGTCCGCCGACCGCCGCACCTTCCTCACCGTGCCGCTGCGCGCTCGCGACGTCCTGCCGGCTCGCGCGTACAGGAATGACTCAGTGATGAACTTCTGTGCGCCGGCGGCGGTGCACCCTGGCCGCGGCGGCCCGTCGGGCTGGTAGCCTCGCGGGACGTGAAGGTCCTGCACGTCAACACGGAGCGCACCTGGCGCGGGGGCGAACAGCAGGTGCTCTACCTGGCGAAGGGGCTCGCCGCGCGCGGCGTGGAGCAGGAGATCCTCTGCCAGCAGAACTCGGTGCTGGCCGCCCGCGCGCGGGACGCCGGCCTGCTGGTGTGGGAGCGGCGGCTGCACGGCGAGGTGGACCTGCCCTCGATGCGCGCCATGGCCGACCGCCTGCGCGAGGGGCGCTTCGACCTCATCCACATGCACACCAGCCACGCCCACACGCTGGGCCTCGTCGCCGCGCGCCTCGCGGGGCGGCGGCGGCCCGGCGACCGGCCGGCCACGCTGGTGAGCCGGCGCGTCGACTTCTCCATCCGCAAGCGCCGGCTGCTGGACTTCTCGCACCTGAAGTACACCTGGGGCCTCGACCGCATCGTGTGCGTCTCGGAGATGATCCGCGCCGTGCTGCTGCGCGACGGCCTGCCGCCCGAGCTGGTGGGCGTCGTGCACAGCGGCGTGGACGTGGCGCGACTGCAGGGCGCGCCCGACCGCCGCGCCGACTACCGCCGCGAGTTCGGCGTGCCGGCCGGCGCGCCGCTGGTCGCCACCGTGGGCCACTGCGCCGAGCACAAGGGCCAGCGCTTCCTGGTCGCCGCCGCGCCCGCCGTGCTGGAGCGGTTCCCCGAGGCGCGCATCCTCGTGGTGGGGGAGGGTGAGCTGCTGCCGGATTTGAAGGAACAAGCGCGGGCCCTGCACGTCGAAGGGCGCGTGCTCTTCCCCGGCTTCCGCACCGACGTCCCGGCCCTGCTGCGCGCCTTCGACCTCTTCGTCTTCCCCAGCCACCTCGAGGGGCTCGGCACCTCGGTGCTGGACGCGCTGGCGGTGGGGCTGCCGGTGGTGGCCACCACCGCCGGCGGCATCCCCGAGATGATCACCGACGGCGTGCACGGCCGCTTGGTGCCGCCGCGCGATCCCGCGGCGTTGGCGGCGGCGATGATCGAGCTGCTGGAGCAGCCCGAGCGCGCCAGACAGATGGGCGAGGCCGGTCGCGCGCGGGTGATGGCGGAGTTCACGGCGGAGCGCATGGTGGAGAAGACGCTACTCGAGTATGAGCGACTTGCAGGAGCGAGGGTGGGGGCGGCGTGAGGCGACGGGCGGGCGTCATCCTGGCGGTCGCCGTGCTGCTGCTGCTGGGGTGGTGGCTGATCGACGAGGTGCTGGAGACGGATGCGCCGGCCTCGACGACCGCATGGCCCGCCAGCGTCGCCGCGCCGGCGCTGCCTGCGCCGCAGTCGTCGGACGCGCAATCGCTCCAGCCGGCCGTCGCCGCGGACCAGTCGCCTGCGCCACCCGTGCCGTCAAGCGCACGCGCGCCCCGCCAGGTCATCGATGGCCTGCTCGGCCTCGACGAGGACCAGCTGCACGCGAGCGGCCGCGTGCTCGACCCACGTGGCCGGCCCATCGCCGGCGTTCGCGTGTTGCTCGTGCAGGACCTGTGGGGTGTGGAGGGCGAGTACTTCGAGGACAAGGAAGACGAGGCCGTCACCGCCGCCGACGGCCGCTTCCGGTTGATGCGCGAGGACTGGGTCGAAGTCGACGCCCTGCGCGTCGTCGTCGCGGCCGAGGGCTGGCCGCCCTGGTTCGGCCGCCTCGAGCCGGTGGCCGAGCACGACGTCGTGCTGGGCGACTTCCACTGGCTGCCCCTGCGACTCGTGTTCGAGGACGGCGAGGCCGTGGCCGGCGCCGAGGTGCAGTTCGAGAATCCCGGGCGCGACCGGCGGGAGCGCAGCGATGAGGACGTCGAGCCGCTCGTCGCCGTCGGCCGCACCGACGCCGACGGCCGCCTCGCCCTGCCTGTCTTCGACAGCCGCCGCGACCTGTCGGTCTTCGTCGAGCACGAGCTGCACGCCGGCCGGCACGAGGCGCCGCTGGCGGATTGGCGCAAGGATCCCGCGCACTTCCTGTGGACGCTGAAGGTCCCGCGCGGCGCCGTGTGCGAGCTTCAGCTCTTCGGCTGGCCCGGCGGCTGGACGGCAGGCGCCAGCTGGCTGCAGCTGCGCCTCACTCCCTACGAGGGGCAAGGCGACGCGCTGCATCTGCGCGAGCGGGTGGACTGGGATCCGGACTCGCAGTCCCTGCAGGCCGGCATCGTGGACGGCCGCGCCCGCATCGCGCACCTCGACGCGCCCGCCTACCGCGTCGTGCTGGCGCAGTATGGTGACGACGACGTGCTGGCCGATCCGTGGGTGCCCGTGCCGGGGCTCACCACATGGACCCGCGCGACGCCGCCCGTGCCGCCCGAGTGGCGTGCGCCGCTCGACGTGGATCTGGTCATCACGGGCGAGGACGTGCGGTCCGCGTGGAGCGGCCTCGAATGGACGATGACGGCGACGGACGCGCACGAGCGCCGCGGCGAGCGACGCTTCGCGCGTCCCGGCGTCGAGAGCTTCGGGACGGACTTCGACATGCCGGTGACACTGCAGCTCACGGACCTCGGCCCGGCGGGCGAGCGGACCGGGGTGCCGCCGAGCGGCCTCTACCGCTTCGAGCTCGCCGCGTCGGCCGTGCTCGCTGCCACCGGCGGCGTGCGCGCCGATCTCACCGCGATCCAGCCACCGCCGGACACCGCCGACGCCCAGCTCGTGTTCTGGGGCAAGCCTGGCGAGAACGGCCGGATCATCGAGGGGCTCGAGGGTCATGGCCTGCCTGTCGGCACGGTCCGCCTGAGCATCCGCGTGCCGGGCGTCGACGATCGGCCGCAGCAGGTGACGATCGCGTCCGGCTTCACGTCCGTGGTCCACGCGCTGCCGGCGCCGCCGCCGACCGACGGGCTGCTGCGGGGCCGGGTCCGCATCCGCGGCGACGACGGCTGGATGCGCATCACGCGCGTGGCATTCGACGGCGAGCCGTCGTACTGGGGCGAGAGTGGCCTGGACGCGCTGGGCGCGCTCTCCTTCGCCGTCCGGCGTCCGGCAGGCACCTGCCGCGGCCGCGTGACCATCGGCCACGTGACGGCGCCCGAGGCGCGCAGGCAGCTCGCCGATCCGGGCCAGCTGGGCCTGTTCATCTACGATGAGCTGCCCTGCAGCGCGCCGTTCGAGTGCGAGATCCGCGCGGGCCAGACGACCGACATCGATGTCGAGGTGGACGCCAGCATCCTGTGCACGCTGCACGTGACGGCGCCGGCGCTCGTGGAGGCGCAGCTCGCCGGGCAGCCGGTGTCCGAACGCTGGAACATCCGCCTGTTTCGCGCCGGAGCGAAGGAGGAGCAGGCCTCCAGCTGGGTCGGCGGCTGGAGCGAGGCCGGCGTGACGCTGATCGCGGCACCAGGCCCGTGGAAGGTCGTGTCGACGTGCCAGCCGGAAGACGCCTCGCGGGAGGCTGGCCCGTACGAAGCCGAGTTCGTGATTCCGGAAGGCGCCGTGACGCTCGACGTCGAACTCCATCCGGCCGCTTCGCCCGCGCCCGAAGCCCGCTGACTCCGCCTACAATCGCGCCACCCGGCCGGAGGCCCGCCATGCTCGCCGCGCTCCTCTCGCTCGCCCTCTCCGCCCAGGTCGGCGACGCCGCTCCGCCCATCACGCCCGCCGCCTGGCTCGGCGACGCGCCCGACCTCAAGGGCAAGGTCGTGCTGGTGGAGTTCTGGGGCACGTGGTGCGCGCCGTGCGTGGCCACGATGCCGCACGTGCAGGAGCTGTGGACGCGCTACCGCGAGCAGGGGCTGGTCGTGGCGGCCATCTCCTGCGAGGACGCCGCCAAGCTGAAGCCCTACGTGGAGCAGCAGTCGTGGACCATGCCCGTGGGCGCGGACACGGAGAAGGCGCTGGTGAAGGCCTGGGGCGTGGAGAGCTGGCCGACCACCTTCGTGGTCGGACGCGACGGCAAGATCGTGTACCGCGGCTGGCCGCTGGGCGCCGAGCCCTTCGTGCAGCAGGCACTGGGCATGGAGACCAGCGCGGCCACGCTGCTGACGAAGTACGTGGACGGCTCGGGCGAGCCCAAGGCCACGCTCGAGTCGCTGGTGCGCAACGCCACGCACGGCTTCGGGCTGGACGCCTGGGCGCGCGGGCAGGGCGGCGCGCCGAGCCCGCGGCCGCCGAAGGACGCCGGCGAGGCGCTCAGCAACGCGGCCTCCACCTGGGGCACGCCGGTGGCGGCGGGCGCGCTCGGCGACCTCGCGGCGGTGGACCAGCCCTTCGACCTCAAGGCCTGGGCCCAGCGCGAGCTGGGCACGCGCTTCCCCATCGGCGACGACGAGCTGAAGAAGCTGCTCGACGACGAGCGCTACGCCGACGTCCTGGCCGCCATCGTCACGCGCCACCCCTCGGACAAGGCGCTGGCCAAGGCCAAGGGCGAGGACGGCCTGCGCGACTGGTGCCACGAGCGGGTCGCGCAGTACACCGAGAACGCCGGCTTCGTGGTGCTCATCGGCCACTGGGCCTTCGGCGAGTACAAGCGGCCGGCGGAGATCCACTTCCCTCCGGGCACGGCCTGGCTCGGCGGCGCGGACGGCAAGGGCTTCGAGGGCGTGCACCTCAACACGGGCGAGGTGCTGGAGAAGCCCGAGTTCCCCGGCTGCATCGAGCCCTTCCTCGCCACGGTCGTCGCCGTGCAGTCGCTGGCCAAGCGCAAGCTGCCGGGCGACCTCGGCAAGGCCGCGGCCAAGCTGCACGACGAGCTGCTCGGGGACCTGAGGAAGAAGTACGGGTCGGAGAAGGCGGACTGACGTGAGCCGCCGCCGGGGCAGCGCCATCGCCGTTGCGGCTCTGGCGCTCCTGGTCGCGCTGGTCGCGTGGCTGATGCGGGACGGTCGCCCGCCGGCGGCGCCGGAGCGCGGGGCAGCGCCGGTGGCCGCGGTGTCTCACCCGCTGGCCGACATGCCGCGACTCGTCGCGGCGCCGAGCGCGATCGACGTGCCGGTGGCACCCGAGGCCGCCATGTCCGCGCCCGCCGCAGCCACCACAGCGCGCGCGCACCGGGCCTGGGATGGCCTCGTCTCGCTCGACGATGACGGCCTCGGCATCAGCGGCCGCGTCGTCGATGGTGGCGGCCAGCCGATCGCGGGTGCCCGGCTGCTGCTGGTGAGCGAGAGCTGGGGCATCGACACCGGGCTGTCGCTCGGCGAGGAGGACCGCGGCACCTCCGACGCCGACGGGCACTTCAGCCTTTGCTGGGACAAGTGGGTGGGCCTCGAGGAGTTGCGGCTGTACGTCGCCGCCCCCGGGTGGGCGCCGTGGATCGGGCGCATCGCGCCCGTCGGCGACGGGCCGGACATCGTGCTCGGGCCGGTGCAATCGCTGCCGCTGCGGCTGGTGTTCGAGGACGGCGGCCCGGTGGCCGACGCCCTGGTGCGCTGGGAAGTGCCGACCTGGGAGCACGCCGGAGAGGTGGACCTTTCGGCCTTCACGGACGTCGGCCGCACCGACGAGCGAGGCGTGCTGCTGCTCCCGGTGCCCGTCGCGCGCGCGGACGTCTCGCTCGTCGTGCGGCACGACCTGCACGTAGGAAGGCATCTCGTTCCGCTGGCCGCATGGCGTGCGCAGGGGGCGTCGGAGCCCTTCACGCTCACCTTGCCGCGTGGCGCCGCGCTGGAGCTGCTCCTCGACGACTGGTCCGACGCGGTGCTGGCCTCCACGCCCTTCGTGTCACTGGGGTTGGAGGCGTACGAGCGCCAGCCGGATGGCTCGCTCGTGCTCGCGAAGCCCTCGCTGTTCGCACGCGGCGCAGGCCAGCGAGGCTCGTTCGTCGAGCACGGTCGCGCCCGGGCGACGGACCTCACCGCGCCCGCCTATCGCGTGACCCTCTGGTCGTGGGGCAGCCAGGTCGTGCTGAACCAGTGCTGGACTCCCGTGCCCGGCCTCACCACGTGGCACCACCTGACGCCGCGGCCGGACGGCACGCGGAAGAGTCCCCTCGTCGTGGAGTTCGCCGCCACGGAGGGCACCCTCGACGATGCCTGGGGCGGGCTGGCGTGGCACCTGCAGGCGGAGCGCGGCCAGGACCAGCGGACGACGCGCATCGACGCCCCCTCGCGACCCTTGACGCTGCGGCTGGAGGGCGACGGCCCCGTGACGCTGCGGCTGCTCGAGCTGGGGGACGCCGGCGTGCGCGAGAACGTGCCGCCGGAGGGCACCTACCGCTTCGTCCTCGACTCGGCCGTCACCCGCGCGATGGGCGGCCGGCTGCGCATCGACTGGTCGGGCCTCGCGCGACCGCCACACGACAAGGACGTGAGGCTCTCGATCCGGCCCGAGGGCGGCGAGCAGCGGGATGCGACCGGTCGCAGCGAGGTCGGCGGCATCCCGCCCGGGCCTTGCCAGGTGTGGATCCACGCGCCGGGGGTGGAGGACGCGCCACAGCCCGTGAGCATCCTGATCGGCCAGACAACGGTGCTGGCGGCGCGCGCCAGGACGACGCGTTGCGGAACGGTGCGCGGGCGGGTCGTGGTGCACGGCAACGACGACTGGCTGCGCCTGGTCGACGTCCGGTTCCGCGACAGCGGCACGGGCGCCGCCGCGGACGCGCTGAACGAGCTCGGGCTGCAGTCCTTCACGGCCCAACTCGAGCCAGGCCACTACACGGGCGAGGTGCACGTGGGTCGTCTCGCGCGCGCCGAGGAGTGCGCCGCGATCTTCGACGACGTCACCATGCTCGATCGGCGGAACTGGAGCGATGCCCCGGTAACCGTCCCGTTTCGGGCGGACGTGCGCCTCGGCGAGATCACGGACGTGGTCGTGGAGGTGGACGCCGCGCCGGCGCCGGCCCAGCCCGCGGACGGAAAGTGACTGTCGCGCCCTCTACCCGTCCTGCGCCGCCGGCGCCGCGCTCGCCGCATCGCCCGGATAGGCCGGATGCTCGAGGTACCACTTGTAGACATCGATGAGGCGCGCGTCGCCCTCCAGCGCCTCGGGCTTGACGCGGTCGCCGAACTCGCGCGCCATCGTCAGGAGCGGATCGTCGATGGGTTGGCTGAGCAGCCAGCCGATCCAGTCCTGATCGAGCTTGTCGTAGTCTTCGCCCTTGAAGACCTTGTCTGTGGACTTGTGGAAGTTCTTGGTGTCCTTGAAGTCCTTGATCAGCCGCGGGATCAGCTCGCGACGCAGGGGATCGGGGTTCTGCAGCAGGAAATGCACCATGGACCAGCCCTGGGCATAGTTCAGGCTGCCGTTCTTGTAGTAGGCCTCCTGGTCGAACTCCATGAAGGCCTCGAATGGCGTCGTCTCTCCGTCCACGAGTCCGCGCCGCACGCGGCGCAGCCGGTGCATGTTGATCGTGCCGAGCGAATACGCGGGCTGACTTCCGTCCTTCATCTCCTGGGGCGCCATGTAGAAGTAGTCGCCCACGCCTTCATCCAGCCACTGGGGCATGGGCACCCAGCTCACGGTGTAGAAGTGGAAGTACTGGTGCCAGCCCTCGTGGGCGAGCACGCGCACGAGGTCCATGGTGTAGGCATTCGTGGCCTCCTCGAAGAGGGCGTCGAGGCGCTCGCGATCCTGGGCTGACAACTCGTCGCCGGTGGACCGCCGCAGGCGCAGCCCGGCCGGAATCGTGCGCTTGCCGAACACGAAGCCGCAGTCGTAGCCGATCAGCTCCTTGGTGTCCTGCTTGTAGTAGGCCACGGTGGGCGTATCGAGCGGGTAGCCGCCGTACTCGCAGAAGTCCTTCTTGTTCGGGAAGACCTTGAGGATGAAGGTCTCGAGCTTGCGGCGCGTCGGCATGAAGTCGGAGTAGAGCGTGAGCATGTGCTCGAGGTGCTCGCCCAGCTTCTTGCCAGTGTCCCCACCGATCGAGCACTGCACCTGGTAGTGCTCCGTTTCGCTCAGTGTCCAGCCCTTCGGGACGTCGCGCTTGCTCCACTGGCCTTCCTTGACGCGCTCGTCGCCGGCGAGGGCGAACGCGGTCAGCAGAAGCACGGCGGCGGCGATGCGGGAAGCCTTCACCGTTTCGGATCCGGAACAGCCGGCGCGGACGGCACGTGCCGGCGCTCCCACGAGTAGCACGCCTTGATCCAGTCGGGCGCGACGAGGTCCGTGGTGCGCAGCCCGTGCCCGAAGAGCTTGGCCAGCTCCGCGAGGGGGTCGTCGACGTGCTGGTCGGCCACCCACGCGCGCCAGTCGCGATCGAGGGCGGCGGTGTCGAGGCCGGTGAGGATGGCGTCCATGGGCACCCAGCCATCTTCGCTCGCGCGGTACGAGGCGAGGAGGGCCGGGACGATCCGGCGCCGGGACGCGTCGGAGCTGGACATGAGCACGTGGACCAGGGCCCAGCCCTCCGCCAGCAGGCCGGGCGGCTCGGTTTCGCGGTCCTTGGTGGTGCGCGCGAGCAGGTCGCCGGCGGGCAGGACCTGGCTCTCGACCAGGGCGCGGCGGACCTCCAGCAGGCGCGAGAGGTTCACGGGGCCGATCTCCGGCCGGCGGATCTCGCTGGTGTCGGGCGCGCGCAGGTTCCAGGGCTTGCCGCCGTTGGTGGCTGCGGCCAGCCAGTTGCCCACGCCCTCCTCGAGCCAGAAGGGGACGGTGCGCTCGGGGCTGGCGGCCAGGTGGTACTGGCGGAAGGCCTCGCGAGCGCAGTCGCGGCCGAGGTCCGGGGCGTAGTCGGCGGCGGCGGCGTCCAGCAGCGGGTACACCTGCTGGGCGTCGGCGTGCAGCATCTGGATCACCTGGTCCGACTCGAGGCGCACGGGCTCCACGCCGCTGGCCACGTCCAGCAGGCGGCCGCTGTCGAAGGCCAGGATGTCGCCGGTGAAGGGCTCCAGGCGGGCGGCGGAGGGCGGCGAGCCGAGCGGCCGCCGCTCGAGCCCGAAGCTGTGGGCCGTGCTCCACTTGGCGCGGCCCTCCTCGGACGCGAAGACCTTGACCACCTGACGACCCAGCTTGCCCTGAGGCGGCCAGAGCGCCTCGAACTCCGACCGCAGGCCCTGCAGGAACTGCGCCAGGCGGCGCGCGCGCGGCTCGGCGATCTCGGCCTGCACCTCGAAATCCGCCGTGCGCACGATGACCCAGCCGCGCGGCGGCTCGCGCTCCGTCCACGCGCCGGGAGGCGGCGCCGACTGGCCGCGTGCGGCGCCGAGCGCACTCGCGACGAGCGCCGCGGCGAGCAAGATCCTCGACAGGTCGGCCGCGCTGCGCATAGAATCGCCCCTGACTCGCTCACGCCGTCGCGCGGTCACGCATGGCCCGACCGCGGCACCCGGCGGAGCGCCCTCGCGACGTGCGTGGCCATTGTCCATCACTCCACGAGTCCTCGTCCATGGCGGTCGGCAGCACCAAGTGGTCCCTCGAGCAGAGCGCGGAGCTCTACAACCTGCCCGGCTGGGGCCACCCGTACTTCTCGATCCGCGAGGACGGCGCGGTGCACGTGCACCCCAACGGCCCCGACGGCCCGTCGGCGGCGCTGGTGGACATCATCGCGAGCGCGAAGCGACAGGGCATGAGCCTGCCGCTGCTGCTGCGCTTCGACGGCATCCTGCGCCAGCGCGTGCAGTCCCTCTCGCGCGCCTTCCGCCAGGCGGCGGAGGAGTACGGGTATCCGGGGCGTCACCGGCCGGTCTACCCCATCAAGGTCAACCAGCAACGGCACGTGGTCGAGACGCTGCTCGAGTCGGGCCGCGACATCGGCATGGGCCTCGAGGTGGGCAGCAAGCCCGAGCTGCTGGCCGTCGTGGCGCAGCTCGACCGGCCCAGCCTCATGATCTGCAACGGCTACAAGGACGAGGCCTACATGGAGATGGCCTGCCTCGCCGTGCGCCTCGGGCACGAGGTCGTGGTCGTGGTCGAGAAGCCGTCCGAGATCGAGACCTTCTCGCGCGTGGTCGACCGCGAAGGCCGCAACGCCGCGCCGTGGATCGGCATGCGCAGCCGCCTCGCCACGCGCGGCAGCGGCCGCTGGGAGTCTTCCTCCGGCGACCGCGCCAAGTTCGGGCTGTCGGCGCAGCAGATGGTCGAGGCCGTCGGCTGGCTGCGTGACATCGGCCTGCTGGACCGCGTCCGCCTGCTGCACTTCCACATCGGCAGCCAGATCACGGCCATCCGGCCGTGGAAGGAAGTGCTCAAGGAGGCCAGCCGCCTCTTCATCGAGCTGCACAAGATGGGCTGCCCGCTCGACCTCTTCGACGTGGGCGGCGGCCTGGCCGTGGACTACGACGGCAGCCGCACGCGCTTCGACTCCTCGATGAACTACACCGAGCAGGAGTACGCCAACGACGTCGTCTGGCACATCCACGACGCCTGCACCAAGGCCGGCATCCAGAGCCCCGACATCGTGACCGAGTCCGGCCGCGCGCTCGTCGCGCACCACTCGGTCATGGCGGTCGAGGTCATCGGCGTCTCGCGCCTCTCGCGCGATGGCGTGGTGGAGAAGGCCGGCCGCAACGAGGCCGACATCGTCCAGGAGATGCGCGAGAACCTCTCGCGCCTCACGCGCAAGAACATGCTCGAGGTCTACCACGACGCGCAGAGCCTGCGCGACGAGATGCTCTCGCGCTTCAACCTCGGCCTGGTCGACCTGCCCACGCGCGCGCTGGCCGAGAACATCTTCTTCGCCACCTGCGACCGCCTGCAGAACCTGGTGCGCGGCCTCGACTACGTGCCCGAGGAGTTCGAGGGCCTCGAGAAGCAGATCGCGGACACCTACTTCTGCAACTTCTCGGTCTTCCAGTCCGTGCCCGACCACTGGGCCATCCGCCACGTCTTCCCCGTGATGCCGCTGCAGCGCCTCAACGAGGAGCCCACGGTGCGCGCGGTGCTGGGCGACATGACCTGCGACTCGGACGGCAAGATCGACCGCTTCCCGCACCCGCGCGACGTCAAGGACGTGCTCGAGGTGCACCCGGTGAAGCCGGGCGAGTCCTACGTGCTCGGCATCTTCCTCGTCGGCGCCTACCAGGAGATCCTGGGCGACCTGCACAACCTCTTCGGCGACACCGACGCCGTGCACGTCGACCTCGACGCCAGCGGCCAGTTCCGCCTCGTGGACCGCCTGCAGGGCGAGCCCGTGGGCAAGGTGCTCTCCTACGTCGGCTACAACGAAGAGTGGCTGATGAACCGCTACGACAAGGCCCTCGCGCGCCTGGTCGAGAAGGGCGACCTCACCCAGGCCGAGGCCGACGAGGTGCGCGACGACCTCATCCGCGGCCTCAAGTCCAACACCTACCTCACGGCGCGCTCCGTGCGCGCGGTGCGCGAGGCCGACTTCGCCGAGAAGGACGAGGGCGTGCCGGCCGAGGGCGTGCCGGTGCCGACCACGGCCGGCAGCACCTCGGCCACCGGCAATGGCGGGAACGGCGGCAACGGGGGCAATGGCGGGAACGGCGGCAACGGCGGCACCGGCCACGGTGGCAACCTGCCGCCCGGCGCGCCGCGCGAGTTCGCGACCAAGGGGTGACGATGACGCGCCGAAGCGCGTCGCTTGTCCCGGCGTAGGCGCCACCCGGAGTCGCGCATGACCACTCCGTCGGACTTCGGCCGCTACGAGCACCACAGCCAGCCGCTCCTCTCCCGCCGGCTCTTCGTCCGGCGACTGCTGCGGCACGTGCTTTTCACAGGAGCCGTCATCCTCGGCTCGCTCGCGCTCGGCGTCGCCGGCTACCACGTCACCGAGGGCATGCCCTGGCTCGACGCCTTCCTCAACGCCTCCATGATCCTCGGGGGCATGGGCCCCGTGGACACGCTGCACACCGACGCCGGCAAGCTGTTCGCGGGCGTCTACGCACTGTACTCGGGGCTCGTGGTGCTGGTGTCGGCGGGCATCCTGCTGGCACCCATCGCGCATCGCGTGCTGCACCGGATGCACCTGCCCACCGAGGAGGACGAGGAGAAGGACGAGGAGAGGAAGAAGAAGGGCGCCAAGGCGCACTGAGCCTCAGTCGCCCGCGTCCGACGCCTCGCCACTCTCCACGATGACCCGCGCCCCGCGCTGCCGCGTCACGTACAGCCAGATCCACTCGAACATGACCAGCAGCCGGTTGCGGAAGCCGATGAGCGTCCAGATGTGGATGACCACCCAGAGCAGCCAGGCGACGAGGCCGCGCAGCCGCACGCGCCCGAAGTCGGCCACGGCGGCGGCGCGGCCGATGGTGGCCAGCGTGCCCTTGTCGCGGTAGCGGAAGGGCTCGCGCGGCTGCCCGGCCAGCGCGCGCTCGATCTGGTGCGCGGCGTGGCGGCCCATCTGGATGGCGGCGGGGGCGAGGCCCGGCACCCAGCGGGGCGCGCCGTCGGGCGCGGAGCCGTCGCGCACCGCCGCCGCATCGCCCAGCACGAAGACCTCCGGGTGGCCGGGCAGCGAGAGGTCCGGATCCACGGCCACGCGCCCGCCGCGGTCGAGCGGCAGGCCCAGCGCCGCCAGCAGCGGCGAGGCGCGCACGCCCGCGGCCCACAGCACCGTGCGGGCCGGCAGCCGCTCGCGCGCGCCGCCCGCCTCCAGCGTCGCGCCCTCCGCGTCCACGTCCACGACGCGCGCGCCGAGGCGCACCTCGACGCCCATGCGCTGCAGGCGCGCGAGCGCCTCGGCCGACAGCTCCTCCGGAAACGTCGGCAGCAGGCGCGGCCCGGCCTCCACCAGCACCAGCCGCGCCGCGCGCGTGTCGATGCGGTGGAAGCTGCGCACGAACTGCACGCGCGCGATCTCCGCCAGCGCGCCGGCCAGCTCCACGCCCGTGGGCCCGCCGCCGATGACCACGAAGCTGAGCCACGGCCCGCGCGCGGCCGCATCGTCCTCGGCCTCCGCCGCCTCGAAGGCCAGCAGGATGCGGCGCCGGATGTCGAGCGCGTTGCGCAGCTCCTTCAGCCCCGGCGCGTGCCGCGCCCAGTCGTCGTGGCCGAAGTAGGACGGCACCGCGCCGGGCGCGAGGACCAGCCAGTCGTAGGGCAGGTCGCGCGGTCGCGAGCCCGTGGCCGGCTCCAGCCGCACGCGCCGCGCCGCAATGTCCACGCCCGTGACCTCGGCCAGCAGCACGTCCGTGTTCGCCTGGCCGCGCAGCACGTGCCGCAGCGGCGCGGTGATGTCCGTGGCCGCCAGCCCCGCCGTCGCCACCTGGTAGAGCAGTGGCTGGAAGACGTGCACGTTGCTGCGGTCGACCAGCGTGACCCGCACCGGCGCGCGGCGCAGCTCGCGCGCGGCGGTCAGGCCGGCGAAGCCGCCGCCGACGAGGACGACGTGGGGGCCCTCCATCCACTCCATGGTGGCACGACGCCTGGCTTCACGGCACCTCCAGCACCAATCCTCGTCGCCCCGCAGCGAGCTCGACGATGTCCGGCCGTCGTGCCCGCAGCAACTCCTCCACCGCCGTCGAGGTGCAGTTCCCGACGCGCACCCATGCGACCCGCGGCGGCCTGCCCTCGTCGCGAGCGAGCCGAGCGTGGTCCCGATCCTTGGTCAGGATGATGAAGCGCCCGAGCCGGGCGTAAGCCCTCAGCTGGTGGTCCAGCGCCTGATCGAGCCCGGCGTGAAACACGTGGTCAGAGTCGGGGTAAAGGTCGGCGAGCTTGCGGACGAGTCGGGGAGAGAGGTTCTGGTCGATCAGGAAGCGCGGTCGTCGCGCTGCTTCCACTGCTCTTGGCCATATTCGGACGCGAAGGCGCAGGCCGCCTGGATGTCCTCAAGGTTGAGGTACGGGAATTCCTCGAGGATCGCCTCGATACTCATTCCGCCGCCAAGGTAGTCCAGCACGTCGAAGACGGTGATGCGCATGCGGCGGATGCAGGGCTTCCCGCCGCACTTGCCGGGTTCGATGGTGATCACGTCGCGCCACTCCATGGTGATGAGGGTAGCACCCGAGGTCCGACGGGTGCAGCCGGCGGCGGGGCCACCCTGAAGTCGTGCCGAGGGCGCGCGCGTTACGCGGCCTGCCGCCGCGCTCGGATTACAACCCCCGCACCGCCCACCACAGGTCGACGTAGACGTTGCCCCACCAGTGCTCGCGCAGGAAGACCGTCGGGAACTTCGGGTTGCCGATGAACGGCCGCAGCACGTAGGCCAGCTGCCCGGCCACGAAGAAGTACAGGGTGGGCCAGGCGAGCAAGGCGATGGCGTGGCGCCGGTCGCGCGCCAGCAGCGGACGGTAGTGGCGCGCGAGGGTACGCTGCGCCGCCAGCGTGGCCACGCCGAAGACCGCGAAGTTGAGCAGCTTGGCGGACTCGTAGCTGTCGGTGCTGGCGTAGGCGAAGGCGGTGACGGGCGCCAGCGAGGCCAGCGCGACGGCCAGCGTGGCCTGGGCCGAGAGCAGGCCGCGCCACGCCGCGGCGAAGTCCGGCCCCAGCCCGAGCACCAGGTTCAGGACCCAGAAGTTGGGCAGGCAGACCAGCGAGGCCACGACCACCAGGAGCGGCACCTTGATGGCCGAGTCCAGCGCCTGCTCGGCGTTGAGGCCGAAGGCGCCCATGACCGCGCCGTAGAGCGCGCCGCCCAGCGCCAGCGTGAGCGCGAGGCGCCCGAGCGGCGGCCGGCCGCCGCCCACGCGGTGCAGGCCCTCGCCGCGCAGCAGCCCCTCGACGTCGAGGCGCGGCGCGATCACCGCCAGTTGTCCGCCAGCGCGCGCAGCACGAACTCGAAGAAGTTGCTCACGCGCGAGTCGCGCACCCAGGCGAAGGGCAGCTGCGGGTTGCCCACGAAGGGCTTGAGGATCCAGGCCATCTGCGCGCCCACCACGCCGAAGATCAGCAGCCACACGCGGAAGATGCGCCGCGCGCGCCGGCCTTCCTCGGCGCCGGCCTCGTCGGGGAAGACGAGGTTCACGGCCCGGTACAGGAAGCCCAGGCCGACGAGCCCCGCGAGCCCGCAGAACACGACGTTGAGGAACAGCATGAAGCGGTAGCTGTCCGTGCTCAGCGTGAAGAAGACCGTGACCGGCGCGAAGCTGGCCAGCACGCCCAGCATCACGGTGATGGCGGCTGCCAGCAGGCGCAGTGTCTCGCGCACGCGCAGCCGGCTGTTGGCCAGCGCCGCGAAGACGTACAGCGACGGGAAGGTCACCAGCAGCGTGAGGGCGAAGAGCAGCGGCAGCTTGGCGGCCGAGGCGACCAGGTGCCGCCACGCCTGCTCGCGCCCGCCCGTCGCCGCGAACAGGCCCATGCTCGCGCCGTACACCAGGCCCAGGCCGGCCGCGAGCACCGCCAGCCGCCGCGCCGGCAGGCCCACGCGCCCGGCCTGCAGATCGTCCCTGCGCGTGTGCTCGCCGCGCAGCAGCTGGTCCAGTTCCTTCAGCCACCTGCCCATGGCCCGTCCATGCGCCAAAAGCGCACGCGGGCGGCCAGGAATTCCGGGCGTCAGTCGCAGCGCGCGGCCCGCAGCCGGCGCGCCGTGGTGCGCAGCACCTCCAGCCGCGTGTGCTGCTTGTCCTCCCCGGACACCAGCGTCCACGGCGCGAGCCGCGTGTGCGTGCGGCGGAAGGCCTCGTCGGCCGCGCGCACGTACTTGTGCCAGTGCCCGCGGTTGCGCCAGTCCTCGGGCCCGATCTTGTACTCCTTGAAGGCGTCCTGCTCGCGCTCCTTGAAGCGGCGCAGCTGCTCGCTCTTGCTCACGTGCAGCCAGAACTTGACCAGCGTGACCCCCTCCCGCACCTGGCCGCGCTCGAAGGCCACGATCTCCTCGTAGGCCCGCCGCCACGCCTCGCGCGGCGCGAACTTCTCCACGCGCTCGACCAGCACGCGCCCGTACCAGCTACGGTCGAAGATCACGATCTCGCCGCGCGCCGGCATCTCCTTGGCGAAGCGCCACAGCCAGTGGTGGCTGTGCTCCTCCTCCGTGGGCGGGCCGATGGGCACCACGCGGTAGCCGCGCGGGTCGAGCCGGCCCGTGAGCCGCCGGATCGCGCCGCCCTTGCCGGCCGCGTCCATGCCCTCGAAGACGATGCACAGCGAGGGGCACGGCCCGTCGCCCGCGCGCAGGTCGCGCAGCCGCGTCTGCGCCTTGAGCAGGTCGAGCTGCAGGCGCCGCAGGCGCTTCTTGTAGGCCTTGTCGCGCGCGACGCGGATCGAGAGGTCGACGTCCGAGAGGCGCGGGGCGCGAGCCATGGCGGGATGGTACGCCAGCCCCGCGCGCGGCGCGACGAGTACACTCCCGGCCATGGGCGAGGACGCCAACCCGGAGCCCGGCGCCGAGAGCCGACGCATCGACGCGTCGGCCCTGCCGTGGCGCGACACGCCGTGCAGCGGCGTGAGCTGGAAGAAGCTGCACTTCGACCCCGCCACCGGCGAGTCCGCGGTGCTCCTGCGCTTCGCACCGGGCGCCGCCTACGACCGGCACCGCCACCCGCGCGGCGAGCAGTACCTGGTGCTCGAGGGCCAGCTGCAGGACGGAGCCGGCACGTGGGGTCCGGGCAGCTACGTCCGGCACCCGCCCGGCTCCGTCCACACGCCGCGCAGCGCCACGGGCTGCGTCGTGTTCGTGCTGCTGCCGGCGCCGATCGAGGTGCTCGGCGCGTGACGGCCTTCAACTGGGCGCGCGACGTCTTCGATCTCCACCCGGCCGAGCGGGCCGCCCTGCTCTGGGTGGACGACGCGGGCGCGGAGCGGCGACTCGCCTACGGCCACTTCGCCGAGGCCAGCCGGCGCTGCGCGCTGGCGCTGGCCGCGCGCGGCGTGCGGCCGGGCCAGACCGTGCTGCTGCTGCTGCCACGCGTGCCGGCCTGGTGGGAGGCGCTGCTCGCCTGCCTGCGCGGCGGCCACGTCGCGGCGCCCGGCACGGTGCAGCTCACGGCGTGCGACCTCGCCTTCAGGCTGCCCGCCTGCGAGGCCGTCGCGGTGGTGACGGACGCCAACAACGCGCCCAAGGTCGACGAGGCCGAGCGACTCGCCGGCGTTCGTCTGGCCTGCAAGCTGCTGACGGACGGGGCGCGCGCCGGCTGGGAGCGCTACGCCGACGCGCTGGCCGCCGTGCCGGCCGGGGTGGGCCGCGGCGCGTACCGGATCGTGCAGGAAGGGCTGACCAACGC
>DASUFI010000242.1:0-14791 GCA_036274635.1 Planctomycetota bacterium
GTCCTCGCGCGCCACGACGGCGGGTTCCGCAAGCCGGAAGGCCTGCCGGAGGGCGTGGCCGAGCTGGCGGGCAGCGTGCCGCACGAGGTGCGCTGGGAGAGCGGCGGCGTCGTGCGCGTCGCGGACCCGTGGAGCGGCCAGAAGACGGGTGCCTTCCTCGACCAGCGCGAGAACCAGGCCTGGGCGGCGCGCGCGCTGCCGGTGGGGCGCGCGCTGGACGCCTTCAGCAACGACGGCGGCTTCGCCCTGCACCTGGCGCGGGCGGGTTCGCAGGTGCTGTGCCTCGACGGCAGCGAGACGGCGCTGGCCGGCCTGCGCCGCAACGCGGAGCTGAACGGCCTGTCGCTGGGCGACGCCGACTCGGACGCGGCCCTGCAGCCGGTCAAGGCCAACGTCTTCGAGGCGCTGCGCGCGCTGGTGGAGGCGGGCGAGCGCTTCGACGCCGTGGTGCTCGACCCGCCCGCGCTGGCCAAGCGCAAGGCGCAGATCACCGAGGCCCTGCGCGGCTATCGCGAGCTGAACCTGCGCGCGCTCAGGCTGCTGAGGCAGGGCGGGCGGCTGCTCACCTGCAGCTGCAGCTACCAGCTGGATGAGCGGCACTTCCTGGAGATGCTGGCCGAGTCGGCATCGGACGCGGGCGTGGACGTGCGCGTGGTGGCGCGGCGCGGCGCGGCGGCCTGCCACCCGCGGCGGTTGGCGTTCCCGGAGTCGGCCTACCTGAAGGCGGCGCTGCTGGAGGTGACCGGCGCCTGGTGAGCCGCGGCGCGGCTCGGGAGGACGGCCATGACCTTCGCGCGGACGTGCCTGGTACTGGTGCTGCTCATGTTCGTCGTGTCGGGCATCGGGCCGGTGGACCGCAAGGTGTGGTTCATGGAGACGGTGCCGGTGATGGTCGGCGGCGCCTGGGTGATGCTGCGCTGGCGCGCCTTCCCGTGGTCGCCGATGTCCGTCGCGCTCATGACCTGGTTCTCGTTCATCCTGTTCGTCGGCGGGCACTGGACCTATTCGCTGGTGCCGGCGGGCAACTGGGTGCGCGACGCGCTGGGCTGGCAGCGCAACCCGTGGGACCGCTTCGGCCACTTCTGGCAGGGCGTGATTCCCGCCATGCTCGGGCGCGAGCTGCTGCTGCGCTGCACCGGGCTGCGGCCGGGCAAGGCGCTGTTCTGGTGCTGCACCTGCATCGCGCTGGCCATCTCGGCCTTCTACGAGCTGATCGAGTGGTGGACCGTGATGGTCGCGGCGCCGGAACAGGGCCTGGCCTTCCTCGGCGTGCAGGGCGACGTGTGGGACGCGCAGCAGGACATGCTGATGGCCCTGTGCGGCGCGCTCACCTCGCTGGTGCTGCTGGCGCGCTGGCAGGACCGGCAGCTGGCGCGGCTGGCGACGGCGGGCTGACTCGCGCCCGAGAGGCATCCAGTACAACGGGGCCCCCGATCCCCGGAGCCTCCGCCATGGGTCCCGTGCTTGCGTCTCGGCGCTCCCGCTTCGTCCCCCGCGCCGCGCGCGTCGCGGCGCTGCTGCTGGTGGTCGCGGGCGTGGGCCTCGGCGCCGCGCCCGTCGCGCCGCCCGCTCCCGTCGAGACGCTCGAGGACGTGATGCAGGATCTGAAGTTCGGGCTCAAGCAGCTGACCACGGCGCTGGAGGCCAGGAAGGCGCCCGACGCGCTGAACGCCGTGGGCGACATGCAGCGCCTCGTCGTGGCGGCCAAGACGCACGAGCCGAGCAACCTCCCCAAGTCCGCCAGCAAGGAAGAGAAGGCGGCGCAGGCCCTGGCCTTCCGCCGCGACCTCATCGGCGTGCTGCGCGAGCTGGCGGACATCGAGGTGGACGTGCTCGACGCGCACCTCGATCAGGCGCTGGAGAAGGTCAACGGGCCGCTGATCCAGATGCGCGACGCGGGCCACAAGAAATACAAGGACAAGGGCGGGCGCTGACGCTCAGGCGGGCGGCGCGCCCCGCAGCCGCTCCTGCCACTGACGCACGAGGAGCAGGGCGTCGAGGGGCGCGATGGCGTCGGTGTCCAGCCCCGCCAGCTCGTCCAGCACCGCCGCGCCGGGGCGCGGGAACAGCGGCTCGGTGACGGGCGGCGCCTCGGCGGCGCCGGCCGGCGGCTCGCCCGCCGCCGGCCGCAGATCCGGCGCGCGCTGCTCGAGATCGTGCAGGATGCGCTGCGCGCGCGCGATGACCGGCTGGGGCACGCCGGCGAGGCGCGCGACGTGCAGGCCGTAGCTGCGGTCCGTGCCGCCGGGCACGATGCGGTGCAGGAAGACGATGTCCTCGCCCTCCTCGTGCACGGCCACGTTCACGTTGCGCACGGCGGGGAACTCGTCGGCGAGGTCCACCAGCTCGTGGTAGTGCGTGGCGAACAGTGTCCGCGCGCCCACCTTCTCGTAGAGCCACTCGCAGATGGCCCACGCGAGCGAGAGGCCGTCCCAGGTGGAGGTGCCGCGGCCCACCTCGTCGAGGATCACGAGGGAGCGCTCGGTGGCTTGGTTGAGGATGGCGGCGGTCTCGGTCATCTCGACCATGAAGGTGGAGGCGCCGGCGGAGAGGTCGTCGGCGCTGCCGATGCGCGTGAAGATGCGGTCCACGACCCCGACGCGCGCGGAGGCGGCGGGCACGAAGCTGCCCACCTGCGCGAGCAGCACGAGCAGCGCCACCTGGCGGATGTAGGTGGACTTGCCGGCCATGTTGGGGCCGGTGACCAGCAGCAGGCGCGCGGCGCCGCGGTCGAGGAGCACGTCGTTGGGCACGCAGCGGCCGGCGGGCAGCAGGGTGTCCAGCACGGGGTGGCGGCCGTCGCGGATGTCGAGGACGTCGCCGTCGTCCACGTCGGGCCGGATCCAGCCGCGCTCGCGGGCGAGGCGCCCGAAGCCGCACAGCACGTCGACGCGCGCCACGGCGCGGGCGAGCAGGCGCAGGGCCTCGCCGTCCTGCGCGGCCAGCTCGCGCAGCTCGAGGAAGAGCTTCGTCTCGAGGGCGCGCGCTTGCTCGTCGGCCTGCAGGATGGAGGTCTCCAGCTCCTTGAGCTCCGGCGTGATGTAGCGCTCCGCGCCGGCCAGCGTCTGCTTGCGGATGTAATGGGACGGGATGCGCGCGGCGTGCGCGTGGCCGACCTCGATGTAGTAGCCGAAGACACGGTTGAAGCCGACCTTCAGGGCGGGCAGGCCGGCGCGCGCGGCCTCCTCGGCCTGGAAGCGGGCGACGGCGGCGGCGCCGTCGTCGCGCAGGGCGCGCAGCTCGTCGAGGCGCGCGTTCCAGCCGGGCGCGATGAGGCCGCCCTCGTTGAGCGCCAGGGGCGGGCTCTCGGCAAGGCCGCGCTGCAGGGCGTCGAGCAGCGTCGGCAGCGGCTCGATGCGCGCGCCGGCCTCGGCCAGCGGCGCGGAGTCGCAGCCGGCGAGCGCGGCGCGCAGCTCGGGCGCGAGGGAGAGGGCGGCGCGCACGGCGGCGAGGTCGCGCGGCGAGGCGCGGCCGGCCAGCAGGCGCGTGGCGAGGCGCTCGAGGTCGGGCATGCGTGCCAGCGAGGCGAGCAGCCGCTCGTGCAGGTCGCGGCGCGCGAGCAGCTCGGCCACGGCCGACTGGCGGCGGGCGATGCGCTCGGGCTCCACCAGCGGCGCCACCAGCCACTCGCGCAGCAGGCGCGCGCCCATGGCCGTGGCGGTGCGGTCGAGGACCGAGAGCAGGCTGCCCTCGCGGCGGCCCTCGCGCTGGGTGGCCAGCAGCTCGAGGCAGCCGCGCGTGGCGCGGTCGAGCGCCGCCGCGCGCGACGGGTCGTGGACGCGCAGGCCGGACACGGCCGGCAGCGTGCCGCGCTGGGTCTCGCGCACGTAGGCCAGCACCGCGCCCGCGGCGCGCACGGCGGGCGCGTCGTCGGACAGGCCGAAGCCGGCCAGCGACGCGACGCGCAGCTGCTCGCGCAGCAGGCCCGGCGCGTTGGCGGCGGCGAAGGTCCACTCCGCGCCGCGCACCAGCGGCGCGCGGCTGGCGCTGCGCAGGCGCGTGACCAGCGGGCCGGCCTCGCCGTGCAGCAGCGACTCGGGGCAGAGGATCTCGGCGGGATCGAGGCGCGCGACCTCGTCGCCCACGCGCTCGGTGGCCACGTCGGCCACGGTGAAGGCGCCCGTGGAGACGTCCAGCCACGCGAGGCCGCAGCGCTCGCCGGCGGGCGCGACGGAGAGCAGCCAGTTGCTGGCCCGGCGGTCGAGCAGGTCGTCCTCGAGCACCGTGCCGGCCGTGACGATGCGCGTGACCTGCCGGTCGACGAGGCCCTTGGCGAGGCGCGGGTCCTCCATCTGATCGCACAAGGCCACGCGAAAGCCGGCGCGGATGAGCTGCTGCAGGTAGCCCTCGTGGGCCTTCACCGGCACGCCGGCCATGGGCAGCGCGCCTTCGCCCTTGCTGCGGCTGGTGAGCGTGATGCCCAGCACGCGCGAGGCGGTGACGGCGTCCTCGCCGAAGAGCTCGTAGAAGTCGCCCATGCGGAAGAGCAGCAGGGCGTCGGGCGCCTCGGCCTTGGCGCGCAGGTACTGCTCCATCATGGGCGTGGTGCGCGGCGCCTCGTCCTCGCGAGCGGGACGGGCCGCGGCGCGCGCCTCGGCGGCCGAGGCCGAGAGGGTGCGCGCGGCGGCCGGGGTCATGGCGCGCGGTCGGGCGGCGCGGGCGGGGGCGGGCGCCTCGCGAGCAGGCTCGAAGAGTGAACGCTGGGAGTCATCCTTCGGCATGCCGAGGGATTGTATGGCAGCGCCCCATGCAGCGTGGCACGGCCGGTAGGATGGGCGTCGTCGCGGAGTCCAGGCCATGGGTGGCTGGTCGAGGTTCGCGTTCGGCATGCTCCTCGCGCCGGTTGTGGCTGCACAGCAGGTGTTGCTCGAGGTGCCAACCTCCTTCCCGTACGAGATCGATCCCGTCCAGGCCGTGCTGCTCGGCGATGCGGACGGCGACGGCGTGACGGATGTGCTGGTGGCCGACGGCACGTTCATCGATTCCGAGTTCGGCGGCTGGCAGAAGGGCCGCTACACGGCTCGGTCGGGGGCTGATGGCTCGGTGATCTACGTCGTGTCCGGCCAGGCGCCAGCCGAAGCGCTCGGACTTGCGCTGACGGATATGGGCGATCTGGACGGCGACGGCACGGGCGACGCCTTCGTTCTCGCCGAGCCGTTTGGATGCTTCGTGTCGGGCGTGGACGGCTCCGTCCTGGCCCGGGTCACGGACGCGACTTCCTATCTCTACGGCATGGTCGTGCGCGTGCCCGACGTGAATGGCGACGGGCTCGACGACGTGCTCGTGGGAGCGCCCGAGGACACGTCGGCCGGCGGCGGCTCGGCGCGCCTGCACTCCGGCCGCAACGGTGCCGTGCTCCTGACGTTGGCCGGCGATGCCCCCTTGGACGAGTTGGGCGCGGCCGTGGCGGCGCCCGGCGACCTCGACGGCGACGGGATCAGCGATCTCGCCATCGCGACCGACCGCCCGCCCGGTGCGGCGCCCGAGATCGTGCGCGCGTATTCGGCGACAACCGGCGCGGTGCTGTTCGAGCTGATCGGGGGGCCGCCGTTCTCCGCCTTCGCAGGCGATGACTTCGGTCGCGCGCTCGGCGCGGCGGGCGACATCGACCTTGACGGCGTGCCGGACCTGCTGGTCGGAATGGCACACGACACGTCGGCCGAGGGGCTGGGCAACATCCGCGTGTACTCGGGTGCCACCGGTCAGCTCGTGCTGGGTGTCACGTTCGAGGACGGCAGTCCCGAGGCGGGCAGGCTCCTGGCGGGGCTGGGCGACCTCGACGGCGACGGCTGGCCCGACTTCGCAGCCACCCACAGCCAGAGCCCGGACTACGCCGGATCCGTTCGGTTGTTCTCAGGCTCCGACGGCGCCGAGCGGGCGCGCCTGCTCGGTGGCGCGCTCTCCGTGGACTTCCTGGGTCTGGACCTGCGCGTCACCCCCGACTTCGACGGGGATGGTGACGCCGAGCTGCTCGTCGCTTCCGACGAGCTGGTCCTCCTCGTGGCCGGCGCCATGCCGGCGGCCACACCGGTGGCGCAGACTTGGGGCGGCGCAGGCAAGGGGCAGCTGTTCGGCGCTGCCCTCGCCGGAGCGGGGGACGTGGACGGCGACGGCCGTGATGACGTCGCGATCGGCGTACCCGAGGACGACTCGCTTGGCCCGTCCGCTGGTGGCGTGCGCGCGTACGCGGGAGAGACCGGTGCGCTGCTGTGGGCACGCAGTGGCACGCTGCCGTACGCGCGCCTGGGCAGTGCCGTGGCCGCGGCAGGCGATGTGGACGGGGACGGGCGCTCCGATGTGATCGCCGGCGCCCCGGCCCTCGGTCCAGCCGGCGGGCTTCCGGGCCACGTCCAGCTTCTGTCGGGTGCAGACGGGAGCGTGCTGCGGGAGTGGGTCGGCACCGCCGCTGGCGATGGCTTCGGCGCGGCTGTGGCGGGACCGGGCGATCTCGACGGCGACAATGTCCCCGACATCGCGGTAGGCGCGCCACAACACTTCGACGCGACCACGGATGGCGGCCTAGTGCTCATCTACTCGGGAGCTACGGGCCAACTGCTGGGCCAGCTCGGCTCGACGTCGACCGGCGCGGCCCTGGGCGCCGCGCTGTCACCGCTGGGCGACCAGGACGGAGACGGGTCGCTCGACCTGCTGGCCGGCGCACCGTTCGAGCGGGTCAAGATCGGTGCCTTCTCCCTCGCGGCTGGCGCCGTGCGCGTGCTCGACGGGAGCGGCCAGGTGCAGCTGATGGTCAAAGGCAGCGTGAAGGATGGGTCCTTCGGGGCGGTCGTCGCCGGAGCGGGCGATCTCGATGGCAACGGCGCGCCTGACTGGGCCGCCGGCTCGCCGACTGAGGGAGACGTGCTGGACGGGGTCGTGGGCCGGGTGCGCGCATACTCGGGGGTGCGCGAGCTCTACGACTTCGGCGCTTCGGAGGCTGGCGCGGACGTGGGCAGGGCCTTGGCGGCCGGCCGCGATGTCGACGGTGACGGCGTACCCGATGTCGTTGTTCCCACGCCCGAGACCATCGCGCAACTGATCCAGGTGCACGTCTTGAGCGGCCCGGGAGGGCGAGCCGCGAGCACGCTGGGCGCCGGGGGATTCGGGCTCATCTCCGCGCTCTCCGTGTCGCTCGTCGATGTCGATGC
The DNA here is from genome assembly GCA_036274635.1 of Planctomycetota bacterium. Classification (GTDB taxonomy): domain Bacteria; phylum Planctomycetota; class B15-G4; order B15-G4; family B15-G4; genus DASUFI01. The sequence continues at coordinate 7,146 of DASUFI010000242.1, forward strand.
CAGTGGCCGCGCCGAGGTGCTCCTGGGTGCGCCGGACGTCGGTGAGCACACAGGACAGGTCGACCTCTACGAGCCGAGTGCGTCCTGGGAGGCGCTGGCCCCCGGCCTGGCGGGTGAGGCGGGCGTGCCCCGCCTCGACGGCAGCGGTGCGCTTGTGTCCGGCTCGCTCGTTTCCGTCGCGCTCGAACACGCAGCGCCCGGCTCGCCGGGGCTCCTCTTCGTCGGGTTCGCCGAGGTCGATGCGCCTTTCCTGGGCGGGGTGCTGGTGCCTTCACCTGACGTCGTGGCGGGCTTCATCACGAATGCCTCAGGCCAGCACGCATGGGCCGCGCCCTGGCCCGGCGGCCTTCCACCAGGCAGCTCCATGTATGTCCAAGCGTGGATCCTCGACCCCTCGGCCGCGGAGGGTGCCGCGGCGAGTCAGGCGCTCACGGCCAGCGTGCCGTGAGTCGACGGGCCGGCCAGGCCCCTGCCTGGCTGGGCTAGACGCGCAGGCCGCTGAACAGCGTGAGCGTGACGGTGGCCGCCACGAGCACGAGCGCAGCGAAGAGCCAGCGCATGTCGATGTTCTTGGTGGACGTGTTCATGAAGATCTCCGACCGGGACATCCGTCCGGGGCCGGCTGGGAGTCCAACCGGAAGATCGGCGCGGCGTTGTCCCGCGGGCGGGACCGGCGGGGTTCGGGAGCCGGATTTCCGACCGCATGCATGACGTCGGCTCCCCGCGAGAATTACATCCCCTTGTAGTGGGAATCGGGGCGGCGAGCCGGTGCCTGAAGGTGCGATCCGGGAAAGAGTTACGGGTCGTGGCGCTTTCGGGACGTGGAAAAGTGGTGCACGACGGGGGTCGGCGCACGGCGCGGTCCGAACACCGGTCCCGCCGGGGGCAGGCTACGTCGGGCTTGGAGGCCTCGCCGGCGGCCGGCCCGGATCGCGACGGGAATCGGCTGGCGCCGCGCAATTGCCGCAGGCCTCTCCACAGGCCCTCCCCAAATGTTTCCACGCGGTGGCGCTCGCGGCGTATGACGGGTGGCGTCGGGGCGCGGGCCCGTTTGGCGGCGCGCGCGGGTTTGAGTACGTTGCCGCCCCGGACCTCGCGCGGTGAGGCCCGGACGCGGACCGCCGGGCCCACCTCGCGGGACCTTCACCCGACGTGGCTGGCTCCTCCATGCGAATGATCCAGGCGATCCTGGCGCCCGAGCGCCTGCAAGCGGTGACGGCCCTGCTCGCCGACGCCGAGATCTTCCGCATGACGGTGAGCGAGGTGCACGGGCTCTCGGACATGCAGCGCGCCGCCTTCGCGGACCTCTCGCCCGAGCCGATGGTGCGCATCGAGGTCGGCGTGAACGAGGGCTTCGTGGACGCGGCCATCCGCGCCATCGAGGAGGGCGGCGGCGACCGCGGGCGCATCTTCACCTGGGAGCTGCACGACGTGATCCGCATCCGCACCGGCGAGACCGGTCCGGAGGCCATCTGAACTTCCGCTTCGACGACGAACAGACCACCTGCGCGCGGCGACGCGCGACCAGCAAGGAAAGGAACAGCTCACTGTGGGAATGACTCCGGGATTCAGCCCCAAGGACGTGCTCGACAAGATCAAGAGCGGGAACATCCACGCGGTGGACCTGCGCTTCATCGATCCGTTCGGCATGTGGCACCACTTCACCCTGCCCAGCACGATGGTGAACGAGGGCAGCTTCACGGACGGGCACGGCTTCGACGGCAGCTCGATCCGCGGCTGGAAGGCCATCGACGAGAGCGACATGCTCGTGGTGCCCGATCCGAACACGGCGGTGGTGGATCCGTTCTTCGCGGAGCCCACGCTGACCATGATCGCGGACGTCGTGGACCCCATCACCAAGGAGGACTACGCGCGCGACCCGCGCGGCGTGGCGCGGCGCTGCGAGCAGTACCTCGCCAGCACGGGCCTCGGGGACAAGATGTACGTGGGGCCCGAGCCCGAGTTCTTCATCTTCGACTCGGTGCGCTGGGACACGCAGCCCCACGCGTCCTACTACCACATCGACAGCGACGAGGGCCCCTGGCAGACGGGCAGCGAGCTCGCGGGCCACGGCTACCGCGTGCGCAACAAGGGCGGCTACCTGCCGGTGCCCCCGGCCGACCAGCTGCAGGACCTGCGCGGCGAGATGATGCGCACCATGGAACAGATGGGCATCGAGATGGAGCGCCAGCACCACGAGGTGGCGTCCGCGGGCCAGGCCGAGATCGACATGAAGTTCGACTCGCTGGTCTCCATGGCCGACAAGCTGCAGTGGTTCAAGTACATCGTGAAGCAGTGCGCGTCGCGCGCGGGCAAGACGGCCACCTTCATGCCCAAGCCCATGTTCGGTGACAACGGCTCGGGCATGCACGTGCACTTCTCGATCTGGAAGGGCAAGACCAACCTGTTCGCGGGCAGCGGCTACGCGGGCCTCTCGGACACGGGCCGCTGGGCCATCGGCGGCCTGCTGCGCCACGCGCACGCGGTCATCGCCTTCACCAACCCCACCACCAACAGCTACCGCCGGCTGGTGCCGCACTTCGAGGCGCCCATCAAGCTGGCCTACAGCTCGCGCAACCGCTCGGCGGCCATCCGCATCCCCATGTTCAGCAGCAGCCCGGCGGCCAAGCGCTTCGAGTTCCGCTGCCCGGACCCGCTGAGCAACGGCTACCTGTCCTTCGCCGCCATCGCCATGGCCTGCATCGACGGCATCCAGAACCGCATCGACCCGGGCCAGCCGCTGGACAAGAACATCTACGACCTGCCGCCCGAGGAGATGGCCCAGGTGGTGGACGCGCCCACCTCGCTGGAGGCCGCGCTCGAGGCCCTGCAGAAGGACCACGAGTTCCTGCTGCGCGGCGACGTCTTCAACAAGGAGCTGATCGACACCTTCATCAAGTGGAAGTACGAGAACGAGGTGCTGATCATGAAGACCCGGCCGCACCCGCTCGAGTTCGCGATGTACTACGACGGGTGAGCTGGGGCCCGGGAGGGAGCTCCTCCCGGGCGCCGGCCGCGGTCAGAGCGCGAACACGCCCACGGCGTTGCTGGCCGAGTAGCCCTTCGGGCCGCCGGCGTCGGCAATCCACAGCTGCATCAGGCACGAGAAGAACGCCGGCAGGCCCGCAGGCCAGGCGCCGGCGATCTGCAGGTCGCCGGCCGGGCTCGTGACGAGGCCCGACACGAGCACGTCCGGCGTGGGCACGAGGACTCCGCCCTTGAAGGGCGCGTTCGCCAGCTCCAGGCCGATGACCAGCGTGGCGGGCGCGGCCGGCGCGGCCTGCGAGACGACGAGGCTCACGGGCTCGTGGGGCTCCGGCACGCCGTGGCCCGTGAGTGTCGGCGTTCCGGCGCTGCCCGCCAGCGCGCCGCCGAGCTTCGACCAGAAGGGCCTGTAGGAGAAGTTGCCGAAAACGGCGTCGCCGGGCAGCAGGCTGACCAGGACCTGGTAGCCGAAGACGATCGTGTCGCCGGCGTGCACGCTGAACGTGAGCTGCGCCGACGAGCAGTCCCCGAAGACGTGGAGGTCGTCGGCCGTGCCCCACAGCCCGATGCTGTCGCCGCAGCGGCCCTTGGGGGTCGCGATCGTGGCGGCGTGCACGCTGATCAGCGCATCGGCCGGCGACACGGTCATGTACTTGGCGGTCGTGCCCACGGGGTAGCCGCCCGAGCCGCCGCCGAAGAGCATCTGATCGGCGCTCAGGATGGTGATGACGCCCTGCGGGTTGTCGAGCGTCCACGTGAACTGCGTGAACTGCGCGGCGGCGGCGGGCGCGAGGGCGGCGAGCAAGGTCGCGGAGAGGATGAAGGCGCGCATGAGCAGCGGCTCCCCTGGGCTGGAGTGGAGTGTCCCCGACACGGACACCAGCCTTGCACGGATGGGCAGGACCGTCAAAGATCCCGTTCCGCAGTGGGGGGCCCCGTCGCAGGTCCATGAGGCGGTCTCGCGCGGTGACGGAGCGCGCCATCGCCTTGCGGCGGAGGGCGCCCCGCCAGGGCCCATGCTAGGCTGCTGACGATGCTGCGCTCCGACCTGCCGCGAGGAGCCGGGGCGCCAACTCCGGCCGCCCGCCGCGCCGCGCTCCTGGCCGTGCTGTGGCTGTGCGCGATGAGCTGCGGGCGCGGCGCCGTGCCTGCCGGCCAGGGGTCGGACGACCGGCCCGCGGAAGGCGCTGGCCGCTGGCGGACCACGGGCGAGGCCGACCCGCCCAGCGACACGGCGGCGCGCACGGCCGAGCTGGAGTCCATCGGCTACCTCGCCGGCTCGCGTCGCGCGCAGGCGCCCGGCGGCGTGCAGGTGCTCGACCCGGGGCGCGTGCAGCCCGGCGTGAACCTGGTGGTCTCGGGTCACGCGCCCGAGGCGCTGCTGGTCTCCAACGACGGCCGCCTGCTGCACCGTTGGGGCATCGCGTGCCGCAAGGCCTTCCCCGGCGTGCCAGCCAGCGACCAGCCGCGCTTCCTGTACTTCCGCCGCGCGAAACTGCTGCGCAACGGCGACCTGCTGGCCATCTTCGAGGGCACCGGCATGGTGCGCCTGCGGCCCGACTCCAGCCTGGTCTGGGCCTGGCCCGGACATGCGCACCACGATCTCGACCAGCGCCATGACGGCCGCATCGTCACGCTGGCGCGCGACGTGCGCCTCGTGCCGCGCATCGACCCGGTGAACCCCATCCTCGTGGACAGCGTGGTCGAGCTCTCGCCCGATGGCGTCGAGCTGCGCCGCATCTCGCTGCTGGACGCGCTGGAGGCCACCGAGGGCGTCGAGGCCGCCGACGCGCGGCTGACCCACGTGTTGGAACCCACGCGCGGCGACGTGCTGCATGCCAACGCCGTCCGCGTCGTCGAGCAGGCCAGCGCGGGTCCGCTGGCCCCGGCCCAGCCCGGCGACGTGCTCGTGTCGCTGCGCAGCCTCGACCTCGTGGGGGTGCTCGACCTCGAGGCCGGCCGCTTCCGCTGGCTGCGCACGGGCAACTGGCACGGCCAGCACCAGCCGCAGCTGCTGGCCAACGGCCACGTGCTGCTCTTCGACAACGGCGGCGGTGGACACTCGCGCGTGCTCGAGTTCGACCCGGAGACCGGCGCGCAGACGTGGCAGTGGTCCGGCACCGCCGAGGACCCGCTGTGGAGCGAGACCTGCGGCTCGGTGCAGCGCCTGCCCAGCGGCGACACGCTGGTCGTCGAATCCGACGGCGGCCGCGCGCTGCTGGTCGCGCCCGACGGCCACGTCGTCTGGCGCTTCGACAGCCCGTGGCGCGCGGGCGTGGACGACGAGCTGGTCGCCACGCTCTTCGACGTCGAGCGCCTGCCCGACGACTTCCCGCTGGACTGGATGCGACGCTAGGAGCGACGGGCTCCCAGGGGACGACGAGCTTCAGCGCATTGGAGGCCGCGAAGCCGGCGGGGCCGGCGGCGTCCGCGACCCACGCCTGGATGCGCGGCGGCCGGCGGAGTGCCGGCCGGCCCGCGCCGCGGCATCCTGGTCCGGATCCGTCGTGCGGTGTGGGAGCGAGTCAGGGCACCGGCACGCAGCGCACGATGGCCTTCGTCCCGTCCGTGCACTTGGCCAGCAGCACCACGCTGCCGGCGTGGTCGAAGGCGCGGCTCTGGCCCGTGACGCCCGCCGCAGCTTCGAAGACCTTGAAGGAGGCCACCGTCTTCGTCGCGCCGTCGACGTCCAGCGTGTCGCCCGTGCGCAGCAGCAGCTCGATCGCGCCGACGCCGTCCGAGGCCCACACGCCGTCGTTGTTGCCGGCGTGGATGCTGGCGCCGCCGAGGCGGGCCGCGAAGACCACGCCGCCGGCGTCGGGCAGCACGAACTGCTTGAAGGCCTTGAAGAAGGCCGCACCCTTCACGCCCGGCGCTTCGTCCGACTGGCGGGCGACGAGCTGCAGGCCCTCGCCCGCATCGACCCACAGCCCGACGTTCTGACCGGGCGCGGCATCGCCGAGGCCCGGCTGCAGCTTGCCCATCAGCGCCAGCGTGTTGGCGGCGTTGACCACCGGGTCGCTCAGCCAGGAGAACACGGCCCCGTCGGTGCCGGGCGCCCCGAAGGTGGTCCGCGCCTCGAGCTCGAGCTCGGTGGCCTGACGGAAGACCGCCTTGGAGCTGGGCTTGATGATGTCGCCGACACCGGGCGCGAGCTTGGCGAGGAAGCCGAACTGCGTCGCGCTGGCCGACACGCAGGGCGCGCCGAAGGACGCGAAGCTGCCCGGGTCGAGGGCCGGCCCCACGGCGTCGTCCGGCGCGAGCAGGACCTCCGGCGCCTGGCCCGGCTGCACCATGACGACGGCGCGCGCGCCGCTGGTGAAGTGCGCGAGGAAGGTGAAGCTGCGCTGGCTGGAGACGTGGCGCGACTGGCCGCGCGAGAGGGTGGTGGTCTCGAACAGGTCCAGCGTCGCGAGCTTCAGGCTGCCGCTGCCCACGACGACCTCGTCGCCCTCGCGCACCACGAGCGCCAGCGCGCCGGTCTCGTCCGCGGACCACAGGCCCACGTCGTTGGCGCCGGAGACGCCCGGGCCCTTCAGCTTGGCGAGCACGGCGGGCCCTGCGTCGTCGGGCAGGACCAGCTGCAGGAAGCTGGCGAAGCGCACGCCGTTCGCGAGTCCCGGAGCGTCGTCACCTTGGCGCGCGATGAGCGTGAGCGTGCCGTCGACGTCCGCCCACACGCCCTTCGCGTCGGCGCCCGTGACGCCGCCCGGGCCGCTGGCGAGCTTGCCGAGGAAGGCCGCGCCGCCGTCGGCGTTCAGCACGGGATCGCCGAACGAGGCGAAGATGCCGTCCGCGACCCCCGGGGCCGGGAAGGCCTGGCGCGCGAGCAGGCTCAGCTCGCCCTCCGGATCGGCGCGCCACACGCCCCAGGCGTTGGTGGCGATCACGCCCGCATGGCCCGGCTGCAGCTTGCCCTTGAAGGCGACGAAGCCGCCGCCCACGGCCGGCGAGCCGAGGCTGGCGAACGTCGCGTCCGCCGGGTCGCCCGGCGCCTGCTCCTTGAAGGCGACGACACGCAGCTCGGGCGCGCGCACCGTCAGCCCGGCGGGCCCGGAGAGGCCCGAGGCGACCTCCACCGAGTCGGTGCCGACGACGCGGCGCAGCGAACCCGCGGCCGTGAGGAAGTACGCGTCGCCGGCCTTGTCGAATCCCAGGGAGCGCGTCGAGCCCAGGCCCGTGACCTCGGCGTGCGCCTTGCCGGCGGGGTTGAAGCTGACGATCCGTCCGCCCTGCTGGCTGTCCGAGGCATGCAGCTTGCCGGTCGCGTCGAAGGCCAGGCCCCAGGGAGCGCTCACGTCGTCCGAGAAGACGCTGACGCCGCCCGCCGGCGTCACCTCGCCGATCGTGTCGTCGCCCTCGTTGGCCGTGTACAGGTCGCCCGACGGACCGAAGGCGAGGCTGCGCGGCGTCGCGCCCGCGGCCAGCGACGCCAGCGGCACGAAGTCCGGGCCGACGAGCTTCCACACCTGGTCGTCGCCCGTGGTGCACACGTGCAGCACGCCCGCGGCGTCGAAGGCCAGGGCCGACGGGCCGTCGAGCACGTCGCCCACCTGCACGCCGGGACCGCCGCCCGCAGGGAACATGAGCACGCGGCCGGAGCCGGCGTCGGCGACGAAGAGGTTGCCCGCGGCGTCGACGGCCACGCCCTGCGGGTCGTC
>DASUFI010000243.1:0-15089 GCA_036274635.1 Planctomycetota bacterium
CGCTTCGCGCGCACTTCCGCAGAGGGGGCTGCGGACGTCGTCGCGGACCTCTTCCCCGCCACGATGCGCTCTTCCACACGAGGCCTCCGGGCGCGATCGGGGCGTCGTGCATTTCGGGGTGCGGCGAGCGCGGCTGGGGCGCAAGGATTGCGGCGCGGGATTTCAGCGGGGTGGCCCTGGCGTGCGGCGACTTGCGAATCTCGGGGCGCACCGCGGCGGTTCGTCGGGCTGAGCACCGGCCGGCGATCGCATGTCGCCTGCCGCTGCGGTCAGTAGTCTTGCAGGACCGCGTCCATCAGGTGGTGCGTGTCGAAGAGGCTGAACCAGTCGCTTTCGGGGGGGAAGGCTTCGAAGGGGGCGGGGTCGTGGGGGCGCGAGGGGCGCAGGGTGACGGCGAGGCCGAGGATGGCGCCGGGGCGCAGGCGCAGGCCGTCGGCGAGGGGGGCGCCGGGTGGGACGAAGCCGTCGTCGGCGCCGGCGCCGAGCAGGGCGGGCAGCACGGCGACGAGGCGCACGCGGCCGTCCTGCTCGTGCTCGGCGGCGACGAGCGCGTTGCGCAGCGGGCGGCCACCGACGTAGGCGCCCAGCGGCGGATTGAAGGCGCGCAAGGCGATGCGCTGCGGGCCGCACCAGCAGTCGCCCGCCGGATCGTGCAGCGTGCCGGTGTTGACCTCGCTCTCCCAGCGGCCGAGGCGACCGCTGCCGTCGAGGTCGAGGAAGACGTCGCAGGCCTCGTCGGTCACGATCTGCAGCGTGAGCGCGGTGCGCGACCAGCAGGCGTAGAGCGCGACGGGGGGCAGCTCGGGCGTGGCGGCCGTGGGCACGGACGCGAGCAGGCGCGGGGTGCGGCCGGACGGGATGACGCCGGTGAAGTTGCTGGTGGGCCAGGCGTCCAGTCCGTCGGGCTCGCCGTCGCCGTCGCTGTCGGGCGAGAGCGGATTGCTGCCGCGGTAGAGGGCGGCCGCCAGCTCGGCGAAGTCGCCGAGGCCGTCGGCATCGGTGTCGGGGCGCAGCGGGTCCGTGCCGAGGCGCGCCTCGTCCATGGGCACGTGGTCGTCGGCGTCGGGCAGGAGGTCGCCGTCCGTGTCGAGCACCTCCAGCGGGCGCAGCCACGGCGCGCCGAGACGCGACCAGCCGTCCGAGCCCGCGAGCAGCAGCGCCGCCTGGTCCCAGGCCTCGCCCGCGTCGAAGGTGCGGCCGTGCGAGCTGCCCAGCGAGCCGAGCGTGCCGTAGTCCAGGGCGGGATGGCCCACGGCGAGCGCCTCGCCGGTCTGGTCCAGCAGCAGGCCCGCGGCGGTTTCCTGCAGCTCGTGCAGCAGGCTCCAGGCCACGGCCGGCTGGGGCCCCAGCGCGCCGGTGGGCGTGGGCACCGACGTGCCGCGCAGCAGCAGGCCGGCGGCGTCGCCCAGCACGCGGAAGCCCGAGTAGTCGCCCTCGAAGTCGCGCGAGACGGCGGCGACCACCGAGAAGCCGTCGTCGCGCACGCCCAGCTCGCGCAGCCGCGCCTCGACGGCCACCATGGTGGGGCCCGCGGTCACGGGCACGGGCCCGGGCACCTCGAGCACCACGGGGTCGAGCACGACGCGCCCGAGCGTGTGGCGCCAGACGAAGAGGCGCGCGGCCTGCACGCTGTCGACCACGTCCGCGATCTCGCCCGGCTCCAGCGAGTCGGAGAAGACCGCCACCAGCAGTGGCAGGCGGCCGACCTCGCGCATGCCGGGCGGCAGCCGCCCGTGGGTGCGCACGCGCGCCTCGGGCCCGATGGCCGTGAGCACGTTGCCCATGAGGTCCACGCGCCGCACGCTGTAGCTGTAGGCCGAGCCCGGCTGCACGCTGTCGTCGAAGAAGCTGGCGCGCAGCGAGCGGCCGATGGAGACCGCCTCCTTCTCGCCCGCGGCGCGGCGGAAGATCTCGAAAGGCGGCTCGCCCACGAGCGCCAGCTCGACCACCTGCATGCCCGGCGCGGCCGTGGGCGCGGGCGGCGGCGGATCCATCGCCGTCACGAGCAGCGGCACGAGCAGGCCCGCCAGCGACCCCAGGCGCGGCTCGAGCGACACCGGCCCCTGCACGCGTGTCTGCGCGCGGCCGCCCTGCAGCGACAGCGCGGGCGCCGGCTGCACGATGACCTGCGCCAGGCCGGTGAGGTCGGGCCGCCCGCCGTAGACGTCGTGCCCCATGACGCGCACCGGGAAGCTGGCGCCCTCGGGCAGCGTGTCCGGCACGCCCTCCAGGGCGAGGGCCGTCACCTCGATGCGGCCCTCGACCAGCACGTCGGCCAGGCCCGCCGCCGCCACGCCATCGGCACTCTCGACGCGCACCTCGAGCGCGGACGCCAGCCCGTCCATGAGCCGGAACACGGCCTCGCCGCCGGCGGCGACGTCGAGCGCGCCCGCCTGGACGCGGTCGCCGTCGTCCTCGACCACGGTCAGCGTCACGCGCGCCGGGCCTGCGACCGCCGGCACGGCCGAGACGCGACGCACCGGCTGGCTGGGACGGAAGGTCAGCGTGAAGGTGCCCGCGGGGCCCGGCAGCTGCGCGAAGGTGCGCGCGTCGCCGTCGAGCAGCGCCTCGGCGCCGCCCACCTGCAGCGGCGGAGTGTCCACCGCCAGCACGCCCAGCCGGCGCCAGCCCAGCAGGTCGAAGTCCGCGCTGACGACCTCGTCGCCGGCCGCGGCCGGCCGCGCGGCCGCGAGCACCAGCGCGGCGACCACGAGCACGGCGGGGCCGCGGGGGAGCGCACGGGGCAGGCCGAGGGCTCGCATGGCCCGGGCATCATCCCAGTTGCGGCCTGAGGGCGCCACCGCACCCGGCGACACGGCTTCCGGCGGCGCGCCGGCGTCGGATAAGGTGCCGCCATGGAGCGACGGCTGCTGGGCGAGACGCCCCTCGACCTGAGGACGCTGGAGCGGCTGCTCCACGGCCCCGTGCCGCGCCTGGCGCTCGATCCCCTGGCTGCTGCCCGAGTCGTGGCCAGCCGCCGCGCCGTCGAGGCGGTGACCACCCGCGGACAGGCCACCTACGGCATCAACACGGGCTTCGGGAAGCTGTCCAGCGTGCGCGTGCCCGACGCGCAGCTGCGCCGCCTGCAGCTCAACCTCGTGCGCAGCCACGCGGCCGGCGTGGGGCCGCACCTCGACCGCGACGTCTGCCGGCTGGCCTTCGCGCTGCGCATCGCCAACCTCGCCCGCGGCCACAGCGGCGTGCGGCGCGAGCTGGTCGAGCACGCGCTGGCCGTCTTCAATGCCGGCCTCGTCCCGGTGCTGCCCAGCCGCGGGTCGGTGGGGGCCAGCGGCGACCTCGCGCCGCTGGCGCACATGGCGCTGGTGCTGCTCGGCGAGGGGCGCGCCTGGCGCGGCGAGCGCGAGGTGGACGGCGCCGCGGCCCTGCGCGCCGCACGCCTGAAGCCGTTCGTGCTGCGCGCCAAGGAGGGCCTCGCGCTCATCAACGGCACGCAGGTGAGCACGGCGCTGCTGGCCGACGCGGTGCTGGCGGCCGGCCGCCTCGCGCGCGCCGCGGACATCGCCTGCGCCTTCACGCTCGAGGCCTACCGCGGCACCGACCGCGCCTACGACGCGCGCATCCAGGCGCTGCGGGGACAGCCGGGCCAGGCCACCGCCGCCGCCAACCTGCGCCGTCTGCTGCGGGGCAGCCGCATCACGCCGCTCTATGCCCGCAGCGGCCGCGTGCAGGACCCCTACAGCCTGCGCTGCGCCCCGCAGGTGCACGGCGCCTCGCGCGACGTGCTGGCCTTCGCGACCGGCACGCTGCTGCGCGAGGTGCACGCCGTCACCGACAACCCGCTGGTGCTCGACCCGCAGGACGGGGCCGAGATCGTCTCCGGCGGCAACTTCCACGCCCAGCCCGTGGCCGTCGCCGCCGACGCGCTCAAGATCGCCGCCGCGGAATGGGCCTCCATCTCGGAGCGGCGCATCGAGCTGCTCGTGAATCCCGACCTCTCCGGCCTGCCGGCCTTCCTCGCGCGCCGCCCGGGCCTCGAGAGCGGCCTGATGATCGCGCAGGTGACGGCCGCCGCGCTCGTGTCCGAGAACAAGGTGCTCGCGCACCCGGCGTCGGTGGACAGCATCCCCACCTCGGCCGGCAAGGAGGACCACGTGAGCATGGCGCCCGCCGCCGCGCTGCAGTGCCGGCAGATCGTGCGCCACGCGACGCACGTGGTGGCGATCGAGCTGATGACGGCCTTCCACGCGCTGGCGCTGGGCAGGGGCACGCCGGGAGTCGGCACGCGCGCCGCGCGGGGCGCGCTGAAGAAGGTGCTGAAGCCGCTGAAGGACGACCGCGTGCTTTCGGGCGACATCGAGGCGGTGGCGCGGGCGATCGACGACGGGAGCGTGCTCGAGGCGGTGGAGGAGGCGGTGGGAGGGCTGGAATAAGGGGCGCGCCGAGCTAAACTACCGATTCGGTAGAAATCGGTAGTAAATCGGTAGTTGACCATGCGCCGGCCCGCGACACCGCCCGCCTTTCCACTGGACCGTGAGGCAGCTCAGGCCATTCAGGAGCGGGCCATCCAAGCCCTCCAGGACGGTTCGGCCTCGGAAGCGGCGGGCGCTCACTATCTGCACTGGGACGAGCTACGGCACCGCGATCCGCCGCGAGGCCTCTCGCATCTCGAGTGGTGGGCCGCTCTCAAGCTCCAACGGGGCCTGCAGCGGCGCCTGCTGCCACTGGCCACCTCTGAAGGAGCCGCCTTCTCCTGGGTGCTCACCGATTCGATGCTCGAAGGGCTGGCCTTCATCGACACGCAACTCGCCGGACAGGTCGTCCTGTCCGAAGACGTGACCAACCCCGAGACGCGGGATCGCTTCATCGTGCGGTCGTTGATCGAGGAGGCGATCACGTCGAGCCAGCTGGAGGGAGCGGCGACCACTCACGATGTGGCCAAGGAGATGATCAGGACTGGCCGGCCGCCGCGGACGCGGGATGAGCGGATGATCCTGAACAACTACCGGGCGATGCAGTTCGTGCGCGAGCGAGTGGCTGAGCCGCTCAGTCGCAAGCTCTTGTTCGAGTTGCACCGGATCGTCGTGGAGGACGCCATCGACCCGCCGGATGCAGCTGGCCGCCTGCGGGACGGGACCGAGCGGGTGCTGGTCCGTGACCTCGAGACGCAAGAGGTCGTCCATGTGCCTCCACCAGCCGAGCTCCTCGAGGCACGTCTCGAAGCGATGTGTCGCTTCGCGAACGGCGAACCGGGCAAGCCCTATCTGCCGCCGGCCATGCGCGCGATGCTGCTGCACTTCTGGCTCGCCTACGACCATCCCTTCGTCGACGGCAATGGCCGCACTGCGCGTGCCCTCTTCTATTGGCAGATGCTGCGTCAGGGCTACTGGCTCAGCGAATTCCTCTCCATCTCCAGCATCGTGCGCAAGGCGCCGATGCAGTATGCGCGGGCGTTCCAACTGGTCGAGACGGATGACCGCGACGTGACCTACTTCCTGCTCCACCACCTCGGAGTGATCCGAAAGGCGCACGACGCCTTGAAGGCGTTCCTTGAGCGAAAGCAGCGCGAAGTTCGAGAGACAGAAGGACTGCTGCGTACTCGCCGCGACCTGAATCACCGTCAGCTTGCGATCCTCTCGCATGCCTTGCGCCATCCGCGCGCGGAGTTCACCGTGGCGTCGCATCAGATGAGTCACCGGGTGGCCTACGACACGGCGCGCCTCGACCTGACACGGCTGGAGCAGCTTGGCTACCTTGTCGGGACGCGGGTGGGGCGCAAGTTCCGCTGGCGGCCCGGGCCGGTCCTCGCCAAGCGGGCGCGCAGAACGCCCGGATCTCGGTCGAGGCCGCGAAGGCCGTAGGATGATTCGCCGATCGCACCGAGTGGCAGCATGACCCGCCCCTACATCCCCGTCCGCGCGCCCCGCGGCCCGCAGCGCAGCTGCAAGTCGTGGCTCACCGAGGCCGCGCTGCGCATGCTGCACAACAACCTCGACCCCGAGGTGGCCGAGGACCCGGAGCGCCTCGTGGTCTACGGCGGCAGCGGCAAGGCCTGCCGCACGTGGGAGGACTTCGACCGCACCGTCGCTGCGCTGCGCGCGCTGGAGGACGACGAGACGCTGCTCATGCAGAGCGGCCGGCCCGTGGGCGTCTTCCGCACGCACGAGGATGCGCCGCGCGTGCTCATCGCCAACAGCAACCTCGTGCCGCACTGGGCCACGTGGGAGCACTTCAACGAGCTCGAGAAGCGCGGCCTGATGATGTTCGGGCAGATGACGGCCGGCTCGTGGATCTACATCGGCAGCCAGGGCATCGTGCAGGGCACGTACGAGACCTTCGCGGCCGCGGCGTGCAAGCACTTCGGCGGTTCGCTCGAGGGGCGGCTCGTGGTCAGCGGTGGCCTCGGCGGCATGGGCGGCGCGCAGCCGCTCGCGGCCGTGATGGCAGGCGCGACCTTCCTCGCCGCCGACGTCGACCGCCGCCGCATCGAGAAGCGCCTCGCCACGCGCTACCTCGACATCCTCGCCGAGGACCTCGACAGCGCGATCCGCATGGCCCTCGACATGAAGGCTCGCCGCGAGGCGCGCTCCATCGGCTGGGTGGGCAACCAGGTGGACCTGCTGGAGGCGCTGCTGAAGCGCGGCCTCGTGCCGGACGTGCTCACCGACCAGACCTCCGCGCACGACCCCGTCAACGGCTACGTGCCGCGCGGCCTCGCCTTCGAGGACGCCATCGCCCTGCGGACGCGCGACCCGGCCGGCTACCGCCGCCGCTCGCTCACCACGATGGTCGAGCACGTCGCCGCGATGCGCGCGCTGCAGGACAAGGGCGCCGTCACCTTCGACTACGGCAACAACCTGCGCGGCTTCGCGACGGAGGCCGGCAGCCAGGACGCCTTCAAGATCCCGGGCTTCGTGCCCGAGTACATCCGGCCGCTCTTCTGTGTCGGCAAGGGGCCGTTCCGGTGGGCGGCGCTGTCGGGCGACCCGCAGGACATCGCGGTGACGGACGAGGCCGTGCTGCGGCTGTTCCCGCAGGACGTGGCGCTGGCGCGCTGGATCCGGCTGGCGCAGGAGCGCATCGCCTTCCAGGGATTGCCCGCGCGCATCTGCTGGCTGGGGTATGGCGATCGCGCGAAGCTGGGGCTCGAGATCAACCGGCTCGTGCGCGAGGGGAAGATCTCGGCGCCGATCGTGATCGGGCGCGACCACCTTGACTGCGGATCGGTGGCGTCGCCGAACCGCGAGACGGAGGGGATGAAGGACGGCACGGACGCGGTGAGCGACTGGGCGCTGCTCAATGCGCTGTTGAACACGGCTTCCGGCGCAACGTGGGTCTCGTTCCACCACGGCGGCGGCGTGGGGATGGGGTACAGCCAGCACGCGGGGCAGGTCATCGTCGCGGATGGGACGAAGGAGGCGGATGCGCGGCTGGAGCGCGTGCTCACGAACGACCCGGGGACGGGCGTCATGCGGCACGCGCATGCGGGGTATGACGAGGCGCTGGAGTGCGCGAAGCAGCGGGGGGTGAGGCTGCCGGGCATCACGTGAATTCATCGCCGGCCGAATGTCAGCTCGAGCATCGACGGCGCCTGCGCAAGCACGTCCGTATCGTGGCGATCCTATTCGGCCTCCCGCTTGTCGCGCTCCTCCTTCCGGTTCTGCTCATGCTGCTCGGTGTGCTGCCGACCTCGGCGGCATACTCCTACATCAGCAGTGACGGGAAGTTCGACGACTTCGAGATGCCGTCCAAGGGCCGGACTCTCCGCATGGTCGAACTGCTCTTCGACGATTATCGGAAGCAGGTTGGCCGGCCCGACCTCACGCTGTACCGGACGACAGCACGCGTCTGGTGGCACTCTTGGGAGTGGCCGGACTACGCCAGCAATCCGCCGCCTGCTTGAGCCTCCCTTACTCCGCCGCCCCGTGGCACTTCTTGAACTTCTTCCCGCTCCCGCACCAGCACGGATCATTCCTCCCCAGCTTCGGCGCCTTGTTCACGATCGGCTGCGTCGGCACCGCCGCGTGATGGTGCGCATGCTCCCCCCTCCGCGCCGCCTCCACGAACTCGGCCGCCGCCTGCTCCAGCGCCTGCCGCAGCTCGAAGGCGTTGCTGACCGTCGTCGTCTCCTCGAGATGATCGAGATACCGCCCGACCAGGGCCGGCACGTGCGCGATCGCCGGATCCTTGCGCCCGAAGCGCCCCGGCAGCACGTGTCCCAGCAGCTCGTGCAGCTGCTGACCATCCAGCAGGTGCGGCGCCTCGCCCAGGTCCTCGTAGGCCGCCCGCAGGAACTGCTCCAGCGCGGCGCGCTCCTGGTCGCGCGAGAGGCCCGGCACGCGGCCGGCGTGGCCGCCGTCGAGGAAGGCGGAGAGGTCGAGGGCGACGCGCGCGGAGGCGTCGGCCATCAGGCGCGCCCGCTCGCGACGAGCACCTCGCCGGGGAAGTCCATGCCGCCAGTCCGCGCGTAGCGGGCCGCGCGCCGGGCGAGGATCTGGCGGGCGCGCTCGCGCGTGGCGGCGTCCAGTGGGGCCAGGCGCTCGGAGGTGCGGCGCGACATGTCCGCCAGAAAATCGAGCAGGCCATCGGGGTTCGCGCCGGGGAGCGGCATGCGCATGGGCTCGCGCTCCTCGCGCACGTCGTGCCAGCCGGCGGCTTCCAGGGTCGCCGCCAGCTTGCCGGGCTCGGAGAACTCGAAGACCGTGCGGGCTTCGGGCGGCGCAGGATCGGGCACGCCCAGCTCCTCCAGCGTGTCGAAGACCAGCGTGAAGAAGGGGTTCTTCTCCCGGGCGCCCCACGCGGCCACCGCCACGCGTCCGCCGGGACGCACGGCGCGGTGGATGCGGGCCAGCGCGCGCGGCGGGTGGGGGAAGAACATGATCCCGAAGCGCGAGCAGGCGCCGTCGAAGGATGCTTCGGGCAGAGCCAGCTCCTCCGCAGGGGCGTGCAGCACGGACAGGTTGCCGAGGTGCAGCTCGGCGGCGCGGCGCTCGAGCACCGCGAGCATCTCGCGCACGCCGTCGGTGGCCAGCACGTGTCCCGTGGGCCCGACCAGCTGCGCGAGCTGCAGCGAGGGGTCACCCGAGCCAGCCGCGAAGTCCAGCAGGCGCTGGCCGGGCCGCGGCTGCAGGCGCGCGAGCAGGGCCGCGGTCGCGTCGGCCGTGAGCCGCTCGATGCGGTCGGTGTTGCGGGTCCAGGTTTCGACCGACTGCTCCCACTGCGCCAGCTCGTAGCCCTCGGACTTCATCGGCACGCCTTGCGCGGCGCGCCTGCGGCGGCGGGGCGGCACGGAGCGGGAATCGACGACGGGATACGGCAGAGAAGCATGTGCGGCAGCGCCCGTGGGGAAGGCCCGGCTGGGGGACGGGCCGCTTTATACAGATCCCGCGCCGGCCGTGCTGTCGCGAGGCCGCAGCCTCAGCCGCCGGCGCACGGCTCGCGCAGCAGGACGCCGCGCGCCTGGCCCTCGCCCTTGCCGCCGGTGTAGCCCAGCTGGCTGAGCTTGTTGACCTGCGCCTCGGTGAAGCCGGGCCAGCTCATCGCGCGCTCGTGCAGCGGGTCGGCCAGCCAGCGGTCGAGGGCCTCGCGCAGCGGGCGCAGCTCCGGCGGCAGGCCGTCGGGCCGGATCAGGCCCGCGGAGGGCAGGCCGGCCAGGATGTTCTGCTGCTCGTGCGGATCCTGCGCAAGGTCGTAGCCCTCGAAGCAGTCGATCTTGAAGCCCGTCGTGGCCTTCTCGCCGGGCTTCGGCGTGTACGGCTCCTTGAGGAGCCAGGCGTGCTGCGGGTTGTGCACGTACTTCCAGTGGCCGTCGGTGACGCAGTAGATGACGTCCTGCCACTCGATGTACGCGAGCTTGCGGGGCGAGGACTCCGTGCTGCCGCGCAGCAGGCCCGCGAGGCTGACGCCCTCCACGTCCGTCGCGGCAGGCAGGCCCAGCAGCTCCAGCAGCGTGGGCAGCAGGTCCACGTTCTGCGCGAGGCCCGCGCTGCGGCGGCCGGCCGGCAGCCCGGGCGCGCGCACGATGAGCGGGATGCGCAGCGTGCCGTCGTAGATGGAGTTGCCGTGATAGAAGTAGCGGTTGTGCTCGAAGAGCTCGTCGCCGTGGTCGGCGGTGATCACGACCACGGTGTTCTGAGCGACGCCCTGCTGCTGCAGCGCGTCGAGCAGGCGGCCGACGCGTGCGTCGGTGGACGTGATGCCGCCGTCGTACAGGCCGGAGATGCGGCGCAGCTCGGCGTCGGGCACCGGGCGGTCGCCCAGCGTGATGGCGTCCACGAACTGGTCCACGGCCGGGCCGCCGTCGAGGCCCGGCGCGCGCAGTGGCTCGGGCAGGCCCTCGGACTGACCGTAGAGGTCGAAGCCCGGCGGCGGGTTGTACGGCCGGTGCACGTCGTAGAAGTGCACCCACGCGGCGAAGGGCCGGCTGCCGTCCTGCGCCTTCAGGAAGTCCAGCGCCTCGGCCTCGACGCGGTCGTCCCACTCGTGCTGGAAGCGGCCCTCGCGCGGCCCGGCCTCCTGCCGGAACTGGCCGTGGTAGCCGTCGCCCTTCACGTCCGCGCCGCGCCAGACCCAGGCGTCGCTCTCATCGTTGACGGCGAAGTTGGCGACGAACACGCCCGTGTGCCAGCCCCCGCCCGCCAGCCGCTGCATGAGCGTGCGGTGGTGGGGCAGCAGGTCGCAGCCGTTCTCGCGCAGGCCGGTGGTGATGGGGTACTTGCCCGTGATCATCGCGGACAGCGAGGGGTGCGTCTGGCCGCGCGGCGCGAAGTAGGCGTCCAGCGTGACGCCCTGCTGCGCGAGCCCATCGATGTGCGGGGAGGGGCTGGCGCCCCAGGCCGTGTTGCCGTAGCAGCCCAGGTGGTCCGCGCGCAGCGTGTCGATGGAGATCAGCAGCACGTTCTGCTTCGGCGCGGCGGGCTCGCCGCCGCAGGCCGACAGCACCGCGAACGCCAGCGCGCCGAGCCACACCCGGCCCGCGCGCGCTTTCGACCGAAGCACTGCATAGGCACTGCTTCCGTCGAGCTTCAGTCGAAGGACGCCGGGCCTTCCCCTCACGCGCCGCCTTCGCCCCGCGGCGGATCGAGCGACAGCGAGAAGGCGTGCAGCGAGGGAATGACCTCGAGCAGGCGCTTGCGGTGCGCACGGTCGGACAAGAGCGCCAGCACGAGGCGCGCGCGCTTCTCCGGCGGCAGCGCCTGCAGCACCTCCACGCGCTGCTCGGGCTGCAGGTCCAGCGCGCTGGCGATGCGGTCGGCCAGCGCGCCCACGTCGAAGCCCGCCGTCAGGTCGTAGCGCAGCCGCGTGGTGCGCAGCTTGTCGGCCAGGCCCGTGAGCAGCTCGCGCCGCAGGCGGTAGGTCTCGGCCGGGTGCAGCTCCTCGCCCGGCTGCACGACGACGCGCGCCACGCGGTAGGGGCGCCCGCCGATCTCGCCCGCGATCTCCGCGCGCAGCAGGCCGTGCAGCACGATGTCGCTGGTGCCGTCGGGGTTCTGCCGGTCCTTGACCATGCGCCCGAGGCCCACGACCCCCGCCACCGCCGGCCGGCCGTGGTAGTCCAGCTCCCAGCCGGGCAGCAGGGTGCCGATAGCGATGATGCGGTCTCCCCGCCGCACCGCCTCGAGCATGCTGCGGTAGCGCGGCTCGAAGACGTGCAGGGGCAACAGCTCGCCCGGCAGCAGCGCGCCGTGCGGCAGCGGGAAGAGCGGAGCATTCGTGACCACCGGGCCGTCCACGCCGTCACTCTAGCAGCCCCCCGCCGGCCGTCAGAGGATGTCCAGCACGAACTCGATGGCGGCGACGCGCGCGTCGCCGTTGTGCGTGGCGCGCAGCCGCGAGTTCCAGGGCAGCGGCGTGCGCTCGCCGAGCAGGCCGAGGGCGACACAGGCCATGCCCCGCGTCAGGGGCTGGCGGTCGGGGTTGCGCGCGACGGCCAGCAGCGCGGGCAGCGCGGCGACGTCGCCGATCTCGCCCAGCGTGCGCGCGGCCGAGACGGCCGCTTCCTGCGATGCGGCGGAATCCAGCAGCCCGGTGAGCGCCGGCACGGCCTCCGTCGAACCGAGCAGCGCCAGGGCCAGCCCGAACTGCACGCGCAGGGCCGGCGGCGTGTCCTTGGCGGCGCAGGCGGTGAGCAGCGAGGCGTCGGCCGAGTGGTCGTCCAGCATGCCGAGGGCGATGGCGGCGTAGCCGCGCCGATCGGTGTCGCCCGTGCCCGCCGCGTCCTCGGCCATCGATGGCCCCGCCTCGTGCACGCCCGCGAGGCCCAAAGCGATGGCGAAGGCCGAGCGCACCGAGTCGTCGCGCTGCGCCGCATGCTGCGCGAGGAGCCTGTCGCCCAGCCAGGCATGGCGTGCGCCGCCCGCTCCGCGCAGGTAGAGGCCGACGGCCAGCGCGGCGAAGGGGTGGTCGATGCCGGAGGCCGGCTTGTCCAGCGCGCGGCCCAGCAGCTCGGCCACGGCGGCGTGGAAGGCGCTCGGGCCGTCGCCGGGCGCCGTGACGCGCGCCGCGATCTCGGCCAGGGCGATGAGGCTGCAGTGGCGGGTGCGGGCGTTGTGCGCCTGGGTGCCGGCGCGGAGCACGTCCAGCACGCCGCCCTGGCCGGCCGAGTCGACCTCACCCAGCGCGATGGCGCAGGAGGTGCGCACGAGATCGTCGGTGTCGCGGTCGTCGAAGGCCGCCACCAGCGCGGGGGTCACCTCGGGCCGTGAGCCGCCGTCGAGCCGCGACAGCGACAGCGGAACGTAGGCCTTGAGCACGGCATCGAGCTTGCGGTCGGTGAGTCGCGCGCGGAGCGCGACCAGCGCCTCGTCCGAGGCCTCGTTGGCGGTGAGGCCGAGGGCGGTGATGAGGCAGGCCTTGAGGTCGCGCTCGGAGTCGGTCGTTTCGTCGAGCAGCGCCTCGAGGCGCGGAACGGCCGAGGGATGGTTGCAGAGGCCGAGCGCCAGCGCGGCGAGCGCCCGGGTCAACGGCGACACCGCGTCATCGGCCACCGCGCGGCGGCCGGCGGCATCGTCCGCCATGAGCGCGCCGAGCAGGGGCACCGACTGCGCGGCCCCCTGGATGCCCAGCGCGAGCACGGCGGCCGTCTGCACCGAGGCGTCGCGGTGCGCGAGGAAGGGTCGAATCACGTCGATCGCGCGGTCGGGCGCGTCGACCACGGCGCAGCGACCCAGCGCCACCAGCGCCGAATCGAGCACGTCGGTCTCATGCTCGTCCTTCAGCAGCTGGTACAGGACGGGCAGGATCTCGTCGCGCACCTGGGCGTCGGTCGTCCGGCGGGTGGGCAGCGTGTCCGCGAGGCCGGGCGCCGGCAGCGTGTGAGGCCGCTTGTCGAGCCGCTCGCGCAGGCTGAGCAGGCGGTCCTGATTGTCGAACCACCACTGCTCCCAGGTGTCCGGCACCATCGGCAGGTCGTCGCCCAGGGTGACCGCCGGCACACCTGCGCGCGGCGTGCGGCCCAACCTCGAGGCGGCCGTGGCTCCGCCGATGGCGCCGCGCGAAGCCCCGGAGGGCGCGCCGGTGGCGGCGGCCGCGCCGGCCGCGCCGGACCCGGGGGGCTTGGCCTTGTCCTTCGGAACGTGGGGCGGCGGGTAGCTCGCGCCATGCGCTGCGGCGGAGCCTGCGATCAACCCGGCGAGCACGACGGCGGCCAGATGCACGAACCAACCGCGGCGAGCGAGCATCGCTTGCCCTTCTCTCAGAGGATGTCCAGCACGAGGTCCAGCGCGTCGACGCGCGCGGCGTCGTTGCGGGTCTCCTTGAGCGAGGCGTTCCATGCGAGCTCGCCCGGCTCGCCCAGCAGCCCCAGGGCCACGCAGGCCATGCCGCGCGTGCTCGGTTGACGCTGGCCGTCGCGCGCGATGGCCGACAGCGTCGCGATGGCCTGCCGGTCGCCGATGCGCCCCAGCACGCGCGCCACCGAGACGCTGACCGAGTGGGTCTCCACGCGGCCCATCACGTCCAGCAGCGTTGTCACCACGTCGCGCGAGCCCAGCAGCGCGAGGCCGGCCGCCACCTGCTCGCGCAGCTCGGGCTGCAGGCCGTCCTGGGCGCAGCTCGCGAGCAGCTCGTCGTGGGCGCTCGCCACGCCGAGCAGGCCCAGCGCCTCGGCCGCGTCGCCGCGCAGGCCGGGGTCGCCGGTCTTGCGGAAGTCCTGCAGGATCTCGGGCACGGCGTCCGCGGCGCGCGACAGGCCCAGCGCCAGCGCGAAGGCGCCGCGCGTGGAGGCCTCCTTCTGCTTGCGGTACGACGCGTCCAGCGCGCCGGCCAGCATGGCGGCGCGCGAGGCGCCGCCGCTGGAGTAGACGCCGATGGCCAGCGCGGCCCAGGCGCGGTCGCCGAGCGCGCCCTTGGCGTCGAGCGCGTCGGCCAGCGTGCGCGCGAGGCGGTCGTGGAAGGCGGCGTGCTGGGCCTCGGCCGGCAGGTCGCGCAGACCGATCTCCGCCAGGGCCATGAGCGCGGTGTGGCGCGTGCGCTCGTCGCGCGCGGATTGCGCGGCCTCGATCAGCAGCTCGACCGCGCCGGAGTCGGCGGCCGAGGCCAGCCGCCCCAGGGCCGTGGCGCACGAGACGCGCACCATGTCGTCGGCGTCGCGCGCGGAGAAGGCGGCCAGCAGCGGCGCGACTGCCTCGGCGTGCGCGCCGTCGTCGAGGTGCGCGATGGCCAGCGGCACTTGCGCCGCCAGCCGCGCGTCGAGCTGCGGATCCTTCAGCAGCTCGAGCAGCACCGTCAGCGCCTGGTCGCCCGCCGCGCTGCGCGTCAGGCCCAGCGCGGTGATGGCGCAGGCCTTGAGGTCGGCCTGCGCGTCGGGCGTGTCGCGCACGAGGTCGGCGAGCAGCGGCACGGCCACGGGGTGGTTGCCGAGGCCCAGCGCCAGCGCCGCCAGCGCGCGGACCGGGTCGGGCACGCGGCCGCCGCCCACGGCCGTGCGGCCGGCGACGGTGTCGCTCATGAGCGCGCCCAGCAGCGGGATGGCGCGCGGCGTGCCCTGGATCCCCAGCGCCAGCACCGCGGAGGTCTGCACCGTGAGCGCCCGATGCGTGAGCTTGCCGCGGGCCGACTCCAGCAGGCGGTCGGCCTGCTCCTCGGGCGTGCAGCGGCCCAGCGCGATGAGCGCCGCGTCCAGGATCTCGGGC
>DASUFI010000244.1:0-11651 GCA_036274635.1 Planctomycetota bacterium
CGACCGGCGGTCGGCCGCACCGCAGCCGCCGCCCCGCCGCCCCGCCGCCCCGCGAGCGGTGGCGTCAAATGGGTCGGGGCCAGGCGCGGTGGCGCGCTCGGCCGGAGGCGACCCCTCATGGGGTCGCTGAGGACCGAGTGCGCCGCCGCAACGACGCCCAGGCCCATTGGCCGCCACCGCGCTGAGAGTGGGACCGGCGACACAGCCGACGCTGCGCTTAGGGCTGCTCCCGTCAGGGCCTGACCCGGTTCGCGCGGTCTGCTTGCCGCCGGCCCCGCTTTGAGCGCGGCGGTCGGTTGGCGGAGAGGGAGGGATTCGAACCCTCGGTACGGTTGCCCGTACAGCGGTTTTCGAGACCGCCACAATCGACCACTCTGTCACCTCTCCATGGTCCGCTCTCGGCGGTCCGGGAACCTGGCGTGCGCTGGCGGAGAGAGAGGGATTCGAACCCTCGGTACGGTGTGACCCGTACACTCGCTTTCCAAGCGAGCACAATCGACCACTCTGTCATCTCTCCTGAGCCGTCGCGCGCGAGGCTCCCGGCGGCGCCGGAAGCGAGCCGGGCATTCTAGGAACGCGGGCCTCGGCCCGGCAACGGGCCGCGCTTGCCGGCGAAGAAACGCGTGAGCAGCTCGCCGCACTCGGCCTCCCGGACGCGGGGGAGCAGCAGCACGCGGTGGTTGAGGCGCGGGTCGCGCACGAAGTCGCGCAGCGAGCCGCAGGCCCCGGCCTTGGGGTCGAGCGCGCCGAAGACGAGGTAGGCGGCGCGCGCGAGCACCAGCGCGCCGGCGCACATGGCGCAGGGCTCGAGCGTGACGGCCAGCAGGCTGCCCTCGGGCAGGCGCGTCGTGCCGCACGCGGCGCAGGCTGCGGCCAGCGCCAGGCGCTCGGCGTGCGCGGTCGGGTCGAGCAGGTTCTCGGTGCGGTTGTGGGCTTCCGCCAGCAGCGCCCCGTCCGGCCCGACGACCACGGCCCCCACCGGCACCTCGTCGTGTTGCGCCGCCTCGCGCGCGAGCTGCAGCGCCCGCTCCATGGCGCGCGCCACGACCTCGTCGGTCGGGCGCGGGGGCGGCGGCTTCATCGGACGCTCCTGCGTCCGTCGGGACGCGCGCGGCCCGGCTGGTACACCCAGAAGGACTCGAACCTTCAACCTTCGGTTCCGTAGACCGATGCTCTATCCAATTGAGCTATGGGTGCACGCGCGGCCGAAACCTGAGAGGAAACACTCCGGCGGTCGCCGTGTCAACGGCGGGGCGCGCCGAGGCTGTCCGATACGCGCGGAGCGCGCTCCGCGAGCGCACGAACCCGCCGCGCGAGCCTTCCAGCCGGCGAGAATCACGTGGCGGAGCAAAAATAATTTCGCAGCGCGTGCGCGCGCGCCGAATGCGGACTCGCTGTGGACAGGCGCGCTGCGACGGCGCGCCGTGCGGGGACGCTTCGCGCACGAGAGCGTCGCCTGAAAGCCCGCGTGGTTGCGATGTTTCCGGGCGATGCGCGGCGCGCGCGCGCGCGGCACCGGCGTGCGCATCGACACGTTTTCCACAGCGCGCGCCGCGTGCGGCGCCGCGGCACGCGCAGCGCGCTCCGCACGGCCGCATGCGCCTTTCCGCTTCATTCCGAGCGTAATCCACCGATACTCATGAAAACGGGGGCGCATGATGCCCTCGTCATCAAGTCAAAGAGGAGTCCTCAGTCATGGCCAAGAAGAAGAAGGGCCGCAAGAAGGCGACGAAGAAGGCGACCAAGAAGGCTCGCCGCAAGAAGTAGTCCGCTTCTTCGGACTTTCGGTCTTTGACGATGGGCGCCCCCTTCCCCGGGGGCGCCCGTCAGCTTTCAGGGGTGCCCAGCGAGTCCAGCAGCTCGGGCGTCAGCTCGCGCAGGGACGACAGGCTGGCCAGTGCGCCGGCCGCCCGGTGCGCGCTCCCGTCGTGCCCCGGCCCCGGCAGCGCCAGGGCCGCCATGCCGGCCGCGCGCGCCGCGCGCACGCCGTGCACCGCGTCCTCGACCACGATGCACTCCTCCGGCGCGACCGAGAGCCGCCGCGCCGCCTCGAGGAAGAGGTCCGGCGCCGGCTTGCCGTGCGCCACCTCCTCCACCGCCACCAGCGCCGACAGCACGGACCGCAGCGCGAAGCGCTCCACGATCAGCTCCAACTGTGCGCGCGCCGCGCTGGTGGCCAGGCCCAGCTTGCGGCCGTCTGCGCGCAGCAGCAGCAGGCATTCCAGCGCGCCGTCCGTGGGCAGCAGGTCGGCGCCCGCCAGGACGTCCAGCGACTCGCGGATGCGCTCGCGCGCCAGCTCCTCGGGCGCCTCGCGCAGCTGCAGGCGGTCGACGACGTCGCGGAAGAAGTCCACCTCGGGCATGCCCAGCCGCTGGTCGTAGAAGGCGCGGTCGATGGCAGCCCCTCGGCGGGCCAGCACGACGTTCGTGGTGGCGAAGTGCAGGGGCTCGCTGTCGACCAGCACGCCGTCCATGTCGAAGATCACGGCCTGCCAGGTCACGTCATGGGCTCCAGCGAGGGAAGCCGATCTTCTCCGCCGCCGCGGGTCGCCGTCCACCGCCGGGCGGGCCGCGCACGTAGGATGGCCCCACGCCGCCCGGCGCACCCACGATGGCCGACAGCCCCGTCAACACGCCCCGAGGCTCCTGGCCGGTGACGGCCGGGCTGGCCCTCGGCCTCGGCGCGGCGCCGCTGCTGGCCGCGCAGCTGCCGCTGTCGCCGTGGATGGCGGCGGCCTTGCTCGCCGGCGTCCTGCTGGGCGCCGGGCCCGTGATCTCGGGCGAGGCGCGGGTGGCGCGGCTCGATGCCCAGCAGGGGCGCAGCCTGCTGCGGTCCGCGCAGTTCGCGACGCTGCTGCTGCCGGCGGTGCTGTCCACGCTCACGGCTGCGGTCGCCGCGCTGCTGGCCGCGTGGGGCGCCACGGGCCTGCTGCACCTCGCCCTCGATGGCACGGCCGCCGCCAGCAAGGACGGCGTCACGGCCTGGCTCGGCGCGCAGCAAGGCTTCCTGGCGCAGCCCGGGCTCGAGGGCTCGATCGGGCTGCTCGGCCTGCTGGCCGGGGTGCTCGTCGTCGTGGCGCTGCTGCTCGCGACGCGGCGCTGGCGCCACGTGCTGGTCGGGCTGGTGGCCGTCGCCGTCGCGCTCGGGCTCGCCTGCGGCGTGAGGCTCTGGCTGTCGGTGTCGGCGCCCGTCGCGCTGTTCGACCTGCACCCCGCGCGGCCGACGAGCTGGAGGGACTGGCTGGCCCAGGTCGGCGTGGGCCTGGCCGCCGGACTCTTCGCCACCGGGGCCGGCACGGGCGCGGTGCACGCCGCCATGCACCGCATTCGCTGCATCGGCTCGGCAGGACGCCCCGCGCGCTGGCTGCCGCTGGCGGTCACGCTGCTGGGCCTCGTCGTGCTGTGGCCTCTGCAGGCCGGGCTGATGGACACGCCAGCGACCGGTCCGGCGCCCTACGGCCGAGCAACGGCCGCGCTGCTGCTGGCGCCGGGCGCTGCCCTGGGCTCGGTCGCCTGGCAGGCGGCGTGGTTCGCGGGATTGCTGGCGGCGGGGCTCGCCGGCGCGCTCGCCCTGGCTCAGCCCGCGCTGCACCGCCTGCAGACCATCATGGGCCTGACGATCGGGCAGGCGGCCTGCGCCGTCGTTGCGCTGCTGGTCATCGTGGCGTTGCCCTGCGCGCTGCTGCCCGGAGCGCGCGAGGGCGTGCTGGCCGTGTCGGCTCTGCTCGTCGTCGTCACGGCTGCGAGCTGGATCGCGAGCGACGTGCGGTCGGGCTGGCTGCGCCGCGGCGCCGCCTGGCTGGGCCTCGCGGTCGCCCCTCTGCTGGGGTTGGGCGCGGCGTGGTTCCTTTCCGGCCACGTGCATGACGATGCCGTCCTGGAGGGCTGGCTCGTCGGCACGATCCTCGCGGCCGGGCTCGTGCCGCTGTGGTGGCTGGCCCTGCTGGCGATCGCCGCGCTGCGCTCGCGCGCCCTCAGCCGTTCCGCTCCGGCTTCTCCAGCAGGTCCCCGTACTCGCGCGTGACGCCGGCCGGGCCGGCGGTGAGCAGCAGCGCGCGGTTCTCCAGGCGCGTCTGCAGGCGCACGGGGCCCTGCCACAGGGCCTGCACGTTGCGCAGGGTCTCCTCGGCCTGGTCGAGCTGCAGCTCCGCGCCGCTCCAGACGTGCTCCAGCTCGAGGTCCGGGCCGTCGCCGGGCAGGCGGCGGATGACGGGCTGGCCGCCGTTGGTGAGCGCGGCCAGCGTGCTCTCGCGCGCGGCGGCGATCTCCTCCTCGCTGCTGCCGAGGCCGTGGGCGCGACAGAACTCGGCGTCGGCATAGGCGTCCACGAACGTGAGATCGTTGTGGATGGCCCGCGCCTCGAAGACGGCGGCGAGGCCGCGGCCGCGCTCGCCGCCGGCGCGCGCGTGGACGTGGCGGTAGAGCTCGAGGCCCAGCTTGTAGGGGTTCATGGGGCCGTCGTCGCCGCCCATGGCACCGCTGTGCTGGCAGGCGTAGTCCACCACCTCGGCGTCGCGCAGCAGGCTGCCGGTCATGAGGCGGCTGTGCCAGAAGGAGGCCCAGCCCTCGTTCATGACCTTGGTCAGGAGCTGGGGCAGGAAGTAGTAGGCCTCGTCGCGCAGCAGGCCCAGCACTTCCTGCTGCCAGGCGGGCAGCGGGGCGCGCAGCAGCAGCGTGCCCAGGATGTCGCCCGGCGCGAGCGGCCCCTCGAGGGGCGGGGCGTTGCCGGGCCGGCCGCGCGCGCGGCGCACGGCGCCCGGGTCCACGAGGTTGTCCAGCGAGAGCACGCGGTCGATGAAGGACTCCATCGCGTCCTGGCCGACGCTGGCCGAGAGCGCCCGCACGCGCGCGCCGTGGCTGGCCATGACGTCCAGCATGTTGAGGTCCGTGTGCGCGAACCACGCGTTGGCGCGGAAGAAGTCGGCGTGGCCGCAGACGTGGGCCATGACCAGCTTCTGCTCCACGGCCGCGTTGTGGCGCAGCAGGTAGGCCACGACGGGCTGCGTGTTCACGACCAGCTCGTAGATGCGCTGCAGGCCCCAGGCGTGGCCCTTGATGAGCCGGTCGTACTCCATGCCGAAGCGCCAGTGCGGGTAGCGCACGGGGAAGCCCCCGTAGGCCGCGATCTCGTTCAGCTCGCGGTGGTCCACCAGCTCGTAGACGATCTCGGGCACGTCCAGGCCGGCGTCGCGCGCGCGTGCCTCGACGTCGGCCTGCAGCGCCAGCAGCTCCGGGCCCGGGCGCGCCACGTCACAGCCCCTTGCCCAGGAAGGCCTTGATGGCGGGCAGGATGCCGTCGCGGTCGAGGATCTCGGACGTGATGACGCCGTCGTCGTCGCCCAGCGCCTGGTCGACGTCCTTCTTGAACTGCCCGCTGCCGTAGGCGCTCTTCACCTGCCCGTAGCAGAAGAGGTTGGCCACGGGCAGCAGCCGCTCGCGCAGGATCTGCATGCACTTCTCGGTGTCGCGGCCGGACCAGTTGTCGCCGTCGCTGAAGTGGAACAGGTAGATGTTCCACTCGCTGGGCGGGAACTGCTGCTCGACCACGTCGGCGGCCAGCGCGTAGGCCGAGCTGATCTTGGTGCCGCCCGACTCGCGCAGCCTGTAGAAGGTGTCCTGGTCCACCTCCTTGGCCACCGCGTCGTGCACGACGTAGCGCATCTCGAGACTCTGGTACTGGCTGCGCAGCCAGGTGTCGATCCAGAACGAGACCAGGCGCACGATCTCCTTCTGCTCGCGCCCCATCGAGCCGGAGACGTCCATCATGTAGAGGATGAGCGCCGCGTGATCGGGCTTGGAGACGTCCTTCCAGCTGCGGAAGCGCAGGTCGTCGGCGGTGGGCACGACGACCGGGTCGTCGGGGTCGAACTTGCCGGTGACGATCTCGCGCTTGAGCGCCTCGCGGTAGGTGCGCCGCATGTGGCGCAGGCTGCGCGGGCCGGTGCGGCGCAGCGACGCGAACTTGCGCGCCGGCGAGACCATGCGCGCGCGGCCGCGCGGCTGGATGTTGGGCAGCTCCAGCTCCTCGCCCAGGATCTGGGCCATCTCCTCCAGCGAGAGCTCCACCTCGAGCAGGTGCTGGCCGGGCTGGCTGCCGGCCGCGCCGCCCGGCGCGCCCTCGCCCTGCTGGCCCTCGTCGCCCGGGCGGTCGCCCTCGCCCTGGCCCTTGCCGCGGCCGTTGCGGCCGAAGCGCAGGCGCGGCAGCTCGATGCGCGGCACGGGGATGGACACGACGTGCCGGCCCTTGCGGCCGATCATCTCGCTGCCGGTCACGTAGCGGCGCAGGTCGTGCTTGATGTGCCCGCGGACGATGGCGGAGAAGCGCGAGCGGTCGCGCTCGATGCGCCCGCCGGTGCCCTCGGGCCCGTCCACGGCCTCAGGCGGCCTCGTCGGCCGCGGCGCGCGCGTCGCCGCGCGCGAACAGACCCCCGACGTAGTCGAGCATGCGGCTGGCGCAGCCCTCGCAGTAGCCGCGCTCGCGCACCAGCCGCGCCGCCACCACGGAGACCTTCTCGGCCACGTCGCGGTCGATGACCGAGCTGCTGCCGGCCGTGATCTTGAAGGTGTCGCGGCAGTCCTCGAAGAGCTTGAGCTCGAGCGCCGCGCGCAGGCGCGGGTTGGACAGGTAGGTGAAGCTCTCGCCGCGCGTGGCGAGGGCCTCGATGTAGTTGACGATCTCGCGCCGGAAGTCGCCCTTGCGCGCCTCCGTCACGCCGATCTTCTCCTCGATGCTCCGCATGAGGCGCTCGTCCGCCGCGGCGCCTCCGTCCACGGCGGCCGAGACGGCGTCGACGTAGTTGCAGCACAGGCGCTGCACGGCCTCCACGTCGGCCGCCACCGCCGCGCGCACCTCGTCCTTGACCAGCTCCTCCAGCTCCTCGCGCACCAGGCCCGCGATCTCCGCGTAGCGCTTGCGCACGTCCTCGCTGTCGATGAGCGGGTGGTTCTGCAGGCCGCGCACCAGGCTGTCCAGCACGTCGAAGCCGGTGAGGCAGGCGCGCGCGCGGTCGCCCACCAGCGCGGAGGCGATGCGGTCCTGCACGTAGCGCGGCGAGGCGCCGCTCATGCCCTCGTGCGGCACGTCCGCGTGCAGCTCGTCGGCCGAGGCCGGCGCCACGCCCTTGACCGGGCGGCCGTCGTACAGGTGCAGCTTCTGCACCAGCGTGATGGCGTGGTTCTTGGGTTCCTCGAGGCGCGTGAGCACGGCCCACATGGCGGCCGCCTCCAGCGCGTGCGGCGCGAGATGCCGGCCGGCGCAGGCGCCCGTGCCGAAGGTCTTGCCGTAGATGCGCACCTCGTCGGAGAGCCGCACGTTGTAGGGCACGTCGATGCGCGTCGTGCGGTCGCGGAAGGCCTCCATGAGCTCGTTGCCCTGCAGGCGGCGGAACTCCGGGCTGTTCGTGTGCCCGAGGATGACCTCGTCGATGTCCGTCTGCGCGAACTTCTTGGGCTTGACCGTGTGCTCCTGCGTGGCGCCCAGCAGGTCGTACAGGAAGGCCACGTCCAGCTTGAGGATCTCGACGAACTCGATCAGGCCGCGGTTGGCGACGTGGAACTCGCCGTCGAAGTTGAAGGCGCGCGGGTCGCTGTCGCTGCCGTACTGGGCGATGAGGCGGTAGTTGATGTCGCCGGTGAGCTCGGTGCTGTCCTGGTTCTTCTCGTCCTTGGGCTGGAAGGTGCCGATGCCCACGCGATCCTGCTCGCTGAACACGAAGCGGTAGCACTCGACGGCGCGCTCGACGGCCGAGAAGTCGCCGCCCGAGTCCTTCATGAGCCGCTCCCAGTAGTAGCGGCACACCGGGCACAGCTTGCCCGTGGGTGCGAGGCGGTATTCCCCGTCGAAGCGCCGGTTGAGGTCCTCGTAGACGGGCAGGCGCGACTCGGCGGGCAGCAGGTGCAGCGGATCCTCGTGCATGGGGCAGGCGTGCGTCTCGCCGTTGACGTGCCAGCGGTAGCTGTACACCGCGCCCTCGGGCCGGCGCGAGACCAGCTCGAGCCCGCGCTTGAGCAGGCGCGCGATGGTGCTCTTGCTGCTGCCCACCGGGCCGTGCAGCAGCAGCACGCGGCGCTCGGCCCCCAGCGCGTGGGCCGCGGCGCGCAGGTGCGCGACCAGGTCGGCCAGCGGCCGCTCGATGCCGAAGATGGCATCGCGGCCCTTCTCCAGCGGGTCGTCGAAGAAGGCGTAGTGCGGCGGCCGGTCGTGGCCCTCCGGCGGCGGCTCGACGCCGTAGGACAGGATCAGATCGTAGAGGCGCTGGTAGGCGTTGCGCGCGAGCCGCGGCTCGGCGCGCACGAGGTCGAGGTAGTCGGCCAGCGAGCCGGACCAGTTCAGGTCGGCCCACGCGCGACGGTTGTCCAGGTTGCGCGCGAACTGGATGTAGCGCGCGCCGGCGCCGGGCCCCTCCGCGTCGTGCGCAAGCTCACGGGGCGTGCGAACCGGGTCCTTGCTGCGGTCGTCCATGCGGCGGTCTCGGGGGGACGGAAGGGAGCGATATCTCTATCGAGACGCCACCGAACCACCCTTTAGGACAACTGTCGCGGCAGGATGAGGAGCAGCAACCCGACGGCGCCGCCGAGGGCGGAGATGACCACACCCCAGCGCAGGGCCGGGGAATCGAGGCGGAACTCGACCTCGTGGCGCCCGCCTGGCAGCTGCACGGCCTGCCACGCGACATCGCAGGCCAGCGTGGGCTGCGGCTCGCCGCCGTCCACCGCAGCCGTCCAGCCCGGCCCGCGGTTCTCGGCCAGGACCAGCAGCGCCGGACCGTCGCTCTCGGCCTGGACGCGCACCAAGCCGCCGTCGTCGGACAGCACGTGCGCCGTGCCCTTTCCGCCCAGCGGCACGGGCGGCGGCACCTCCAGCAGCGCGATGTCCGCGGGGTCCGCGGCGGCCAGGTCGGCCGGCGGGTCGTGCAGCAGATCGAGCGCGTGCCCCACCACGAAGGCGCGGCCGGCGTTGTCGGTGTTCTCCCAGATGCGCGTCTCGCTCTCGTGCACCAGGCGCAGGCCCTTGATGTCGGACAGGTCCGTCGTGGGCGCGGTCACGATGTAGCGCACGTCCAGGGCATCGAAGCGCGGGCTGCCGTAGTCCACCGAGTCGCGCGAGAAGCTGTAGGTGGCGTAGGCGTCCATCTGCAGGCCCACCGCCACCAGCCACTTGAAGGTGCGGTGGTAGCCGAGGTTGTCGTAGCTGAGGATGTGCTCGAGGCCCTCGGCGAACTGCGTGTCCGGAGGCAGGATGTTGCCCTCGGTGAAGATGCGGAAGGGCCCGGGCTGCGCGCGCAGGAACTCGACCGTCTTCGTGGGCGGGTAGAGCCGCTCGACGGGCGTGGCCACGTTCCAGCCGTCGCCGAAGGTCAGGACGTCGGCGGCGATCAGCACGGCCGCCACGGACGGCCCCCACGCGCGGCGGCGCGAGCCCAGCACGAGCAGCAGGAGCGCGGAGGCGACCACGCAGGCCGCGTCGCGCGGGGCGATGTGCCGCTCGCGCCGCAGGACCAGCGGCTGGTCGGCGATGACGGTCACGTGGCCGCCGGTCTCGGCCTCGATGCGCAGGCGCTTGCGCCCTTCCTCGCCGCGCTGCGCGTCGTAGAGCACCTGCAGCGGCTGTCCCGGCAGCGTGGGCTGCGCCGGACCGCTGCGCAGCACGCGCCCGTCCACCAGGACGCGCAGGTCGTCGGCGGGGTGCGCCAGGTCGAAGCGGATGGGCACGGGCGCCGAGCCATCGAAGACGTCGTGCGGCTGCGGCTCGTGCAGGCCGGCCGTCGTGGGCAGCCCGGCCTGGGGCTCCACCGGCACGCGCAGGGCGAGCACGGCGCCACCGACGATGAGCGCGCCGGTGAGCGCCACGCGCCGGCAGGCCAGCAGCAGGCCGGGCTTGGTGCCGACGCGGCACAGGATGTCCAGGACCATCGCGCCGCCGCAGGCCACGAGGAAGGCCGCGGGGCCGAGCAGGCGCGTGGGCTCGAGGTGCGTGAAGCCCGGCAGCAGGCGCACGGCGCCCTCGACCGTCGGCAGGTGGAAGGCCGCGCCCCACAGCGCGAGGCTGCCGATCGCGAAGAAGCGCACGAAGCCGCCGCCCACGCCCACCAGCGCCCCCACCGCCAGCAGCAGCACCGGCAGCGCGCCGACGTAGCCCGAGTTGAGGCCGGGGAAGTCCTGCGCGGCGGTGAAGGTGCCGCCGCCCACGGGCGAGCCGTACAGCCTCGGGAAGAGCGGCACCACGGCCGAGACCGCGAGGCCCATGCGCCGGGCGATGACCAGCGCCACGACGCCGGCCGCCACCGCCGCGAGGCGCTTGACCAGCCCGCGCTCGGCCCCCGCGCGCGCCAGCGCCAGCGCCGCCGCGAGGAACAGCGCGTAGATGGCCGCGGCGCCCAGGCTGACCTGCCCGGTGCCGCGCCCGGCCTCGGCGGTGCGCAGCGCCAGGCCGTGGCTCTGCAGCGCGTACTCGAGGAAGGGCATCCACTGCACCGCCGACAGCGCGGCGCCCAGCAGCACCGCCAGCGTGACCAGGAAGCGCCCGTGCGCGTCCCACAGGCGCCACAGCGCCCACAGCCCGGCCACGACGCCCGCGACGAAGGCCGTCTCCGGGTGCCCGCCCAGCACCAGCAGGGCGAAGGCCCCCGCCAGCACCGCCACGCGCCGCCGGCTGCGGTCCTGCACCACGCGCTCGACCGCCCAGAAGCACAGCGGCAGCGCCAGCAGGGTGTGCGAGAGCGCATACTCCAGCCACAGCACCTGGTGCCCCCCGAAGCCGAAGGCCAGCGACCCCGCCAGCGCCGCGGCGTTCGAGAGGTCCAGCCGCTTCAGGAACAGCCAGGTGAACTGCGCCGAGAGCGCCAGCACGAGCACGCCCGCGATCCACGGCACGAGCGTGACCGGCAGCACCGCCGCGAGGGCCGTGAGCGGGTGCAGCAGCGAGCTGGTCATGTTCCCGAGGAAGGGCTGGCCGCCTCCGCCGCGAGCGGTCCACGCCCAGCTGGCCTCGCCGGCGTAGATGCGCGCGGCCTGCAGCAGGTAGGGATAGAAGATGCGCGGCTGGTCGCCGAGGAAGCGGTTGTACGTCGGCTCGGCCGGCAGCACGGCGGACCACGGCAGCGAACGGCCCAGCGACTCGCCCGATACCAGCACGCGACCGGGGCCCAGCGCGTCGCGCAGCAGGAACAGCGCCAGCAGCAGGTGCAGGAGAAAGGCGGCCGCGGCGCTCCGACGTGCGGTTGAAAGCGCCACGAAACCCCCGCTAGGATCCCACGCTCGCGCCGGCCGACCGCGCCACCCGGAACACGAGCCGCGATGATAAGCGTCGTCATCCCGGTCTACAACGAGGCGGCGTGCCTGCCGGCGCACGTCGACGCGCTGCGTCCCCTGCTGCAGTCGCTGTCGCCGGACGACTGGGAGATCGTGCTCGTCGACGACGGCAGCTCGGACGGCACGGGCGACGTGATCGCGCGCCTCGCGCAGGACCCGCAGGTGCGCGGCGCCTCGCACCCGCGCAACCTGGGCAAGGGCGCCGCGGTGCGCACCGGCGTGCTGGCCAGCCGCGGCGACGAGGTGCTCATGTGCGACGCCGACATGTCCACGCCGCCCGCGACGCTGCGCGAGTTCCACGCGGCGCTGCAGCAGGGCGCGGACGTGGTCATCGGCAACCG
>DASUFI010000245.1:0-2499 GCA_036274635.1 Planctomycetota bacterium
GAGCGGGCGGACCGCATCGACGCGTCCGCCTGGCTGGACGCGGCGCAGGCCGCCGACCCCCTGCTGGCGGCCGAGCTCGAGCGCATCCTCTTCCCGCCGCCCGGCTCGCTGCTGCCAGGCTGGGACGAAGCGCTCGAGCACCTGCGCCGCGCGCTCGACGCCGAGCGCGGCAAGGCCGCCATGCGCCACAAGCTCTCGCAGCCCGGCCTCGCCACCAACGTGGACGAGCTGCGGGCCGTGGACACCCACCTGCGCCGCGCCTCCGGACGTGACGGACGCGTGGCACGCGAGCCGCAGCCGTGACCCTGCCTTCTGAACAAACTTGCAGTCGCCTCACCCGGACCCAGGAGGGCCCGCTCCCTTGAGTCATCCCGAAACCGATCTCGGCAACCTCGCCGCCACCATCGACAAGATGGACCCCAGCGTGCGCCTGCTCGTCGAGCAGGGCCGCGCGCGCGGCTACGTCACCTACGAGGAGATGAACCAGATCCTCCCCAGCGACATCGAGAACATCGATGAGGTGCTCTCGCTGCTGGAGGAGCTGGGCATCGACGTCCTCGACGAGGCCGACGTGCAGGAGGAGGGCGAGGCGCGCCCGCGCGTCGAGGCGCCCGACGACACGCCCGACAAGGGCACGCCCACCGAGCGCATCGACGACCCCGTGCGCATGTACCTCACGCAGATGGGCGAGATCCCGCTGCTGACGCGCGAGCAGGAGATCAGCCTGGCGCGCCAGATCGAGGTCACGCGCCGCCACTTCCGCAAGCTCATCATGGCCACGGGCTTCGCGGTGCGCGAGGGCATCCAGATCATCGAGGACGTGGAGGCCGGGCGCCTCGCCTTCGACCGCACGCTCAAGGTCTCCACCAGCGGCTTCGAGCCGGGCAAGCAGGAGGTCTCCGCGCGGCTCAAGGGCAGCATCGCCACGCTCAAGGCCCTGCACACGCGCCTCACCGACGACTACCGCCGCTACCTCGAGGCCAAGGGCACGGTGGCGCAGCGCCGCCTGCTCGTGCGCCGCATCGCCTGGGGCCGCCGCAAGGCCGCCGACCTGCTCGAGGAGCTGCAGATCCAGCTGAAGAAGGTGCGCCCGATGATCGAGCTGGTGCGCGAGAAGCACCAGGAGATGGCCACCCTCGAGCGCCGCCTGAAGTACTTCAAGGGCGCGCACGGCAGCCGCGAGTTCAAGGAGCTGAAGGCCGACTTCGAGAACCTGCAGGTGCAGGCGCTCGAGAGCCCCAAGCGCCTGGCCATCCGCCTGCGCCTCATCGACGACAAGTACGCCCAGTACGAGGAGGCCAAGCGCGCCCTCTCGTCGGGCAACCTGCGCCTCGTCGTCTCCATCGCCAAGAAGTACCGCAACCGCGGCCTGTCCTTCCTCGACCTGATCCAGGAGGGCAACACCGGCCTGATGAAGGCGGTCGAGAAGTACGAGTACCGCCGCGGCTACAAGTTCAGCACCTACGCCACGTGGTGGATCCGCCAGGCCATCACGCGCTCGATCGCCGACCAGGCGCGCACCATCCGCATCCCGGTGCACATGATCGAGACCATGTCCAAGCTGCGCAACGTCACCAAGAAGCTGGTCCAGACCCTGGGCCGCGAGCCGACCATCGAGGAGATCGCCCGCAACAGCGACATCTCCATCGAGGAGGCCAAGCGGGTGATGAAGATCAGCAAGCACCCCATCAGCCTCGACCGGCCCATCGGCGAGGGCGACGACTCCTACTTCGGCGACTTCATCGAGGACGAGTCGGCCGTCAGCCCCGTGCAGGCCGCCGCGCAGGAGATGCTCAAGGACAAGATCATGGCCGTCCTCGACACCCTGTCCTTCCGCGAGCGCGAGATCATCAAGCTGCGCTACGGCATCGGCGACGGCTACACCTACACGCTCGAGGAGGTCGGCCGCATCTTCAAGGTCACCCGCGAGCGCGTCCGCCAGATCGAGGCCAAGGCCGTCCGCAAGCTGCAGCACCCGGTGCGGGCGCGGCTGCTCGAAGGCTTCATCGACTCGGCCGCGGCGACCTGACCGAGGCCGCGGAGAGCTGGGCCGGGTGGCGTTGTCACGGCGCGGCGGATGAAAGCCAAACTGTCCCCTCGACCTCGCGCTAAGCGACCGGACGCACATGTCCGGTCGCCCAGAGGTCGGTCGAGGGGACAGTTCGGCTTTCCCCGCCGCTGTCCAACCCCACGGCTCGGTGCTCCGCGGTCGAAGATGATTGGTCGCCGCGACGCGGTCGAGAGTCGCGGCCAGTAGAGCACGACCTGCCGACGCGGGTTCTCAGTGAGCAGGCGTGGCCCACGCCGGTGCCAGCCCGCCGGGCGCTGATCACCCACGTCGGCAGGTCGCTTTCACCCAGCCGCGCCTCTCGACCGGAATTCATTGCGACCGTAATGACCGACCGCGGGCCACCGACTCGTGAGGGTGGACAGCGGCGGGGAAACCCGGAGGGCCGGGTGGGACGGCCTCTGGGCGCAACGACATGTGCGTCCGTTGCG
>DASUFI010000246.1:0-2288 GCA_036274635.1 Planctomycetota bacterium
GCGGCGGCCGCCTCCAGCTCGCGCAGCCGGTAGCTGCGGCCCTTGATGTTGAGCACGTGGCTCTTGTGCAGCAGCCGGTCGAGGATGGCGGTCGCCAGGACCTCGTCGCCGGCGAGGATGTCGGGCCAGTCCTTGATGCCCTTGTTGGTCGTGATGAGGATCGATCCGCGGCCGTAGCGCCAGCTCACCAGCCGGAAGAGCAGACTCGCCGCCTGCCGGTCCATGGGCTCGAAGCCCACCTCGTCGATGATGAGCAGCGCGACGTTCACGTACTTCCTGCGCCGCAGGCGGCTCGGGGACACGTCGCTGTCGCGGCGCATCGAGGCCAAGAGCTCCTCGAGCGGGAAGAAGGCCACACTGAAGCCGTGCTCGATGGCCCGCACGCCGAGGGCCACGGCCAGGTGCGTCTTCCCGACGCCGGGCGGCCCCTGCAGCAGCAGGTTCTGCTTCTCGCGCACCCACGCGCAGGTGCCCAGGGTCTCGATGCGGCTCTTCTCGATCGACGGCTGGAAGGAGAAGTCGAAGCTCCCCAGCGTCTGGCCCGGCGGCAAGGCCGAGAGCCGCAGCGACGTGCGCACGCGCCGCTCGTCGCGTGCCACCAGCTCCGACTGCAGCAGCCGGTCGAGCAGGAGGTGCGGAGGCAGCTCCTCCTTGACGGCTTCACTGAGCTGCTCGCCCAGCGTCTCGGCCGCCTGGAACAGCCCGAGGCGCTGCAAGCGCTCCTTGGTGGCATCGATGTCGAGGCGCGGGCTGGTGTCCCTGGTGCTCATCGGGCCACCTCCGCCAGCTCGGCGTACAGGTCTACCGGCCGCTTCTCCGGAGAGAGCTCGGCGAACTCCTGCAGCTTGCGACCCATGCGCCCGAGCGGCGGCGGCGCCACGACGGCGTCGGTGGACTGGCCCTCGTAGTGCCGCGGGTCGAGCACGATCCTCTCGGCCGTGTGCCGCGCGTGGCTGGCGACCAGGCGCGCGCCGAAGAGCACCTGCACCCGCTGGGCCGCGCCCCGCACCTCGACGGTCTGTCCGACCAGCGTGAAGGGCACGCTGTAGGTGTGCGTGCTCGAAGGACACCGTGCAGTCGATGGCCACGCGCCTCGTCGCGACGTGGTCGAAGGGCTCGGGCAGCTCGGCCGGCAGCGGCGCCAGCTTGCTCTGCTCCATGCGCCACGCCTCGACCACGCTCGTGCCGGTCGCCGGGCACGTGCGCCGCTGCGCGGAGCGCTCGACCAGGTCGTCGGTCCAGGCCTGCAGCTCCTCCAGGCTGTCCCAGCAGCGCCGCCGCGGGTCGCCGCCGAGGCGCTGGTCGAGGATGCGCCGCTCGACCTTGCCCTTGTGGCCCGGGCTTCTCGGCGGGCACACGTCGATGTGGAAGCCCACCGTCTCGGCGTAGCGCCCGTAGATCGGGTGCAGCTCGCCCCACACGCCGGCGCCCTTGGCCATGACCGTCTTCTCGTTGTCCACGCGCACGCTGGCCGCGATGCCGCGCAGGCGCCGCCACGCCTCGTTGTGCACGTGGAGCCAGGCGAGCAGGTCCTTGCGGCGCGACCAGACGATGGCCTCGTAGCGGCTGTGCGACAGCACGAGGTGGAAGGCGTACAGCGTGACGACCTCGCCGGCCAGGATCACGCCGCGGTCCTCGGCCCAGTCGGCCTGCGCCTGGGCGCCCGGCGGCGTCTCGACGCGCCGGCGGGCGCGCAGCCTTGGCGGCGCGTGGTGTCGCCGGACGTAGCGCTGCAGGCCGCGGCGGCTCCCCGGGTAGCCGTGCTCGGCCACCAGCCAGTCGTGCAGCGCCGCCAGACTGATCGGCGCCCCCTCGGCCTGCGCGTCGAGCCAGTGCTCGATCGCCGTGGCGAAGGCCGTGGCCTTCGACACCTGCCTGACGCGACCGTCGGTGGCGCCCGCCGCCTGGCGCGCCAGGTGGTAGCGCACCGTCCCCTCACGCACGCCCAACATCCGCGCGATCCCGCGGCCTGGCACGCCGCGACTCGCCAGCTCCTTGATCGTCATCCGCGCCTCCCTGTCCAGCTTGACCGCCACAGCCCGGGCCCTCCCGTGAGGGCCACACTCTGACGGCCGCGGCTACGCCCGCGTCACCCCCTGCGCAAGACTGGGTGTCGCGGTAGCTAAATCATGCGGCGTCGCCCGACACCTGCCAGCTGGTCGGCTCGGCCTGCCGCCAGCAGCACATCGCGCCGGGACAGCTCACGGTGCACGCCGACCGCGGCGGCCCGATGAAGGCCAAGCCCTTGGCGCAGCTGTACGCGGACCTCGAGGTCGCCCGCAGCTTCA
>DASUFI010000247.1:0-22562 GCA_036274635.1 Planctomycetota bacterium
CACGCCTCGGTGCTCCGCGGTCGACGATTATCGATCGCCGCGACCCGGTCGAGAGGCGCGGCCAGCAAGGACGAGCTGCCGACGCGAGCTGTCAGCGAGCCCGGCACGCTGGGATCGATGGCCGCATCCAGCGATTCGTCCCGGCACGCCGGCGCGCGTCCCGGCGGGTCACGGTTGTCGCCTGCAATCCGGGCCCTGCGTGGCCGGCGCCGGCGTAAGCCCTCCAGGGGCTGATCACCCGCGTCGGGCGGGTCGCTTTCACCAAGCCGCGCCTCTCGACCGGAATTCATTGCGACCGTAATCACCGACCGCGGAGCACCGACTCGTGGAGTTGGACAGCGGCGGGGAAAGCCGAAGGGCCGGGTGGGACGACCTCTGGGCGCAACGACATGTGCGTCCGGTGCGCCCAGCGGGCGGCACACCCGGCCCTTCGGCTTTCATCCGCCGCGGCTCAGCCCGCCGCGGCGGGTTCCGTGGTCTCGGTCACCGCGGCCCGGGCGCGGAGCCACTCGCGGGTCTTGCTCTCGGTGACGGTGGCCGCGACGTCCTGAAGCCAGCCTTCGCTGCGGGCCTGGGCGAGGACGGTGTCGGGGTCCTGGTCCTGCGAGCGGGCCAGCTGGCGGACCTGCTCCTCGGCTTCGGCCAGCGTGGAGCCCAGCGACTGCTCGCGGGCGATGCGGGCGAGGATGAAGGAGGCGTGCAGCGAGCGCTGCGCGGCCTGCACGATGCGCTCGCGCTGCTCCTCGGCCTTGCGGTGGCCGTCGTCGGCCGAGAGGCCCTGCTGCTCCATCATGCGGTGCGCCACCTCGTGGACGCGGCGGTCGATGACCTTGGCCAGCAGGCGCTCGGGCATGGGCATGGGGTGCTGGTCCACCAGCCAGCTCTCCACGGCGCGGTCGACCTGCTCGGCGCGCGCCTGGGCGCGCTGCTGCTCGAGGGCCTCGCGGATGCGGGCGCGCAGCTCGTCCTCGGTCTTGAGGCCGGCCTTGGCCAGCAGCTCCTCGGAGAGGGGCGGCACGACGACCTTGCGGTGGCTGGTGACGCTGGCCTTGAGCACGGCGTGGCGGCCGGAGAGCTCCGCGGGCTCGAAGTGCGCCGGCAGATCGGCCTCCAGTTCCACGACGTCGCCCGGCTTGGCCCCGCGGAACGCCGCCCCGGAGCCCGGGACGTTGATGGCGTCCACGAGGTCGTGCTTCACGAAGACCGTGCGGTCCGGGCGCGGGTCCAGGGCCTTGCCGTCCACGATGTAGGTGAGGGTGACGCCCAGCACCGAGTCGTCGCCGGCCGGCTCGTCGGCCGGCGCGTCCTGCACGCCGGCGGCCTGCTGGCGGAAGCGCTCGACCTCGCCCGAGACCATGGCGTCGGTGACGGGCGGCAGGGTGATGGTCACGGGGATGGACTTGAGGTCCTGCAGCTCGAAGTCCGGAACCACCTCCACGGCGAGCTCGAAGGTGAACGGGCCGTCGCCCTCGTCCGAAAGCGCCTGCAGGTTGAGCTCGGGCTCGCCCACGGGGTGCAGCTTGTGCTCGCGCACGGCCTCCTCGAAGGCCTTGGACATGAGCGTGCGCCGCGCGTCCTCGGTGACGTCCTTGCCGTAGGCCTTGCGCACCAGCGCGACGGGCGTGTGGCCGGGCCGGAAGCCCTTGAACTGCGCGCGCCGGGCCAGCGACTGCACGCGCCGCTCGATCTCGGCCTGCAGGGTGGCGCGCTCGATGGAGAAGGACAGCGTGCGACGGGTGGGCCCGTCGACCTTGAGGGTGACGCTCATGGCCGGTTTTCCGCGGGGACGGCGAACCGCTCATGTTCCGGGGCGCGGCGCTCCCGTGCAAGGCCTCGCTTTGAGCCGCGCAGGCGCGTCCCTATCATCACGGGATGGACGTGCCGGAGGAAAGACGAGCCAAGCTGGAGCGGCTGCGCGCCGCGGGGCGCGAGCCCTTTCCGGCCGGCGCGACCCTGCCCGACCGCCGGCGCATTGCCGAGGCGCTCGCGGGCACCGACCCGGACGCCGCACCGCGCGCCGTGGTCACGGTGGCCGGCCGCGTCACGGCGCGCCGCGACCACGGCAGCTCGCAGTTCCTCGACCTGCGCGACGAGTCGGGGCGCGTGCAGGTCTACGTGCAGAAGAAGGTGCTGGGCGAGGGGCCCTACGCGCAGCTGCTGGACACGCTGGACCTCGGCGACTTCCTCGCCGCGCGCGGCGAGCTGGGGCGCACGCGGCTGGGCGAGGTGACCGTCTTCGCGCAGGACGCCGAGCTGCTCACCAAGACGCTCTCGCAGCCGGCCAACGAGTACTTCGGCGTGGCCGACGTGGAGCTGCGCTACCGCCAGCGCTACGTGGACCTGGTCGCCAACCCCGGCAGCGCCGCGCGCTTCCGCGCCCGCTGCCGCATGGTGGACGAGCTGCGCGCCTTCCTGCGCGGCCGCGGCTTCCTCGAGGTCGAGACGCCCATGCTGCACGCCATCGCCGGCGGGGCCACGGCGCGGCCGTTCATCACGCACCACAACACGCTCGACATCGCCCTGTACCTGCGCATCGCGCCCGAGCTCTTCCTCAAGCGCCTGCTCGTGGGCGGCTTCGAGCGCGTGTTCGAGATCGGCCGGAACTTCCGCAACGAGGGCCTCTCGCCGCGCCACAACCCCGAGTTCACCATGCTCGAGGCCTACTGGGCCTACGCGCGGGCCGGCGACTGGATGGCGGCGCTCGAGGAGCTGCTGCCGCGCCTGGCCGAGACCTGCGCCTGCGACCCGCAGGGCCGCGAGGCGCCGGGCGGGCCGCGCGTGCGGCGCGGCGAGGCCGTCATCGACTTCACGCCGCCCTTCAAGCGCGGCCGCTACGCGGACCTCATCAAGAAGGAGACGGGCGTCGACGTCATGGAGGCCGGCTCGTTGCGCAAGGCGGCGCAGGCCTTCCCCGTGCCGCCCGGCAGCTCCGACGCC
This sequence comes from Planctomycetota bacterium, assembly GCA_036274635.1. Classification (GTDB taxonomy): domain Bacteria; phylum Planctomycetota; class B15-G4; order B15-G4; family B15-G4; genus DASUFI01. The sequence continues at coordinate 2,938 of DASUFI010000247.1, forward strand.
GCCATCGCCGATTTCCTCTTCAGCGAGCACGTGGAGCCGAAGCTCGGCATGGACCCCTTCTTCGTCACGGACTTCCCGCTGGCCATGAGCCCGCTGGCCAAGCGCTCGCCCGAGGACCCGCGCCTCGCGGAGCGCTTCGAGCTGTTCATCGGCGGCATGGAGGCGGCCAACGCCTTCAGCGAGCTGAACGACCCGGAGGACCAGCTGCGGCGCTTCGAGGAGCAGGTGGCGCGCAAGGACCCCGAGCTGCCGGCGCAGGTGGACCACGACTACGTCGACGCCCTCGCGCACGGCATGCCGCCCGCGGCGGGCATCGGCATCGGCGTGGACCGGCTGGCCATGCTGCTCACCGGCGCCGAGTCCATCCGCGACGTGATCCTCTTCCCGCTGCTGCGGCCGCAGGCGGGGGCCTGAGGTGTACCGGCCCTTCCTCGCCGGCCGCTACCTGTTCGCCAGGCCCGTGAGCTACCTGGCCATCGTGGCCATCGGCATCGGCGTCGGCGCGCTCATCACCGTGGTCTCGGTGATGAACGGCTTCCTGCGCGAGACGCGCTCCATCGTGCGTGGCACCACGGCCGACATCACGGTGCTGCCTGTGCAGCAACCCAGCAAGGGTGAGATCGCGGGCCAGGCGGCCTACGAGCGCGTGGTCGCGGGCCTCCCGGGCGTCGCGGGTGTGACCTCGCGGCTCGTGCGGCCGGCGGTGGTCAAGGTGCACGGCCGAGACAACCTCTCGCTCAACGACGCGATGGTGGGGCAGTCGGGCCACATCAACCAGGTCATGGTCATGGGCGTGGACCCCGTGGCCGAGTCGAAGTACACGGAATTCACGCACTACGCCGAGCAGGTCTACGACGACTCGCTCAAGGTCAAGGAGGTGCAGGAGGCCGCGGCCGCGAGCCCGCCGCGCGCGCCCGATCCGGCCCGGCTGTTCGCGCTGGACAGGAAGCTCATCCGCGACCGGCGCCTGGCCAAAGCCGACCTGCCGCGCATCCTGGTGGGCGAGCAGCGCATGCTCATCCAGCAGCTGCAGCCGGGCGACGCGCTCGAGCTCGTCACGCTGCCCGACGACGTGGACCTGTCCGGCGCCACGCTGGCCTCGCGCACGGAGACCTTCGTCGTCGCCGGCGCCTTCCGCACCGGCAAGTACGACTTCGACGTGAACCATGTCTTCGTGAGCACGCCGGACTTCAAGGCCTGGTCGGGCACGCACCAGGAGTTCTCCGAGATGGCGGTGACGGCGGCCGACCCGGCGCGCCTGCCCGAGCTGCGCGACGGCCTCTCCCGCGCGCTGGACCACGCGGGCCTGCCGGCGGTGGTCGTCACCTGGGAGGAGCGCTACGCCGTCTACCTCGGCGCGGTCGAGAACGAGCGCAACATCCTGGCCTTCGTGCTGGGCCTGTTCGTGCTGCTCACCTGCACCATCACCTTCTCCATGCTCACGATGATGGTGCAGGAGAAGGTGCGCGACATCGGCATCCTCTCGGCCATGGGGGCGCCGGCGCTGGGCATCGGCGCGATCTTCGCCACCTGCGGGCTGTTCGTGTCGGCGCTCGGCGGGCTGTTCGGCTTCGTGGCGGGCGAGGCGCTGGCGCGCAACGTGGACGCCGTGAAGAACTGGATCGAGTCCACCTTCCACATCGAGATCTTCAACAAGGAGGTCTACGCCTTCACCACGTTGCCCAGCGAGGTCAACTCCTGGCTGGACGCCAAGGTGCTGGCGGTCACGGTGCTGTTCTCGGTGCTCATCTGCCTGCTGCCGGCGTGGCGCGCGGCGCGCCTCGACCCGGTGGACGCCCTGCGCCATGAGTGAGGCCCCGGTGGTCCTGCGCGCGACCGGCCTGCAGCGGCGCTTCCGCATGGGGCAGGAGCTGGTGCACGTGCTGCACGGCGCGGACCTCGAGCTGCGCGCGGGCGAGACGGTGGCCATCATGGGGCGCTCGGGCGCGGGCAAGAGCACGCTGCTGCACCTGCTGGGCCTGCTCGACCGGCCCGACGAGGGGCGGCTGCAGCTGGACGGCACGGACACCGTGGGCCTCTCGCGCCCGGCGCGCGCGCGGCTGCGCAACCGGCTGGTGGGCTTCGTCTTCCAGTTCTATCACCTGCTGCCCGAGCTCACGGCGCTGGAGAACGCGCTGCTGCCGCGCATGATCGCCTGCGGCCCGCTGCGCTGGGCCTCCGAGCGCCGCGCGGCGCGCGAGCAGGCCCTGGGGCTGCTGGAGGAGCTGGGACTGGCCGACCGCGCGCGGCACCGCCCGGCGCGGCTCTCGGGCGGCGAGCGGCAGCGCGTCGCCATCGCGCGCGCGCTCGTGGGCAAGCCGCGGCTGCTGCTGTGCGACGAGCCCACCGGCAACCTCGACGAGCGCACCAGCGAGGTCATCGCCGACCAGCTCTTCGACCTCTCGCTGCGCCACGCCACCACGCTGGTGCTGGTCACCCACGACAGCGACCTCGCGCAGCGCACCGGCCGCTGCCTCTGGCTGCACGACGGCCGACTGCAGCCGCTCGACCCCGGACCCGCCCTGCCCGCGGAGAAGCCGCGCCCCCGCGCGCTCCAGTCACCCCCCTGAGCGGGCGATGAGGGCCGCGAGCCGGCGTTCCGGCGCGCGTCCCCCGGGGCAGTCCGCGATGGCGAGCAAGGATCCCTTCCAGGTCTCGGGCCGCTGGCGCTTCGTCGCCTTTCCGCTGGTGTTCGCGGCGGCGGTGCTGACCCTGGGCACGATGGGCGTCGTGCAGCCGCTCCGGCAACAGTCCTCGGCCGACGACCTGCGCAGCGCCATCGTCTCGGACTACTACCGCATCGAGCATGCCGCGCTGTCCTACGTCGAGGACAACGGCGAGTATCCCGCCGCCGCCTTCGACCTCTCCGACGGCTACGACGGCGGCCTGCGCCAGCGCACGAGCGCGCCGGTGCGGCACCAGAAGACCTGGTCGGGTCCCTACCTCGACCCGCTGCCCTCGCGCCCCACGAGCCAGTCCTTCTGGAGCCTGGCCGAGCCGCAGCAGCTGCTCGACGCCGACCGCGACGGCCAGACCGACGAGCTGTGGACGCGCCTGAACCGCGGCAACGGCGAGATCGACGACGAGACCGCCGCCTGGCTCGACCGCGCGCTCGACGACGGCCGCGCCGACGCGGGCAAGGTGCGCGTGACGCCCACCTGGATCTGGTTCGAGCTGGTCGAGCGCTGAGCCATGCCGGCGCTTCGGCGGCGCTCGTGGTCTGGTAGATTCGCGGCATGAGGCGGTCGCCAGCAGCAGCCCGTCGAAGAAGTCATTCGGGCGCCGAAGCGCGTCTTTCGCGCCGGCTCTTCGTGGCTCGGCCTGCGGCGAATCGCCACTCCCGCGACGGGCGCTCCATTCGGGAGCGCCCTCGACGGAGATGCAACGGGCGAAGCCCGTCGCATCTCCTGCGCGGGGCCCCGGCCTCGGTCTCGCGCCTCGATCCGACGCGACATCCATCGCTTCGGCCCTCGAAGCACTTCTTCGACGGGCTGCTCCTGGCCTTCCGGCGCTGCCTGCCGTGCGTGCTGGCCCTGCTGCTGGCCGGCTGCATGTCCGGCTCGCAGGCGGCCGCTCACCCGCGACGCGTGCCCGCGGACTACACGGGGCCCTTCACCACGTGGTGGTCCGACGATCGCGTGCGCGAGGAAGGCACCTACAAGGAGGGCCGCCGTGACGGCCACGTGAAGGGCTTCCATCCGGACGGCTCGCTGGCCTTCGAGGGCGAGTTCCGCGACGGCACTCCCGTCGGCCAGGTGGTCCAGAACGCTCCGGGTGGCGCGCGCGCCATCGTGCAGCAGGAGCCGGTGGCCCCGCCGAGCGAGCCGCCGCCCGACGCGTCGAGCGTGCAGCTGAGCGTGACGCCGCCGGCCGCGCCCCCCGTGGCGCCCGCGCCCGAGCCAGCGCCCGCCACCGACACGGCCGCCAAGCCCGTCGCACCGCCGGCTGACGAGAAGCCCGCGCCGCAGCCCGCAGCGTCCAACCCCACGCCACCGGCCGCGACGCCGCCCGCTGCGACCGCGCCTGCGCGCAACCCGCAGCCAGCCCCGACGCGCGCCGCCGCCCCGGGCGCAGCGACGGCCGCGACCGCGAGCGCCGCCGACGGCGAGAGGTGGGAGTACTTCCCCAGTGGCGTCAAGCGCAGCCACGGCACCATCCGCAAGGGCTCGCCCGACGGCCCGGTCGAGACGTGGTACGAGAACGGCCAGGCCGCCTCGCGCGGCCAGTACGAGCTGGGCGTCCCGTCCGGCGAGTGGCAGGCCTGGGACGAGCAGGGCCATCCGACCACGAGCACGGTCTACTGGACCGTCAACGGCAAGCCCGCCGGCTACCTCGAGACGGTGCAGGACGCCGAGGGCCGCGTCAGCGTGCAGACGCGCATGCTCATCGACGGCGACGTCTTCGTGAGCCGCGTCACCACGTGGTACCCGAACGGCCGCCAGGCGGAGCTGGTCGAGTACCGCAACGGCCTGCGCGAGGGCCGCGACGTCAGCTGGGACACCGAGGGGAACAAGCGCAGCGAGGGCCGTCGCGCCGCGGACCTGCGCGAGGGCGTCTGGACCACGTGGGACGAGCACGGCAACGTCGAGAGCCGCACGCTCTTCGAGCACGACCGCTCGCTGGGATCGCCGCCCGCCGGGAGCTGATCTGGCAGCGTGCCGGGCCGGCGCCTATCCTCTGCCGCTCCGGTTCCGCCCGCACCGCGAGGAGTCTCTTCGATGCCCGAGCGCGAGGTTCTCGAGGTCGACGTGCTCTTCGTCGGCGCCGGCCCCGCCGGCCTGGCGGGCGCGCTGCACCTCCAGCAGCTCCTCGCCCAGCACGACGCGCGCGCGAAGGAGACGGCCGGCCGGCCGCTGGGCGAGCTCATGGTCGCGGTGGTGGAGAAGGCCGAGACCATCGGCGCGCACGCCATCAGCGGCGCCGTCGTGGACCCCCGCGCGCTGGACGAGTTGCTGCCCGACTGGCGCGAGCAGTCCCCGCCGCTGGTGCCCGTCGAGACCGACGAGCTCCTGTGGCTGACGGAGCGTCGCACGCTGCACCTGCCGCACCCGCCGTGGATGCGCAACACCGGCTGCTGGACCGGCTCGCTCAACGCCCTCGTGCGCTGGCTGGCGCCGAAGGCCGAGGCCGCCGGCGTGAACCTGTTCGCCGGCTTCCCCGCCGCGGACCTCATCGTCGAGGACGGCGCCGTGCGCGGCGTCATCACCAACGACAAGGGCCTCGACGCCCACGGCCAGCCGAAGGGCAACTTCGAGCCGGGCGTGGAGATCCGCGCGAAGCTCACCATCCTCTGCGACGGCAGCCGCGGCCACCTCACCAAGCGCCTCGTGCAGCGCTTCGGCACCGCCGGCCGCAACCCGCAGGTCTACGAGACGGGAGTGAAGGAGACCTGGGAGGTGAAGGGCGCCGCCGCGCGCGCCGGCGCCGTGGTGCACACGGCCGGCTGGCCGCTGCCCTTCGGCCTCTTCGGCGGCTCCTTCATCTACTGGATCGGCGGGGACCTCATCACGCTGGGCCTCGTGGTGGACCTCGACGCCGAGGACCCCGCCTTCGACATCCACGAGGAGTTCCAGCGCTGGAAGACGCACCCCTACGTGCGCGCTCTGCTCGCCGGCGGCACGCGCGTGGCCTACGGCGCCAAGAGCCTGCCCGCGGGCGGCTACTGGTCCATGCCGCGCCCGTGGGTGGACGGGTGCCTGCTCGCCGGCGACGCGCTCGGCACGCTGAACGCCGCGCGCCTCAAGGGCATCCACCTCGGCATGAAGAGCGCCATGCTCGCCGCCGAGACCGCGCTGGCCGCGCTCGTCGCCGGCGACTTCTCCGGCAAGGTCCTCGCCCCCTACGAGACCGCTCTGCGCGCAAGCTGGGCCGGCCGCGAGCTGTTCCGCTTCCGCAACTTCCACGCCGCCGTCTCGCACGGCCTCACGCCGCTGGCCATGCTGCAGGTGGGCCTGCAGCTGATCACCGGCGGCCGCGGCTGGCGCGACCCGCTGCCCGCCGTCGCCGGCCACGAGCGCATGCGCCACCGCGCCGCCGTGCGTCCGCGCCGCCGCCCACCCTTCAAGCCCGACGGCGTCCTCACCTTCGACAAGCTCACCAACGTCTACTTCTCCGGCACGAAGCACCCCGAGGACCAGCCCAACCACCTGCTGGTCCACGCGACGCCCGACCACTGCGCCGTGAAGTGCCGCGAGGAATACGGCAATCCCTGCCAGTCCTTCTGTCCCGCCGCCGTGTACGAGATGGTCGCCGACCCCAAATTCGGCACCGACGGCCAGTCGCTCCGCATCAACTTCTCCAATTGCGTCCACTGCAAGACCTGCGACATCCTCGACCCATATCAAGTGATCGAGTGGGTCACGCCCGCCGAAGGCGGCCCCGCGTACGTCAGTCTCTGATCGACTCCGCTGCGCGGCAGCAGTGGAGGCCCACTCGCTCGAGCCGGCGCTCTGCCGATCGCCGCCCCGCAGGGAAGCGCGTCGGCACGCAGCGAAGAGTGTCGAGCGCACGCACAGCGCATCCGATCGCGCCGCGCGCCGGCGCCGCGAAGCGGCGCCCTACGCTGACGACCTCCAGCGACCCGCCGCAGCGAACTCGCGGCTCACGCCCCAGCCAGCTGGAACTCATCCCTCGCCGCGACGTCGGCTCTCCAGAGCGAGTGCCCGTCCGGCGGACGTGCGCAGGGGTCGGGGATGCGGCGCCGACGGCGCCCCATCCCCCGATCCCCGAGGAACTCGGGAGCCGGACGGGCCCTCGCTCTGGAGAGCCGGAGCGCGGACTAGTTCGACGACGCGCCCAGCGTGATCAGCACCCCGTCGACGACCTGTCCCTCGCTGACGAAGATCTTCTGCATCGACTTCTGCGCCTGGACGAGCTGCAGGAAGGGATGGATGGGCTTGTCCTGGTCGTCCTTGGTGGGCGTGACGGTGATCTGGTACTCGCCCGACCGCAGGTTGCGGAAGCTGAAGCCGCCGTCGTTGTCCGTGGTGCCGACGTCCATGAAGCCCGTGTCCTTCTGGCTGATCTGCACCTTGCAGAAGGCCAGCGGGTGGCTCGCGGCGGAGACGGCGTGGCCGGCGATGACGGCGCCCGGCGGCAGCACCAGGTCCATCGGCTTGTTGCCGCCCAGCGCGTCGTCGACGATGTTGACGTCGTTCACCACGACGGGCGCGGAGTCCTCGTGGGTGCCGGACACCTGGTAGACGCCGGGCGGGACCTGCTCGAAGGCGTAGCTGCCGTCGCCGCCGGCCTTGACGTGCCGCTCGCGCGTGTCGTCGGGCGCGATGCTCTTGAAGATCTGGTTGAGGGCGTTGTCCTGGAAGTTGTTCTCGTTGAGCGAGACCATCGCGCCCGCGGCGGGCTTGCCGTCGGCGGTCTTGATGGTGCCGCGCAGCGTGCCGCCCTTGCTCATCGTGATGTTCACGGTCGTCGGCGCGTCGCCGCCGCCCGCCACGGTGAAGGGGTCGCTGCGCGAGTCGGCCCAGTCGTCGGCGCGCGCCTCGAGCACGTAGTCGCCGGGGTCGAGGTCGTCGAAGAGGAAGGTTCCGTCGGGCGCGTTGAAGCGGCGGCTGTCGCTCAGGTAGTTGGGCTCGCGGCCCGGCGCGCTCTTCATGAGGTGCAGGGTGAAGCTGGGGATGCCCTTGTCGGAAAGCGAGCTCACCTTGCCCTGCGCGCCGCCGCGGGCCGTCATCTCGACCAGCACGTTGCCGGCCGACGCGTCCACGTGCTGGATGACCTTGTCCGTGTAGCCCGGGCAGGTGGCGCGCAGCTGGTAGGTGGACGCGCCGATGCCCTCGAGCAGGAAGTTGCCGCCGTCGTCGCTCACGGCCACGGAGGTGCTCTGCACGTCGCGCGTGATCGAGCTGACCTCGACGCGCGCTCGCGGCACGGGCGCGCCCTTGTCGGTGACCACGCGGCCGGGCAGCGCGCTGCCGGGATTGAGCTCGAAGGCCAGGTTCTCGTCGCGCGGCTCGGGCTCCAGCGCGTACGAGACGGTGCGCGACTGCGACTCGAAGCCGTCGGCGGAGACGCGCACGCGGATGCTGCTGCTGCTCACGTGCGTGAAGGCGAAGCGCCCGGTGGAGTCGGTGAAGACGACGCGCGAGGGCCGCTGGTCCTCGGGCTTCAGGAAGGCCATGTCGAGCTGGTAGTACAGCTCGACGCGCGCGTTCGAGATGGGGCCGCTGTCCTTGGCCGTGACCGTGCCCGTGATGACCGCGCCCTCGGTCATGATGAGGACCACGTCCGGCGTCACGACGTTCTTCTGCACGCGGATGCCGCTCACCTCGCTGCGCGCGAAGTCGTCGTGCTCGCCCACGACGACGAAGGGCTGACCGACCGGGATGCGCTTGAGCTCGTAGCGCCCGTCGGGGCCGCTCGTGGCCGACGTGTCGACCTGCTGGCGCGTGCCCGGGAAGGCCGAGCCGCCCAGCAGCGCGTTGCCGCGGTACACCGTCAGCCGCACGCCTTCCACCGGGTGGCGGCTCTTGTCCACGACCATGCCCGAGATGCCGCCGGCGGGATCACCGGCCGCCGCCACGATGGGCGAGTCGACCGGCAGGCGCGCGGCGTCGTTGGGCACCTCGATGGGCTGGGTGTCGCGCTCGGGCGGCGGGGCCGCCTGGAACTCGGGCTGCGGCGCCGCCTCGGGAGCGCGGGTGGCCACGTTCTGCTGGCTCTTCGGGCTGTCGTCGTCGGAGTGGATCACGAGGTACGTGGCCACGCCGGCGAGCAGCAGCACCGCCACGCCGGCGATGGGCAGGAGCAGACTGGTCGGGCTGGAGCGGGGCATGGAGGCTTGGACGGAAGAGGGAAGGCGGCCTTCCCGGGAAGGCCGGGTGACCGTGGGTGGGGCGTCGCGGGACGCCCCGTGCGACCGTGCAGCTTACCCAATGGATGGGGCGGCCGGCGGGCGGACGGCCGGAGGCAGCCGTTCCGGCGCCTCAGACGGCCAGCGCGGCCAGGGCTTCCTCCATGTCAGCTGGCAGCGGCGCCGTGACCTCGAGCGGCCGCCCCGTGGCGGGATGCCTCAGGCCCAGGCGCTCGGCGTGCAGCAGGCAGCGCCCGGGCTGGAAGGCCGCGCCGTCGCGGTCGCGGCGGCCGTACTTGGAGTCGCCCAGCAGCGGGTGGCCGATGTGCGCCATGTGCACGCGCACCTGGTTGTGCCGTCCGCTCTCCAGCGACAGGCGCACGAGGCTCGCCGTGCCGCCCGCGCTCCGGCCAGGCAGCGTGCGCAGGACCTCGTAGTGCGTCACCGCCCGGCGGCCGCGGCGGTCCACGCGCGCCGTCGCGCCCTGGTCGAGGATGGGGATGTCGATGGTGGCGCGCTTCGTGGGGGGCACGCCGCGCACCAGCGCCAGGTACTCCTTGGTCACCTCGTGGCGGCGGAAGGCGTCCTCCAGCGCCGCCCGCTGCGCGGGATCGAGGCACAGCAGCAGCACGCCGCTCGTGTCGCGGTCGAGGCGGTGCACCGGCGCCACCTTGAAGCCGTCGCGGCGCAGGTCGTCCAGCAGGCAGCGCTCGCGCGAGCCCGGCGGCGGCACGACCAGCACGCCGGGCGCCTTGTCGACCACGAGCAGCGTCGGGTCGCGGTGCAGCACGGCGTAGGTCGCGGCCTGGCTCATGGATGGCGGTAGATCACGGCCAGGACCACGATCGTCCAGGCGACGAAGCCCAGCAGCGTCGGCCGATCGCGCAGCAGCAGCTCGACCGGATCGGAGGCCGCGTCGCGGCGCACCCGCCCGCGCGCGCGGACGAGCAGCCACGCCACGAGGGGCGCCGACGCCAGCAGGCCGGGCCCGCCGACCCTGGCCGCGGTCGCGGGCACCACGGTGTAGACCACGTAGCTGACGGCGGCCGCGAGCGCCGAGAGGTCCAGCAGCCGGTCCAGCACGGCCGGATCCCAGGTCGCCAGCGCGGGCCGGGCCGCGGCGCCCACCTGGCTGATCTCCAGCCGCCGCTTGCCCAGCGCGAGGAAGAGCGCGAGGCACGCCCCGCAGGCCACCAGCCAGTGCGAAGGCAGCAGCTGCAACGCCGCGCTGCCGGCGTAGGCGCGCAGCACGAAGGCCGCCGCCAGCGCGAGCACGTCGAGCCCGGCGACGGCGCGCAGCCACAACGTATACGCGCCGCTCAGCGCGAGGTACACGACGCACCAGCCCAGCGGGCCGACCGCCGCGAGCCCACCGGCCTCGACGGGCGGCGCGAGCCGCTGCACGACCCAGCCCAGCCCGAGGCCCGTCGCGATGCACAGCAGTCCCAGTCCCAGTGCCGTGCGCCGCGGCAGCGCTCCGGACGGCAGCGGCCGTCCGGCCTTGGCCGGGTGCAATCGGTCGGCCGGCTCGTCGCGCAGGTCGTTGAGCGCGTAGCCGCCCGAGGCCAGCAGGCAGAAGGCCGCGGCCATCAGCAGCGCCGCGCGCAGCGCGGCGGGGTCCTTCAGGCGCCCCGCGAAGACCAGCGGCGCCAGCACCACCAGGTTCTTGGCCCAGTGCGCGGGGCGCAGCAGCGCCAGCGCGGCGCGCAGCGGCGGGGCGGCGGTCGCGGCGCGGGCGATGGGCGGCCTCAGGCGCAGGGGTCAGGAACGGTGTGCATCGGACCGGCTCCGCGCGGGAGGTTAGCGGACGGCCCGCGCGGGCTCCACCGCGAGGGCCGTCCGCCCGCGGCGCGAGCGTGACCGTCGTGTCGCCGTGGCGCCAAGCCGCGCCGCTCGGACGGCCCGCGCGGGCTCCACCGGCCGGGCTCAGGCCGTGACCGTCTCGGCCGTACCGATGCGCCGCGCCCTCAGCACGTCGCCGTCCACCTCGACCGCCACGCGGTCGCCGGTGCCGATCTCGCCGGCGATGAGCGCCTTGGCCAGCATGTCCACGACGTGCTTCTGGATGGCGCGCTTGAGCGGGCGCGCGCCGTACACGGCGTCGTAGCCGGCCAGCGCCAGGAAGCCCACCACGTCGTCCGCGAACTGCAGCTCCAGGCCGCTGGTCGTCGCCGCCTGGCGGCGCAGGCGCTCGAGCTGGATGCGCACGATCTGCTGCAGCGCCTCGGGCTTGAGCGGCTCGAACTCGATCACGTCGTCGAGGCGGTTGAGGAACTCCGGCTTGAAGTAGCTGCGCACGGCGTCCATGCCGCGCAGGTTGCTCGTCATGAGCACCAGGCACTGCGTGAAGTCCACGGTGCGGCCCTTGCCGTCGGTGAGACGGCCGTCGTCCAGCACCTGCAGCAGCACGTGGAAGACGTCCGGGTGCGCCTTCTCCACCTCGTCCAGCAGCAGCACGCAGTGCGGGCGCCGGCGCACGGCCTCGGTGAGCGCGCCGCCCTCCTCGTGGCCGACGTAGCCCGGCGGCGCGCCGATGAGCCGCGCCACGCTGTGCTTCTCCATGTACTCGGACATGTCGAGGCGCACCATGGCCTTCTCGTCGCCGAAGAGGAAGTCGGCCACGCTGCGCGCGAGCTCGGTCTTGCCCACGCCGGTGGGCCCGAGGAAGAGGAAGGCGCCGATGGGGCGCGAGGGGCTGGCGAGGCCGCTGCGCGAGCGGCGCACGGCGTCGGAGACGGCCTTGACCGCCGCGTCCTGGCCCACGAAGCGCCGGCGCAGCGCCTCCTCCATGCGCAGCAGGCGCTCGCGCTCCTCGGAGAGCAGGCGCGTGACCGGGATGCCCGTCCAGCGCGCGACCACCAGCGCGATCTGCTCGGCGTCCACGTTCTGTGGCAGCAGCGCGCCGTGCTCCTGGATCTTCTCGATCTCCTGCGCGCGCGCCTCGATCTCCTTCTGCAGCGCGGGCAGCTCGCCGTACTTGATCTCGGCGGCGCGCTGCAGCTGGCCGCCGCGCTCCGCCTGCCGGCTCTCGTGCTCGAGCGCCTGCAGCTTCTCCTTGGACGCGCGCTGCGCCTGGATGAGCTCCTTCTCGTTCTTCCAGCGCAGGCGCAGGACGCCGGCCTGCTCCTGGATCTCGGCGATGCGCGCCTTGACCTCCGCGATGCGCTTCCTGTCCGGGTGCTCCTCGGACTCCAGCGCGGTCTGCTCGATCTCGAGCTGCCGCAGGCGGCGCTCGAAGTCGTCCAGCTCGGGGGGCATGGAGTCGATGGCGATGCGCAGGCTGCTGGCGGCCTCGTCCAGCAGGTCGATGGCCTTGTCCGGGAGGAAGCGGTCCTGGATGTACTGCGCCGAGAGGCGCGCGGCGGCGACGAGCGCCTCGTCGAGGATGCGCACGCCGTGGTGCACCTCGTAGGTCTCCTTGAGGCCGCGCAGGATGGCGACGGTGTCCTCGACCGTGGGCTCGTCCACCCGCACCGGCTGGAAGCGGCGCTCCAGCGCGGCGTCCTTCTCGATGTGCTTCCTGTACTCCTGCACGGTCGTCGCGCCCACGCAGCGCAGCTCGCCGCGCGCCAGCGCGGGCTTGAGCATGTTGGCGGCGTCCACGGCGCCCTCGGCGCCGCCGGCGCCCACCAGCGTGTGCAGCTCGTCGATGAACAGGATGATCTGGCCGTCGCTGCCCTGCACCTCCTTGAGCAGGGACTTGAGGCGCTCCTCGAACTCCCCGCGGAACTTCGTGCCGGCGATGAGGGCGGCGAGGTCCAGCGCGAGGACCTTCCTGTCCTTCAGGCCCTCGGGCACGTCGCCGCTGGCGATGCGCTGCGCGAGGCCCTCGACGATGGCCGTCTTGCCCACGCCCGGCTCGCCGATGAGCACGGGGTTGTTCTTGGTGCGGCGCGAGAGCACCTGCACCACGCGGCGGATCTCCTCGTTGCGGCCGATGACCACGTCGAGCTTGCCGTCGCGGGCGAGCTGCGTGAGGTCGCGCGTGAAGCGCTCGAGCACCTGGAAGCCGGACTCGGGCGAGTCGCCCTCCACCTTCTGCTCGCCGCGCACGGCCTGGACGGCCGACTCGACGGCGGCGCGCGTGAGGCCGCGGTGGCCCAGCACCGCGATGAGCGCGTCGTCGCCCTTGCTCAAGACCGCGAGCAGCAGCTGCTCGACGGACACGTGGCTGTCGCTGCGCTTCTTCGCCAGCTTCTCCGCCTCGTCGATCACGGCGGCCAGCGCCGAGGACAGGGCCGGCTGCGCGCCCGACACGCGCGGCGTGCCCTTGAGCAGACCCTCGACGTCCGCCTGCAGCTGCTCGCGCCGGGTGCCCAGATGGTCGAGCACCGCCGCGACGTAGCCGTCCGGCGGCTCGAGCAGCACCAGCACCAGGTGCGCCGGCGTCAGCTCGGGATGGCGCCGCGAGCTGGCGAGCTGCGCGGCCGAGGTCAGGGCCTCGCGGGCGCGCTGGGTGAAGGTCTCGAGGTTCATGGCGTGTCTCCGTGGCGAGAGCCGGCAACGGGTTTGCAATGGCCATGCCAAAGCGCGCGCGTCGCGTCCTGCGTGCAGCGCTCCTGCAGCGCAGAGGATGTGCGGCCCGTTCCTGCGGCCTGGGCGGGCCGGGTGGGCCGTGCGCGGGCTTCCGGCTTGCCGAGTCAGTGTGCCACTTTGGCGGCTCGCGCCGTCATTGTGGCAAGCGGGGCCGCGCCGGGCGGCCAGTAGACTCGGCGCGCCTGGCGCCCGGCACGGCGCGCCCCAGCCCTCCGCAGGACGCCTCGCGATGCTCACCGACCTCTCCCTGGCCCAGTTCGCCGACCAGACCGCCGCGCGCAGCGCCACGCCCGGCGGCGGCTCGGTGGCGGCCTATCTCGGCGAGCTCGGCGCCGCGCTGGGCGCGATGGCCGCGCGCTTCACCCAGGGGCGCAAGGGCTTCGAGGAGCACGAGGCCGCGCTGACCGCCGAGATCGCGCGCCTCGACGGCTTGCGCGGCCGGCTGCAGAAGCTCGTGGACGCCGACGCGCTCAGCTACGACAAGGTGACCACCGCCTACGGGCTGCCCAAGACCACCGACGCCGACAAGGCGGCGCGCAAGTCCGCGATCGAGGCCGCGCTGAAGGAGGCGATGGGGACGCCGCTGGGCACCTGCCGCCTCGCCGTCGAGGCGCTGGGCGTGCTCGAGTCGCTGGCGACGCACGTCAACACCAACCTCGCCAGCGACGTGGCCGTGGGCGCCTACGCGCTGGGCGCGGCCTACCGCGGGGCGTGGGTCAACGTGCTCATCAACCTCGCGGGCCTCAAGGACGAGGTCCTGCGCGCGCGGGTGCTGGCCGACGGCGAGGACCTCGGCGCGCGGGCGCACGACCTCGAGGAGCGTGTCAGCGGCCTCATCCTGCAGGGCCTCAAGGCTTGAGCGCGCCCGCCGGCGTGGTGGTCCACGCCGCGCGCCTCGTCCCGCTGCTGCGCGAGCGCTACGGCCAGGCCGACCTCGACGCTCTCGAGGGCGTGCTGGCGGGCTGGGGCGTGCTGGACCTGCCCACGCTGCCCAACGGCTTGTACGCGGCCGTGCCTCGGCGCGCGCCGGACGTGGAGGACACGGGCTACGGCCACGTCTGGGTGCGCGACACCGTGCACGTGGCGCACGTGGCCTGGGAGCGCGGCGACGTGGCCTCGGCCGCGCGCACAGCGCGCGCGCTGCTGGGCTGGTTCGCGCTGCAGGCGGAGCGCTTCGAGGCCGCCCTTCGCGGCGAGGCCGACCTGTCCGACCCGATGCAGCGGCCGCACGTGCGCTTCGTGGGCGAGACGCTGCGCGAGAGCCCCCAGTGGTGGCCGCACGCGCAGAACGACGCGCTGGGCTACGGCCTGTGGTTCCTCGCGCGCGCGGCGCTCGGCGGCCTGCTGCCGCTGGACGCCGGCGCGGCGGCCGTGCTGCGGCGCTTTCCCCTCTACTTCGACGCCGTGCGCTTCGAGCAGGACCGCGACAGCGGGCACTGGGAGGAGCACCGCAAGGTCAACGCCAGCAGCATCGGCACGGTGGTGGCGGGACTGACCGCGCTGCGCGGCCTGCTGCGGGCGCGGGCCGGGCTGCTGCCGGGCGTGGAGGGGCGCCTGGTGGACGGCCTGCTCGAGCGCGGCCGCGCGGCGCTGGCGACGCTGCTGCCCGACGAGTCGCGGGGCAACGCCGACCCGGCCCTCGACCGCCGCGCCGACGCAGCGCTGCTCTTCCTGCTGCACCCGCTGCGCGTCGTGCGCGGCGAGCAGGCCGACGCCGTGCTGGCGCGCGTGCGCGCCGACCTGCTCGGCCCGCTCGGCATCCGACGCTACCGCGGCGACAGCTACTGGTGCGCCGACTACAAGCGCCACTTCGACGCGGGCATGCGCAGCTCGGGCTTCGGCGGCGACCTCTCCGGCCGCGACGCGCGCCTGCTGCCCGGCACCGAGGCCCAGTGGTGCCTCTTCGACCCGCTGCTCGCGGCCCTGCACGGCTGGCGCTTCCTCGCCAGCGGCGACCCGCGCGAGCGCGAGCTGCAGGCCCTGCACTGGAACCGCGCGCTCGGGCAGATCACCGGCGCGGACGCGCCCATGGGCGAGGGCTGCTGCCCCGAGGCCTACTGGATGCCCGACTCGCGCGAGCCCGAGAGCTGGGAGCCCAACGACAACACGCCGCTGCTGTGGACCCAGGCCCTGCTGGTCTCGGCGCTGGGCTCGCTGCGCAACACCGCGGCCCGCGAGCACGACGCCTGAGCGATGGGCGGCCGGCGCGAGGCCGAGGCCAACGCCTACGCCGAGCCGGAGTACGACGGCCGGCTCTACGTCTTCGGCACCTCGAAGCTCTACAGCCAGTTCCAGGGGACGCACGCGATGCCGTACAGCATCAGCTTCATCGGAGCCGGGCCCAACGGGCAGACGGTCAAGATCGAGGCCGACGCGAAGGACGTCGCGCTCGAGAAGCGCCTGCGCAGGCTGTACGAGGAGAAGCACGGCGCGCTGAGCGAGTGATGGTCCTCAGGCGACGGCGGGCGCGGGCTGCGGCGCCCTGGCCGGCGCGGCGCCCTGGCGGCGCAGCTCCAGCCACAGCGCGATCGGGCCCACGATCCCCAGCGCGAAGATGGGCGGACCCGTGAGCAGCACGTCGAGCCCGCGGAAGTTCGTCTGCGGCAGCAGGCGGATGCCGAACTCGACCAGCGCGATGATCAGCACCACGATGACCCGCCCGCGCCGCGTGCTCACCACCGTGCGCGGGTCGGTGAGCATGAAGAACATGAGCAGCATGTACATGGGGCCCGTGATCGGACCGATCTCGGTGAGCCATTCGCGCCCGGTGAGCAGCGAGCGCACCCCGGCCAGCAGGCAGAAGGCCACCGCGTAGGTGCCCGAGATGTGCAGCAGCTTCGCGCGCTGCACGACCAGCAGGCCGAGGCCCAGCACGAACCAGGTGACCACGTCGTTGCCCCACTGGTGCGAGAGCAGCGACATCGAGTGCGGCGCGATGAGCAGCAGCGCGCAGAAGGAGAAGTTGGTGGGGTTCCACAGGTGCCGCCCGCGGTAGGTGAGCACGTACTTGCTGGTGATGGCCACCAGCGCGCCCAGCCAGTAGGGCCACAAAATGCCCGGCGCGGGCTTGCTCAGGATGACCACCGAGTTGCCGGTGATGTAGGCCGAGAGCACGTTGGGGTACTTGCCGCGCAGCAGACGGCCGAGCAGCAGCTCGGCGGCGAGGGCCGTGCCCAGCGCCGCGCCCATGCGCTCCCAGCCGCCCACGATGCCGAACTTGAGCTGCCCGACGACGAGGATCAGCGTGATCAGCGAGGAGAAGACGTAGGGCGCCTTGATGGTCGGCAGGCGCCAGCCGGTGCGCGCGGGCGCGGCCACGCTGACGGGCGCGGGCGCCGGGCTCACGGCGTGGCCTCCGTCACCGCGTGCAGCGCGCCCACCTGCGGCGCCGTGAGCACCTGCTCGCGGCCCGACGGCCAGAGGATGGTGGCCTGCGAGACGCGCGCGCCCGGCCCCAGCCCGAAGTGCAGGCGGCGGTCGTTCTGGCTGCAGAATCCGGAGCCGCCCTCGATGATCTGCGTCTGCACCTGCTCGGTCCCGTCCTGCGCCGACCAGCGCAGCGTGACCTGCGCGCCGATGGCCGAGCGGTTGCTCGCCGCGCCGGTGAGGTCGAAGCCGATCCAGTCGCGCCCCGGCGCCACGTCGTTGCGATAGATCAGCGCCGGACCCTTCTGGTTGGCGACGATGACGTCCAGCACGCCGCGGTTCCACAGGTCGGCCAGCGCCACCGCGCGGCCGTCGAGCAGGTCGGTGACCCCGACCGCCGCGGCCACGTCCAGGTAGCGCCGGCCGTGCTGCGACTGCAGCACGCGCGAGCGCTCGTAGCCCGAGAGGCTCTTGCCGCCGATGGGCGCCCAGTTGCGAGTGTCCTCGAAGACGTTGCCGGCGGCCGTCGCCACCAGCGACATGTCGTACCAGTAGTCGCGCTCCGGGTCGGCCGAGACGAAGCCGTTGACCACGTACAGGTCCAGCCAGCCGTCGTTGTCGAGGTCCCCGAACTGCGCGCCCCAGGCCCAGCCGCAGTCGGCCACGACGTCCGCGGCCACGTTCTCGAGCTTTCCGCCGTCGGGCAGCCCGTTCAGGCGCAGGTTGTTGCCCTGGTAGAGGTAGCCGTTCTTGCAGATGTTCGTGACGTAGACGTCGAGGCGCCCGGCGTTGCGCGTGTCGCCCAGCGTGACGGACATGCCGCTCTTGCTGTCCTCGCCCAGGCCCACCGAGGCCAGCTCGAAGCGCTGGCCCTGCACGTTGCGCAGCAGCTCCTCGGGGCCGTAGTCGTTGGCCAGGTACAGGTCCGGCCAGCCGTCGCCGTCGAAATCGGCCGAGGCCAGCGCCAGCGTCCAGCGCGGGCTGTCGGCGTGCATGCGCTCGGTCACGTCCTCGAAGCGCGGGTTGCCCTGCGCGTCCGGGCCGAGGTTGCGCCACAGCACCTTGTGCCCGCCGTTGGTCGCGAACTCGAAGCTGTCCTGCATGATGCGCGTCGTCTTCAGGTGCCACAGGTCCAGCTCGTCCGGGAAGTACCCGGCGACGTACAGATCCACCAGCCCGTCCTTGTCATAGTCGAACCACAGCGCGCTGTTGCTGTTCATCCAGCGCCGCAGGCCGGCCGGCTGAGTCACGTCGGTGAAGGTCAGCTGGCCCGTGGGCACGAGCTCATTGCGCAGCAGCTGGCCGTAGCCCCACTTGGTGACGTAGAGGTCCTCGTCGCCGTCGTTGTCGACGTCGGCCCAGACCGCGGCCATGGACGCGCCCTCGCCGTCGCCGTTGTCGCCGGTGACGCCGGCCTGTTGCGCCAGGTCGCGGAAGGTGCCGTCGGGCTGCTGCACGAAGAGCGCGTTGTCGGAGCCGAAGGCGCTGTTGGTGAAGTACAGGTCCGGCCGGCCGTCGCGGTTCGCGTCGGCCACGGCCACGGCCGCGCCCATGGCGGCCACGTGGGGCTCCACGTTGGCGATCTGAGGATCGAGCGTGACCTGCTGGTGCACGAAGTCCACGCCCTGCTCAGCCGCGACGTCGTGCATCCAGAAGCCGAAGCGCTCCAGCGCCGCCTGCTCCTCGCCCGGATGCGCCACGTGGTTGCGCGTGCGCTGCCGGTCGAGCCACCACGCGCTGCACAGCATGCCGCAGAACAGCACCGTGACGGCCGGCTTGAGGGAGGGATGCGCTGGCATGGGCGACTCGGGGAGCGGGCGGCAGGCCCGAGCGGATTCTATCCGCTGGGGCAGCCTCGCGCCCGAGGGAGCCGCCCCTAGCGCGGCAGGTGCCGCAGCGCGCGCGCGGGGCGCGCGATCCACTCGTCGCGCACCTCGTCGAAGCGCTCGCGGAACTCGGGCACCTTGTCGGCCGGCAGCTCGGCGACGACGGCCTCCTCGATCTGGTCCAGCACCGGATCGACGCGGTCGAGGAACTCGGCCCGCGCCTGCAGGATCTGGCCGTGCAGCTCCGTGATGCGCTGCTCGATGCGCCCGGCCTGCTCGTCGGTGAGGTCGAGGCGCCGACGCAGGCGCTCGGCGATGCGGTGCGGCGCGGCCTCGGGGTGCAGGATGGCCTCGCGCACGCGCGAGCCGACGAACAGCGCGGTGGCGCCGGCGCCGACCACGGCCCCGCCGCCGAAGATGAGCAGCCACAGCACGAAGGTCAGCCAGCCCCGGCGGCGCCGCGGCGCGGCGGGCAGCGCGGTCTCGCTCATCGCGGCCCGATCCCGACGCCGGCGAAGAGGCCGGCGAGGGGCTCCTCCAGCGCCTGGAAGACCGGCAGAGCGAAGATCGCCATCGCGGCGGCCGCCGCCAGCGACGCCGCGGCGAAGGCCAGCAGCGCGCGGTCCGGCGGCGCGGGCCGCCGCGCGCGCGCCAGCTCGGCCAGCACCCGCCCGCGCACGTCCACGCCCTCCACGCGCTCCTCGCGCGCACGCTGCGCCAGCCGCTGCAGGTCCCGCTCGTGCATCAGCGCTCCTCCGGCCGCAGTCCTGCGGGCAGCAGCTTCTCCAGCCGCCGCCGCGCGCGGAAGGCCTGCACCTTGACCATCGTGCGGCTCCAGCCCGTGCGCTGCGCGGCCTCCTGCACCGAGCAGCCCTCCCAGTAGAGCAGCGTGAGCACGAGGCGGTCGCGCGGCGCGAGCCGGGCCAGCAGCGCGTGCAGCAGCTCGGCCGCTTCGCGCGGCTCGACGGCCTGCGGGCTGCCTGCGGCGCGGGCCAGCGCGGACTGCAGGCGCGGATCGTGCACGTCGCGCTCGGTGCGCGCGCGCGCCTGCTCGCGCCAGAAGCGGTAGCCCACGCGCGTGGCGATGG
>DASUFI010000248.1:0-4469 GCA_036274635.1 Planctomycetota bacterium
GCGCCAGCGTGCGGCCGACGGCACGCAGGGCGGAGAGCAGGCGCAGCGCGGTGTACAGGCCGTCGCCGATGTAGGCGTCGCCGTCGCGGAAGAGCACGTGGCCGCTGGCCTCGCCGCCGAGGGCGTAATCGCCGGCCTGCAGGGCCATGAGCACGTGCCGGTCGCCCACGGGGCAGCGCACCAGGGCCACGCCGCGGGCGGTGAGGGCGCGCTGCAGGCCGAGGTTGCTCATGACGGTGGCGACGACGCCGTCGCCCGGGAGCTGGCCCACCGACTTCAGGTACGGGCCGAGGAAGCCCAGCATGTGGTCGCCGTCGCACAGGCGGCCGGCCGCGTCGACGAGCAGCACGCGGTCGGCGTCGCCGTCGAAGGAAAGGCCGGCGTCGCAGGCGCCGGCGGCGGCGCGCACCCGCGCCGTGAGCGCCTCCATGTGCGTGCTGCCGCAGCCGGCATTGATGTTGCGGCCGTCGGGCCGGTCGCAGAGCGGCGTGACCTGCGCCCCCAGCGCCGACAGGACGGCGGGCGCGGTGGCGCTGGCCGAGCCGTTGGCGCAGTCGACCAGCAGGCGCAGGCCGTCGAGCCGCGCGTCGGCGAAGCGGCGCGTGAGCCACTCGACGTAGTCGCGCGCGCCGTCGGCGCGGGCCACGCTGCCGCGCGGCGGGCGCGCGGGCTGGCCCTCGAGCGCGACGACGCGCGCCTCCAGCTCGGCCTCGCGCGCGTCTGGCAGCTTGAGGCCGCCCGGGCCGAAGACCTTGATGCCGTTGTCCTCCCAGGGGTTGTGCGAGGCCGAGACGACCAGCCCCAGCGCGGCGCCGCGCGCCCGCAGGGCCACGGGCAGGCCGGCGGTGGGCAGCACGCCGAGGTCCAGCACCCGCGCGCCCTCGCCCAGCAGGCCCTCGGACAGGGCCTCCACGATGGCCGGCCCCGACTCGCGCGTGTCGCGCGCCAGCAGGACGAGCCCGCCGCGCGCCTCCTCGCCCAGCGCGCGGCCGAGGCGGCGCAGGAAGTCGGGCACCAGCGGGAACTGTCCCGCCGGCCCGCGGATGCCGTCCGTCCCGAACCAGCGCCGGCTCACGGGCCCCCCGGGAGCTCCTCGAGCTTGAACTCGATCTTGGGCTCCTCGTCGCCGACGTCCGCGCCGAAGAAGCGCACCGAGTCGGGCAGGTCGTTGAAGACGTGCAGCGGCTCGTGGTTGATGCCCGGCGCGAGCTGCACCTCCGCATAGTCGAAGACGAGGTCGATGCGCTTGGCCAGCTGCTCGGCCGTGATGGCACGCAGGTCCGGCGCCGGCCCGCGCACGCGGAGGTCGCACCGCTCCGGCGGATTCCCGACGAGGCGCAGCCCCTTCTTGGCCAGCGCCTCCGGGTGCTTGAAGTTGATCGGGAGCGAGACCAGCGTCAGCTCCTCGTCGTCCTCCACGATGGGCACCGTGACCTCGATGGGCGACTGGCTCAGCTTGAGCGTGGTGGCGAGCTCGGCGGGCACGCCCACCTCCTGGGAGACCGTGCGCTGCGCGCCGTCGATCGCGACCGGCGCCAGCTTGAACAGGCCCGGGTCCGTGCGGAACTTCTCGACCGTGGCCCGCGGGCCGGACACGTCCACCTGGTACTGCTTCACGAGGATGCGGCCGGTGTCCACGTGGTAGCCCCGGGCCGGCTGGCCCGTGGTGGTGACGTTGGCCGGCCCCAGCGTGATCTTCACGGTGGTGGCGCGCGCGAGGATCACGGACACGGTCTCGGTGGCGTGGTGGTTGATGCGGAAGAGCGTCAGCTCGGGGTTGCGGTCGCGGCCCCTGAAGTTCTCGCGACCCAGCGTGCGCTCGGCCACGGCTTGGTCCTCGCCCTTGAGGTCGCGGTCGTCGAACTCGATGGTGGCGAAGACCAGCAGGTTGCGCACGTCCTCCTTGAGGCCCTGCAGGCGCAGGCGCAGCGTCGGCGGCTGGACGCTGACCATCTGCAGCGTGTCGGGCACGACGAGGTAGAGCGTGGAGCGCGAGGCGGTGAGGCGGTCGCGGTCGACGAGCTCCATGGACGAGAAGGTCTTGACCTCCAGCAGCGGCTGCTGCTCGTCGAGCACCAGGCCCTCGAGCACGAACCACACGCCCAGCGCCAGCACGAAGGCCGTGAGCTTGCGGCCGATGTCGTGGCGGATCATGCGCCAGATGCGGTGGCCCGGCTTCATCGGCCGTTCTCCGCGACGCCGGTGAGGAAGTCGGACAGCAGCTCCTCGAGGTGCGCCGGGTCCTCCACCGCCTGCAGGTGGCCGTGGCGCGCGAGCGAGATGCGGCCGGACTCCTCGCTCACCACCACCGCGACGGCGTCGCTTTCCTCCGTGACGCCGAGGGCCGCGCGGTGGCGCGTACCCATCTCGCGCGAGAGGCTTGTGGACTCGGTGAGCGGCAGCATGCACGAGGCCGCCACGATGCGCCCCTCGCGCACGATGACCGCGCCGTCGTGCATGGGGCTCTTGGGGAAGAAGATGGACTCGAGCAGCGCGCCCGACACGCCCGCGTCCACCGGCACGCCCGTGTCCTGCAGGCCCTTGATGCCCGTCTGCCGCTCGAAGACCACCAGCGCGCCGTGGCGGCGGCGCGAGAGCGCGCGGAAGGAGTTGGACAGATCGGCCACGTGCCCGGGCAGGCCGGGCTCCGCGAGGCTGCCCGCGCCGGACAGCTTGAGGAAGCCGCGCCGCAGCTCGGGCTGGAAGAGGACCACCATGACCACCGCGAACACCGGCAGCAACTGGATGGCCGCGTACTGCAGGCGCGGGAAGGAGACGTCGATGAGCCAGGCGATCGCGGCCAGCCCGAGCGCGATGCCCAGGATGAGCTTGAGCAGCCCCTTGAGCACGGACAGCCCGGCCTTGCCGTGCAGGAATCGCAGGAACCAGTAGAAGACCCAGGTCAGCAGCGCGATCTCGATCACGGCCGAGACCAGGTCGCGCGCGCGCTCGGGCTCGTCGCTGGGGAACAGGCTCTGCGGCCGCAGCTCGGGCGGGAGCACGCCCTGGCCGAGGTCCTGCAGCGCCAGCCAGAGCCGCAGCATCAGCGGCGCGTGGCCGCGCCCGGTGCGGCCGCCTCAGGCAGGGGCGCGCCGGCGCAGGCCAGCACGCTGCGGATCACGGCGCCCAGCAGGGTGTCGGGCGTGCTGGCGCCCGCGGTGAAGCCGATGGTCACGTCGCCCGGCGGCAGCCAGCCGGGCGTGCGCAGCAGCCGCTCGCCGCCCGGGTCGCGGTGCACGATCTCGTCGGGCGTGATGCTGTCGGGGCCGGTCACGTGGTAGCTCGGGAACCTGCCCGCGCCCACGCGCGTGAGGTTGCGCGTGTTGGAGCTGTCGTAGCCGCCGACCACGATCATGAGGTCGAGGTCGCCGGCCTGGGCCAGCTCCTCCACCGCGTCCTGGTTCTCCTGCGTGGCGCGGCAGATCGTGTTCAGCTCGCGGAAGTTCTCGTGCGCGGCCGCCTCGCCGTCGCGGTCGGCGATGGCCTGGCGCACGAGCCGCTCGATCTCGCGCGTCTCGCTGGCCAGCATCGTGGTCTGGTTCACGGTGCCGATCTGCCGCAGGTCGCGCGCCGCGTCGAAGCCCTGCGACAGGGCGCCCTGCGGCAGCCGCTCGGCCAGCACCGAGGGCGGCTCCTGGCCGCGGATCACCGCGCACACCAGCTCGGCCTGCCCGCGGTCCGCCACCACCGCGTAGCGCCCGCCGCGCGAGGCGATGAGCGAGCAGCTCGCGCGCGTCTCCTCGTGGCGCACGAGGCCGTGGATGATGGTGGTGAAGCCGTCCTTGACGTAGCTCAGCGTGCGCTTGTGCGGCTTGATGACCCACGGACAGGTGGTGTCCACGATGGTGCAGCCGACGAGGCGCAGGTGCTGCATGTCCTCGACCGTGGCCGAGAAGGCCGGGATCACGACCACGTCGTCGGCGTGCAGCTCGCCCTCGGAGGACGGGTCCGCGAACGGCCCGCGCAGGAAGCGCACGCCGCGCGCCTTGAAGTCGGCGTTCACGTGCGGGTTGTGGATGATCTGGTCCAGCAGCCACAGCCGCCGCCCCGGGAACTGCGCCAGCGCGTCCCACACCATGGCCACCGCGCGGTCCACGCCCCAGCAGAAGCCGAAGCTGCGCGCCGTGCGCACCGTGACCCGCCCCGCCCGCAAGGCGCCCTCCCCGCCCCGCAAGGCCTCGATGAGCGGGTTCTTGTACGAGTAGCGCTCGAAGGGGTTGTCGTAGCGATCGACGGACATGGCGAGCGACCTCGTGCCAGCGGGTCAGGCTCCACGGTAGCGGCGACGCTGGGCCGGCGCCATAGATCGCGGCGCGGCGGATGAAACCCGAAAGGTCCCTTCGACCTCGCGATAGGCGGCCGGACGCACATGTCCGGCCACCCAGAGGTCGGTCGAGGGGACCTTTCGGGTTTCCCCGCCGCTGTCCAACCCCACACCTCGGTGCTCCGCCGTCGACGATGATCAATCG
>DASUFI010000249.1:0-3366 GCA_036274635.1 Planctomycetota bacterium
GCAGCACCACGGCCGCGACGCGCAGCATCGGCACCGCGGCCGCGCGCGGCGGCCGGCGCGGGAAGCGCTCGGGCGCGCCAGCGGCCAGCGCCGCGCAGCCGGCGCGCAGCGGGCACAGCAGGCACTGCGGCGCGGCGGGGCGGCACAGCGTCGCGCCCAGCTCCATGAGCGCCTGGTTGAAGTCGCCGGGCCTCTCGCGGTGCAGCAGCGCATCGGCGTGTGCGCGCAGCGCCGAGCGGCCGGCGGCGCTCTTCGGATCCAGCGGCAGCGCGAAGAAGCGCGAGAGCACGCGCTCGACGTTGCCGTCGACGGCGGCCACCGGCTCGCCGTGCGCGATGCTCGCCACCGCGGCGGCCGTGTACTCGCCGATGCCGGGCAGCTCGCGCAGCTGCTGCGCGCGGCGCGGCAGCTCGCCGCCCGCCTCGGCCACGGCGCAGGCTGCCGCCTGCAGGTGTCGCGCGCGGCGGTAGTAGCCGAGGCCCGCCCACGCGGAGAGCAGCTCGTCGGTGCGCGCGGCGGCCAGGTCGGCCGGGCGCGGCCAGCGGCGCACGAAGCGCTCCCAGTACGGCACGACGGCCGCGACGGTCGTCTGCTGCAGCATGACCTCGCTCACGAGGATGGCCCATGGGTCGCGCGTGCGGCGCCAGGGCAGGTCGCGCCGGCCGCGGTCCCACCACGCCAGGAGCGCGCGGCGCGCGGCGGAGAGCGCGGGCGCGGACGGCGGGGCGCGGCGCGCGGGATTGCGGCTCATGGGCGCCCAGAGTACCGGCCGGGACGCCTCGCCCGGCGCGCCGGTCTGGAGCGCGGTAGCATCGCCGACCGAGGAGCTCCCATGCGCATCGCCGTCCGCGCCGCCCTGCTCGCCGTGCTGGCCTGCGCCGCGCGCGCCGGCGACCTGGTCGAGATCTCCATGCCGGGGGTGGGCGCGCTGTACCGCTGGGATCCGTCGACCGGCCAGCTCACGCCCTTCTGCACCGGCCTCGGGATCCCGTTCTACGGCGTGTGGGCCGACGACGGCTTCCTCTACATGCCCGACCGCGGCTTCGGCATGGTGTGGAAGATCGACGCGGCGGGCGTCGCGAAGCCGTTCGCGGCCGGCGGCTGGCTGACGTCGGTGGTCACCGTGGTGCAGGCGCCCGACGGCGGGCTCATCGCCAGCGACGTCTTCACCCAGAGCATCGTGCGCCTCGACGACCAGGGCAACCAGACGCTGCTGGCGGATGCCGTCACGAGCGGCGGCCTGCTCTCCGCGCCCGGCGGCCTGTGCTACGACATCGACGGCACGCTCTTCGTCTGCAACAACACGGCCAACTCGATCGCGAGCGTCGACGACCAGACGGGGGCGACCGCGCTGGTGAGCGACGGGGGAGGCCTGCTGGACAGGCCGGGCGGCGTGACCGCCGACGGCGCGGGCAATCTCTTCGTGGCCAACTACGGCAGCCTCGGCATCGCGCGCATCCGCGTCGAGGACGGTTCGGCGGAGACCTTCTGTGCCGACCCGGCGCTGGACGGGCCCAACGACGTGCGCCTGCTGCCGGACGGCGGCGTGCGCGTCACGACCTCCAACCACATCCTGGGCGTGATCGACGCGCTGGGCCAGCTCACGGTGCTGGCCGACGACGCCTCCTTCGGCGAGTGGGACGGCAACGTCTCGCAGTCGGACGCGCCGCCGTGCAGCGGGCGCTTCGTGAAGTACGGCTCCGGGCTGGCGGGCAGCGGCGGCGTGGTGCCGGAGCTGCGCGCAGTCTTCTCGCCTTGCCCGGGCGCGTCGGTGGCCCTGGAGCTGCGGCACGTGCTCGGCGACGCGCAGGGCGCGCTGGCGTGGGGGCTGTCGCCCGCGGCGCTGCCCTTCAAGGGCGGGACGTTGCGGGTGAGCCTCGGACCGCCGGGCGGACTCATCCCGATGGTCTTCCCCGGCGCGGGGCCAGGCGGCGGCGGGCTGGTGCTGCCCTGCACCTTCCCCGAAGATCCGCTGCTCGCGGGCGTCTCGGTGTGGCTGCAGGTGCTGGCCAAGGATCCCGGCGCGCCCAAGGGGGTGTCGCTGAGCAACGGCCTCGAGGAGCGCATCGGCGGCTGAGGCGCGGCTGCCGCTTGTGGGCGGCCGCGCGGCCGGCTTACAAAGGGGGACCGCACCACCCGGGGCTTCCACCGACCATGGATCCGCTGCTCCTCGCTGGCATCGCCGCCGGGCTCGCGCTCATCGTGCTGCTGCTGCTCCTGGGCACGCGCGCCAAGCTGGCGGCGATGGAGGAGCGGCTCACGGACCTCTCGCAGGCCGCGGCCGCCCGCGACGCGGACGAGGGCGAGAGCAAGGAGTCCGTGGAGGGCCTGCGCAAGCTGGTGGCCATGATGGCGGCGGGCAAGTCCGTGGACGCCGAGATGGTGCGCGAGAACCGCCTGTACCGCACGGCGAAGCCCGCGGACATCGCCGCCGAGCTGGCGGCCGGCGGCTCCGCCAGCGTGCTCGACGTGCGCACGCCGCAGGAGTGGTCCGGCGGGCACATCGCGGGCGCGCTGCACATCCCGGTGGACGACATCCAGAAGCGCCTGCACGAGGTGCCGCGCGACGGGCGCAAGCTCTTCGTGATCTGCGCGGGCGGCGGTCGCAGCCAGGCCGCGGCCACCTTCCTCGCCAACCGCGGCTACCTCAACGTCCACAACGTCGAGGGCGGCATGAACTCCTGGAAGGGCCCGGTCGAGCGCGGATGAGCACGGCGGCGCCTCCACCCGGGCTGATCGAGGACCTGCGCGGCCGTCTCGAGCAGGCCGGCGTGCTGCCGCGGGGCGGACCACGCGCCGCGCCCGACCCCGCCGTGCTGGCCGAGCGCTGCGAGGGCGACCCGCGCGCGTTCGCCGCCACCATCGACCACACGCTGCTGCGCCCGGAGGCCACCGGCGCGGACGTGGCGGCGCTGTGCGAGGAAGCCAACCAGCACGGCTTCGCCGCCGTGTGCGTGAACCCGCTGTGGGTGCCCGAGTGCGCCGAGCGCGTGGAGGGCCGCGTGCGGGTGTGCACCGTGGTGGGCTTCCCGCTGGGCGCCAGCGACCCCTCCGCCAAGGCGGACGAGGCCGCCCTGGCCATCTCCGCCGGCGCGCACGAGCTGGACATGGTGCTGGCCATCGGACTGCTGCGTCAGGCCGCGCCCGCCGGCGGCGAGCTGGACCGCCAGCCGCTCGCGCAGCTCTTCGAGGACATGCAGGGCGTGGTGCTGGCGGCGCGCGAGGCCGACGGGCCCGTGCCCGTGCAGGAGCGGAGGATCAAGGTGATCCTCGAGACCTGCCTGCTGGACGAGCGGCAGAAGGTGCTCGGCGCGCTGCTGGCGCTGGCGGCGGGCGCGCATTTCGTGAAAACGTCCACCGGATTCG
>DASUFI010000250.1:0-7423 GCA_036274635.1 Planctomycetota bacterium
CCTGCTGCTGGCGCTGACCAAGATGGTCGTGGGCGTCCTCGGGCGCAGCGAGGCGCTGCTGGCCGACGGCATCAACTCCGCCAGCGACGTCGTCTACTACGTGGTGGTGCGCGTCTTCATGGTGCTCGCGCGCCAGCCGGCCGACGAGGAGCATCCCTTCGGGCACGAGCGGCTGGAGAGCATCGGCGCGCTCGTGGTGGGCAGCTTCGTGGTGGCCACCGGCGTGGCGGTGCTGCTGGATGCGGGGCATGGCGTCGTCACGCTGCTGCGCGGCGGCCAGTCCGTCGCCGGCGTGCGGCTCATCGCGCTGTGGGTCGCGCTCGGGACCATCGCGCTCAAGCTGGTGCTCTTCCTCTACACCCGGCGCGCCGGCCATCGCACCAGCAACCCCGCCGTGGCCGCGCTGGCCGAGGACCACCGCAACGACATCCTCGCCGCCGCCGCCGCCGCGCTGGGCATCGTTGCCGCGCGCCGCGGCCTGCCGTGGGCCGACCCGCTCGCGGGCGGGCTGGTGGCGCTGGCCATCCTGCGCACCGGCGTCGGCATCCTGCGCGAGTCCTCGGCCGACCTCATGGGCAGCCAGCTGGCCCACGACATCCGCCAGCGTCTGCACGGCTGGCTGCGCGAGGTGCCGGGCGTGCTGGACGTGGAGGAGCTGCGCGCGCACAGCTTCGGCCCGTGGCTGGTGCTCGAGGTGACCATCGGCGTGGAGGGCACGATCAGCGTGGCGCAGGGCGACGCCATCGCCGACGCCGTCGAGGCCATGCTCTTCGACCGCGTGGAGTTCCTGCGGGCCGTGCACGTGCACTACCACCCCGTCGGCACCGGCCGCGCCGCGCCCTGAAGCAGCCCGTTGAAGCAGTGCTTCGAGGGCGAGCGGGATGGATTTCGCGTCGGATCGAGGCGCGCAACCAAGGGACCCGCGAAGGCGTTTGCGGAGGGCGCAGCCCGACGCAACTCCCTGCGCGGGGACCCCGCCGAGGATCGCGCAACGAAGAGCCGGCGCGAAAGACGCCCGCTCGCGCCCGAAGGACTGCTTCAACGGGCTGCCAAGGCCCCCGGCGCTACAATCCGCGGCCATGAGCGAGCACGTCCGTCGCACGGCCTGCAACCGCGACTGCCCCGACGCGTGCAGCCTGCTGGTCACCGTGCGCGACGGCCGCGGCGTGGGCCTGCGCGGCGACCCCGACCACCCCGTGACGCGCGGCTTCCTGTGCGAGCGCACCAGCCGCTTCCTCGCCCGTCAGTACGATCCCGCGCGCCTCAGCTCGCCCCGGCTGCGCCGCGGCGCCGACCGCGCCGGCGCGCGCGGCGCCGCACGCTTCGAGCAGCCGCTCGTGCCCATCGGCTGGGACGAGGCGCTGGAGCTCGCGGCCGAGCGCCTGGCCGCCGTGCGCGACGAGTCCGGGCCCGCGGCCATCCTGCACTATCGCAGCGGCGGCTCGCTCGGCCTGCTCAAGCCCGTGGCCGACTACCTCTTCGAGCGCTTCGGCCCCGTGACCATCAAGCACGGCGACATCTGCAGCGGCGCCTCCGAGGCCGCGCAGACGCTGGACTTCGGCGTGCCCGAGTCCAACGACCTCTTCGACACGCTCAACAGCCGCCTCATCGTGCTGTGGGGCAAGAACCTGCACACCTCCTCGGTGCACGCCCTGCCCGTGCTGCGCGAGGCCAGGGCGCGCGGATGCACGCTGGTGGGCCTCGACCCGGTGCGCACGCGCGCTGCGGAGCTGTGCGAGCTCTTCCTGCGGCCGCGCCCCGGCGCGGACTTCTGGCTGGCCATGGGCCTGTCGCGCTGGCTCTTCGATCACGGCCTCGTGCACGCGGAGGCCGCGAGCTGGTGCGACAACCTCGAGGCCTACCGCGAGTTGGTGCACAGCCGCAGCTTCGACGCGTGGGTCGCGGTCGCCGACGTCGCCCCGCGGGATGCAGCACGCCTGGCGGAGCTCTACGGCACGCTGCGGCCGGCGGCCATCCACGTCGGCTGGGGCCTCGGCCGCCGGCGCAACGGCTGCCAGACCACGCGCGCTCTCGATGCGCTGGGGGCCATCACCGGCAACGTCGGCATCGCGGGCGGCGGCGTCTCCTACACCACCCGCCGGCGCGCGGCCTTCGACCTCTCCTTCGTGCGCGGCGAGTCGGCCGCGCCGCGCACCTTCGCCGAGCCGCTGCTGGGGCCCGCGATCCTGGCCGCAGGCGATCCGCCGATCCGCGCCGTATGGGTCACTGCCGGCAACCCCGTGGCCATGCTGCCCGACTCGCACGCCGTGCGCGCGGCCTTCGCGCACAGCGAGTTCAACGTGGTGGTGGACACGCACCCCACCGACACCACCGACGTCGCCGACCTCGTGCTGCCCACGCTGACCCTGCTGGAGGACAGCGACGTCCTCGGCGCCTACGGCAACCACTGGCTGCACGTGTCCGAGCCCGCTCTCGCGCCGCCGCTCGCCGCCGGCGGCGCCGCCGGCAACGGCCACGCGCCCGACCTCGACCCGCAGGCCGCCGGCCCGCGCCACGAGCTGCACATCCTGCAGGCCCTTGCCGCGCGACTCGGCCTCACCGCGGAGCTCGCCGGCTCGCTCGACGACTGGAAGCGGCGCGTGCTGCGCCGGGTCGAGGAGGCGGGCGTCACGCTCGAGGCGCTGCGCCGCGGCTCGGCGCGCAACCCCTTCGCGGCGCAGGTGCTGTTCGAGGGGCGTCGCTTCCTCACGCCGAGCGGTCGCGCCAACCTGCTCACCACCGAGGCGCCTCCACCGCCCGCGCCGGACGCGGACTTCCCTCTGACCCTCATGGCCACCAGCACGCCGCGCGCCCAGTCCAGCCAGTGGTCCGTGCCGCAGGCGCCGGGACCGCCGGAGCTGACCGTCCACCCCGACGCCGCGCCCGGCTGCGCCGAGGGACAAGTCGCCGTGCTGCGCAGCCGCGTCGGCGAGCTGCGCGTCACGCTTCACTTCGACCCCACCATGCGCCGCGACGTGGCCTGGATGCCCAAGGGTGGGCAGGTCCGCGACGGCCACTGCGCCAACGTGCTGGTGGCGGCCGCGGAGAGCGACGCGGGCAGCGGCGCGGCGTACTACGACGAGTGCGTCGGGCTGCGAGCTGAGTGAGCGCGCGCCGAGTCGGGCCGGTCTGGGTCCTGCTCGTGCTGCTCGCCATCCTGGCCTGGTGGCTGATCCAGGCACCGGAGTCTGCCGGTTCCCGGCCCGCCGAGGCGGCGAAGCTGGTCAGGCCGCAACCCACGGAGCTCCCGCCGGCGCACTTCGAGGCCGAGAGTCCCGCGTCCGCCACGGTTGCACCGCTCGTGGATGCTCCGGCCCAAGCCGCGCAGCCGCCCGCGACGCGCACTCCTGCTCACCTTGCGCTCGTCGTCGTGGACGATGCCTGTGCGCCCGTCGCCGGCGCACGCGTGGAGACGTGGGCCGAGGAGGATGACGACTGGGAAGAAGGTCTGCCGCCGCTCGCCACGCTCGAGACGGATGCTGATGGCCGCTGCGCGCTGCCGTCGATGGAGGACGGAGGCGTGCTCGTCGCCACGCGCAAGGGCGTCGGCAGCTCCGGCTACGTGAGCGTCCGGATGCTGCGCGACCTCGCCACCCCTTCAGGTGACGCCGTCGTGCGACTCGAGCCCCGTTCCCGGCTGACGGGTCGCGTGGTGGAGGCCGATGACCGCCCGGCGTCCGACGTGGAGGTCCACTTCTGGCCGTTCGGTGGCGGCGGGCGGGACGGGCGCACACCACGCCCCCTGCGCACGGACGCCGACGGCCGCTTCGCGCTCGAGGTCGACGCCTCGGCGCTCCTCGGCATCGTGGCGTACGACGGGCCTCGAGAGAGCAACGAGGTGCGCTACCGCACGGAGGCGCACGGCGAGCGTGACGTGCTCCTGCGCCTGCCCGGCAACTGGACCGTGGGAGGCATCGTGTTCTCCCGGCGCTCCGAGCCGCTGGCGGGCATCAAGGTGATGCTCTGGCGCGTCATTCCCGAATGGTTCCTGCCGCCCGAGCAGCAGCCCGAGTTCCTGCCCAACTCCAGGTTCGACGAGACGGTCACGGGCGCCGACGGGCGCTTCGTCTTCCCCTTGCGCGAGCGGATCGCCTACACGGTCATTGCCTTCGTTCCGGGCGAACTGCCCACACCAGCAGCGGATGTCGTCATCGATGCCGAGCACGACCACGCCTTCGTCGAGCTGCGCCCTCCCGAGCCCTCGTTCATCGCGGGACGCGTGATGGATCGCTCAGGAGCGGGCGTCCCGGACGCGTCCGTGCAGGCCGTCACCGGCACCATGTGGTCCCCGTATGAGCGGCTGTACGAGCCCTGGCCCAAGGACCGCTGGGGTGAGGGTGGGACGGCGCGCACCGACGCGCAGGGAGCCTTCCGGATCGAGGGCCTGCATCCGGACGGCCTGTACCGGGTCGGCCTCGCGGGCACGATCCGCGACGTGCGCCGGCCCGACCCCGCGACGGACGTCCGCGCCGGCCGCAGCGACGTGCTCATGGTCCAGCAGGAGCCCGTCGCGAAGCTGTCGGTCACCTTCACCGTCCGCGCGACGAGCGGCGCAGGCATCCTGAGCGACGCGACCATCACCATCTATCGCCTGGTCGAGAAGGGGGAACTCGTCGCGCAGCTCAAGCGCGAGACCCAGGCCGATGGTCGCCAGCGCTTCACCGGCCTCCGAGCGGGCGAGAGCTACTCCGCCATGGTGGAGGCGCCCGGCCTCGCGACGCTGGACGTCAGCTCGTGGATCGCCTCGCCGGAGGCCTCGGCCATCGACGTGTCGCTGCCTCGTCCCGCCACGCTGGACGTTGATGTGCGCCTCGCCCAGGGCGAGCCTGCGGCGTGGGCCGATTGCCGCATCGAGCCCCGGCCGCCCCGGCACGACATGCGCGGCCACGTCCAGCGCGATGCGGACGGGCTTGGGCGGGCTCGCTTCACGCACATCGATCCTGGCTCGCTGCGCCTCACGGTCCGTGCCGGCGGTCGCGAGGCGCGCCAGGACGTGGATCTCGGCGACGGCGAGACGCGGGCCGTGCAGATCGTCCTGGCCGACTGAGCCCGCTCGCTGCCATCGCTGTTCGCGAGCGGGGGCGCGCCGGTTAGCTTGATCCGCGTGGATCCTGCGGGCTCTCCCCCGAACAACAACGAGCCGATCCTGCTGCCCGCCGCGCTGTGCTGTGCCTCGGCGCTTGGGCTGCAGGTGGTGCTGCCGCGCCTGTTCTCCGTTCTGCTCTGGTACCACCTCGGCTTCCTGGCGGTGTCGCTGGCTCTGCTGGGCTTCGCGGGGGCGGGGGCGCTCGTGGCGCGGCGCGGGCCGCTGCGGCTGCGCAGCGCCTGCGCGCTGGCGGCACTGGCGGTGCCGCTGGGCGCGGCGCTCGCGGTGCGCGTGCCGCTCGACCTGCAGGACCTCGGCGCGCTGCTCACCACGCTGAGCGCCCCGGCGCTGCTGCTGCTCATGGGCGTGCTGTTCGCGCTGCCCTTCCTCGCATTGGGCCTCGCGGCCTGCTCGGCGCTGCAGCGGCGGCGGGAGCGGCCGGGCGCGGTGTGGGGCGCGTGCTTCCTCGGCGGCGCGGCGGGCGCGGGACTCGCGCTGGCGGCCATGGATGCGTGGGGCGCGCCGGTGGCGCTGCTGCTGCTGGCCGTGCCGCCGCTGGTGGGCGCCTTGCTGCCGTCGCGCGTGCCGGCCGCGCCGGGCGTCATGGCCTGCGCGCTGGCGGCGGCGGCGCTGACGGGCGCCGGCCTCCGCGCCTCCGACGACCTGCTCCCGCTGCACTCGCGCAAGCACTTCCCGCGCTTGCCGGAGAGCCAGGTGCGGGCGGAGGAGTGGAACGCCTTCTCGCGCGTGACCTTCTACGACAACCCCGAGCACCACGGCCTGTGGGCGGTGTCGCCGGCCTTCGCAGGCGCGCTGCCCGACTCCATCGGCGTGGCCATCGACAGCTGGGCCATCACGTCCATCCTCGAGCGCGCGCCGGGCGTGGACAGCGACCCGGTGCTGCCCTTCTATCCGCCCACGCTGGCCTACGTCGGCGCGCGGCCGGGCTTCTCGGCGCTGGTCATCGGCGCGGGCGGGGGCATCGACGTGCAGGCGGCGCTGGCGGCGGGCGCCGGCCACGTGACGGCGGTGGAGATCAACGGCCTCATCGTGGACGCCGTGCAGGGGCCCTACGCGGACTGGTGCGGCGACCTCTACCGCGACCCCCGCGTGGAGGTGGTCGTGGCCGAGGGCCGCTCCTTCCTGCGCACGGCGCGGGACGCCTCCGGCGCGCCGCGTCGCTGGGACCGCATCGTCCTGTCGGGCGTGGACACCTTCGCGGCCACCGAGGCCGGCGCCTTCGCGCTGTCCGAGGACCACCTCTACACGGTGGAGGCGCTGCGCGACCTGCTCGACCACCTCACGCCCGAGGGCGAGGCCTGCTTCACGCGCTGGTGGTTCAAGCCGCCGCGCCAGACGCTGCGCCTCGCCCTCACCGCCGCGCAGGTGCTGCGCGAGCGCGGCGTGGCGGATCCCATCGGCCACCTCTTCGTGGCGCGCACCGACATGTTCGGCGGGGAGAGCGGCGACAACACGCTGCTGCTGCTGCGCGCCGCCGCGCTGCAGCCCCCCGACGTGCAGCAGCTGCTGGCGGCCACGGCCCAGCGCGGCTGCGTGGAGGTGCTGGCGCCCTTCACGCCCAGCCACCCGGCCTACGTCGAGGCGCTCTCGCTGCCCGACCCCGCGCCCTTCCTCGCGCGCTACCCGTACCGCGTCGAGCCCGTCACCGACGACCGGCCCTTCTTCTTCGAGTACGGCCGGCTCACCGGCCTGTTCCGCTCGGAGGGCGACCCCATCCGCGACCGGCTCGGCGGGCAGGAGCTGCTGGTGGCCACGCTGCTCATCCTGCTGGCGCTGGCCGGCCCGCTGCTCCTCGCCGCACCGCGGCCGGCGTGCGCAGCGGGCTTCGCGGCCCTCGGCCTCGGCTACGCGCTGGTGGAGGTGGCGCTGATGCAGCGCTTCACGCTGCTGCTCGGCCACCCGGTGCATGCGGTGGCGGTGGTGCTGGCCTCGCTGCTGGTCTTCTCCGGTTGCGGCTCGCTGCTCTCCATCCGTGCGCCGGCCACCCGCGCGGCGCTCGCGGCGCTGGTGGCGGCGGCGGCCATCGTCGTCGCGGCCCTCGGCGCCAACGCCCTCGATGCGGCCCTCCTCGGCGCACCCTTCGCCGCGCGCGTTGCGGGAGTCGCGGCGCTGCTCTCCCTGCCCGGCCTCGCCACCGGCCTGCCCTTCCCGCTCGCCGTGCGTGCCGTCGCCGGCGAGCGCGCCGCCGGGGCCTTCCTGTGGAACAGCGTCGCCTCGGTGCTGGCCGCGCCCCTCGCCATCATGCTGGCCATGGAGGCCGGCTTCCTGGTGGTGCTGTGCGCCGGTGCGGCCTGCTACCTCGTGGCGGCGGCCCTC
>DASUFI010000251.1:0-4919 GCA_036274635.1 Planctomycetota bacterium
GCGCGCGTCCCCTCACGTCCCTCGGTCCGGAAGCTCAGGAAGGCTGCGGATGGTAGCAGACCGCCACACCGTTCCCCACGCCGCGGGCGTCGAGCCGGCGCGGCCCGCGACGCGCGAGCGACCACGCAAGCGCCTGCACGACGCGCTCGATCCGGACGCGCTCCCCGGCTCGCTGCCGGCGCCGTGGGACGCGCTCGCCTGGCGGCAGCTCGCGCCCGTCCGCAACCGCGCCAAGGCCTGCGTCTTCGTGGCCGAGCAGGACGGCCGGCGGGTGGTGTGCAAGGACGCCAGCCGGGCCGCGCGGCTGCCGGGCGTGGGCCTGTTCCGCCGCTGGACCCTGCGCAACGAGGCGCGCGCGCTGGCGGCGCTGGACGGGCTGCCGGGCGTGCCGCGGCTGCTGGGCGCCTGGCGCACCGGGCTCGTCATGGACTTCGTGGAGGGCCGCCTGCTCACCGAGCTGCGCGGCACGCGCGTGCCCGCCGAGGTCTTCGACCGCCTCGACGGGCTGGTGGCTGCCATCCACGCGCGGGGCGTGGCCATCGGCGACCTGCACCGGCGCAACATCCTGGTGGACACGGAGGGCCGCGTCGGGATCATCGACTTCGAGCTGGCGCAGCCCGTCGGTCGCGGACCGCGGGGGGCGCTGGCCCGCAGGCTGCAGCGGCTGGACCGCCATGCGGCGGCGCGGCAGCGGCAGGCCTTCGGCGCGCCGCTCTCGGCCGAGCACGAGGCGTTGCTGGCGCAGCCGCCGGCGTGGTACCGCATGGGCAGGAGGTTCAAGAGATGGCGCAAGACCCGTCGACGCTGACCGCGTCGCCCGACAAGCCGGCCGGCGTGGCCGCGCGCACCGTGCGCAGCTTCCGCAAGCGGGGGCTGCTGGGCTCGCTGCGCGTGCTGGCCGTCATGGCGGTGGTCGCAGCGCTGGTGGCCTTCTCGCAGCCCACCTGGCCGTGGGTGCTGGCGGGCACGCCGTTGGTCGCGCTCGGGGAGATCTGGCGCGCATGGGCGGCCGGGCACCTGGTCAAGTCCAAGGAGCTGGCCATCTCCGGCCCGTACCGCCACGTGCAGAACCCGCTGTACTTCGGGCGGCTGTGCATCCTGTGCGGCGTCGGCCTCATGGCCTTCATCCCGGTGACGCTCGGCGGCCGCGTCGTGCCGCTCAACCTGCTCGTGCTGGCCGCCATGCTGGCGGTCTTCTTCGGCTACTACATCCCGCGCAAGAAGCGCGTGGAGGGCGAGCGCCTCGAGCGCCTGCACGGCGAGGCCTACGCCGCCTTCGCCGCGGCGGTGCCGCTCATCATCCCGTCCTTCCGGGCGTGGGGGCGCAACGTGCGGCCGTGGACGGCCGAGCGCTTCCACGACAACGACGAGGGCTGGATGGTCTTCTTCGTGACCCTGCTGACGGCCGCCTTCTGGGCCAAGGCGCTGGGCCTCTTCGGCTAGGCGCGCGGAGCGTCACGCGGCAGCCGGAGCGCCGACTGCCGGCTGTGGTCCGTGACGACATCCTTTCCTGGGCCCGCGCGCGGCGTGCGGCCGCCGGCGTCCTGAGCTCGGTCGTCGACCTGCTGCTGCCCGGGCGCTGCGCGGCCTGCGCGGCGCCTTGCGGCGAGGCGCTGTGCGCCGATTGCCTGCGCCGCTGCGCCGCGGCGGCCGGGCCCGCCTGCGAGCGCTGCGGCGAGGCCTGGACGCGCGCGATGCGCGCCGGCGGGTGCGGGCGCTGCCTGCGCTTCGGGCGGCCGTTCGCCTTCGCGACGGCCGTCGCGCTGTGGCGCTACCGCGGGACCGTGCGTGCGCTGGTGCACGCCTTCAAGTACGGCGGGCGCCCCGACGTCCTCGCGCCGCTCGGCGCGCGGCTGGCGCGCGATCCGCGCTGCGCGGCGCTGGCGGTGGGGCGGCCGCTCGTCGTGGCGGTGCCGGCGCGCGCGGCCTCGCGGCGACGGCGCGGCTACGACCAGGCGCGCGAGCTGGCCGTGGGCTTCGCGCGCGCCGCCGGGCTCCCCTTCGACGGCGGGGCGCTGCGGCGCCGGCGCCAGGGCGGACCGCAGGCGGGTCGCAGCCGCGCGCGCCGCCGCGCGCAGGCAGCGGGCGCCTACCGGGCGCGGGCGTACCGGGTTCTCGGGCGGCGCATCCTGCTGGTGGACGACGTGCTCAGCACGGGCGCCACGGCCGACGCCTGCGCCCAGGCGCTGCTGGAGGCCGGCGCGAGCCGCGTGGACGTCCTGGTCCTGGCGACCTAGGGGCGCGCAACGACGAGCCGGCGCGAAAGGCGCGCTTCCAGGCCCGAATGACGGCTTCGATGGGCTCCCGGTCAGGTGCCGCGCGCGGCGCGGCGCAGGTCGCCCATGTCATCCAGGAACTTCTGGATGTCGGCGCGGTCCTCGGGCGAGACCTTGAGGAAGCGCAGGGACAGCGCCGCACCCGCGGGATTGTCCGCGGCCTTCTCGACGCGTGCGGTCAGGTCGAAGAACTCGCGCCGGTAGAGCGGCAGGCGGAACTTCAGGCGCACCTCGGAGCCCTTGGTCAGCTTGACGGCGGGCGTGGAGAGGCGGCAGTCGATGGTGTCGGCGTCCAGGCGCTTGATGCGCGCCACCTGCGGGCGCGGCGAGTCCGCCGAGGTGATCATGACCGCGGTCTCGCTCTCGCCCTCCATGTCCACGGACGCGCCGCCGTCCATGGAGGCGATGGCCGCCTCGTCGTCGTCGAAGAGCTGGAAGAGGCGGTCGAGGCCCAGCGACTCCATGGCCTCGCGCACCGCCGCGCTGGGCTGGCTCACGACCAGGCTGCCGTGGGCGGCCAGGCACTGCTTGCGCGCCTTGATCATGGAGCCGAGGGCGGTGCTGTTGACGAACTTCACCAGGCGCATGTTGAGCACGATGCTGTGCGCGCCCTCGGACAGGCAGTTGCTGATCTCGTTGCTGAAGGCGCCGGTCACGAAGGTGTCGAACTCGCCCTTGAGGGTGAGCACGACGATGCCGCCCAGGTTCTCCTTCAGCACTTTCATCGGGGCCTCTCCGGCGCGGATCGGCGCGCCTGCTGTGCGCCGCGACGCGCGGGGCCCGCACGGGCCGCCCGCGCCGCGGAGGGCGCATTCTGGTCGCGGCCCATCGCAGGGTCAAGGATGGCGGCGGGGAACCGCGAGGGGCGGCATCGGCCTCCCGCTGAGCGCCCGGACGCGCATGCTTGGAGGACCGCTCGGCGTCGGCCGTTCGCTCGAGCGCTTGCGCGACAGGCCGGCCCGCAGCGCGTGGTCGCGCGGGCCGCTGCGCGCTGGGCCAGCGAGCTCCGCTGGTACACTGGCCGCAATGTCCGGACTCTTCCGCCGCCGCCAGGAGCCAGCCGCCACGCCGGCTCCCCTGCCGCCCGCGCCGCCCGCGGCGCGCCCCGAGCCCAACGCAGCGGACGGCAGCCAGACGCTGTACGTGAGCGGCGACCGGCAGCGGGACACCGACCGCATCCGCCTGCTGGTGGACAGCCTGCGCGAGGTCTCGTCGGCCGCCGATCACGACGCGCTGCTGGTCACGATGGTGGACCGCGCCGTGGCCCTGGTGCGCGCCGAGCGCGGCATGCTCTTCACCATCGGCCCGGACGGCGCCGCCACCTTGCGCGTGTCGCGCGCCGCCAACGGCACCGACCTGCCGCGCGCGGCGGCCTTCTCCAGCAAGGTCGTGGACTCGGTGCTGGGCGGCGGCAAGTCCGTGTGCCAGAAGGTGGGCGAGGACACGGACTTCGACCCCAGCCGGTCGATGATCGACCTCAACATCCGCGCCGTCATGTGCGTGCCGCTCGTGGCGCGCGAGAAGCGCCTGGGCGTGCTCATGGTGGACACGCGCGCCAGCGAGCGCACCTTCTCGCGCGGCGACCTGCGCTACTTCGAGGCCATCGCCGACATGCTGGCCATCGTGTGGACCAACCGCGAGGCCGAGGACGACCGCCTGCGCGGCCTGCAGATGAAGCGCGACCTGCTCGTGGCGCGCAACATCCAGAGCAACCTGGTGCCCGAGCGCCCGCTGGTGGCGGCCGGCTACAGCATGTGCGGCCGCGTGCTGCCCGCCGCCGAGACGGGCGGCGACTACTTCGACTTCTTCCGCACGCGCGACAACAAGCTGGCCATGGCCGTGGGCGACGTGTCGGGCCACGGCATCGGCTCGGCGCTCATCATGGCCGCGGCGCGCGCCTACCTGCGCGCCTACTGCCAGAGCAGCAGCAGCCCGCGCGACATCCTGCGCCGCATGAACCGCTCGCTGGGCGGCGACATCTCCGCCGACATGTTCATGTCCATGTTCCTGTGCGTGCTCGACCCGAACACGCGCGACTTCTCCTACGCCAACGCCGGCCAGACCAAGCCGGTGCTGCTGCACGCCCAGACGCTGGAGACCGAGGACTACCGCGTCACCGGCACCGCGCTGGGCGTGGAGTCCGAGACCGATTACGAGGAGCGCGGCCCCTTCCGCCTCGAGCCGGGCGACACGGTGGTCATGTTCAGCGACGGCCTCACCGAGCTGCGTCGCGAGGGCCAGGACGAGCAGTACGGCCGCACCCGCGTCATCCAGTCCATCCTCATGCACGCGAGCGCGTCGGCCGAGGACCTGCTGGATGCCCTCGTGCGGGACGCGCTGGCCTGGGCGGGGAACCCGCAGGAGCACAAGGACGACGTCACCGTGGCCGTGCTGAGGGCCGACGCCTGAGCGCGACGCTCCTGCGGGACGTCGAGCTGCCGGCCGGGGAGCCCACGGCGGGCGTGTCGCCCGGCG
This sequence comes from Planctomycetota bacterium, assembly GCA_036274635.1. Classification (GTDB taxonomy): domain Bacteria; phylum Planctomycetota; class B15-G4; order B15-G4; family B15-G4; genus DASUFI01. The sequence continues at coordinate 4,752 of DASUFI010000251.1, forward strand.
AGCGCCGCGACGTGCTCGTGGAAGGGCACGAGATCGTGGAGGTGGCGCCGGCGGGCAGCCTGGGCGCGGCCGGAGCGGAGGTGGTCGAGGGCCGCGGCCTGTGGCTGCTGCCCGGCTTCATCGACGACCACGTGCACCTGCGCGAGCCGGGCCTCGAGCACAAGGAGG
>DASUFI010000252.1:0-3360 GCA_036274635.1 Planctomycetota bacterium
GGGCATGGCGGACAGCTTGCAGAAGCTGCGCTCGGCCACGTCGGCCGCGTGCACCGTCTGCGTGCCGGCGACGCCCGCGAGCAGCTCGATGTCCGCGCCGTCATCGCGCAGCACGAGGCCGGTGAGGTCACGGCCGTCGCGCAGCGTGAGGCGCGTGGAGCGGTACTGGTCGGAGACATCGCGCGAGGGCTGCAGCATGGCGGTCAGGAGGTCGTCGAGGGAGAGGCGCGCGCCGACCGCCGCGAGATCGGGGCCGCCGCGCCCCGCGAACTCGCCGCGCGTGTGGCAGGCGGCGCAGGCGTGCGCGAAGACGAGCGCGCCCTCGGAAGCCGAGCGCTCGGGCGCATCGAGCGTTTCCGCCACGTAGGCCCGCACGCGATCCACGTCGCGCGGCGGCGCGCCGCTCGCCAGCGTCATGGGCGCGATGGGCGCGGGCCGCGACACGTCGCGGAGCGCGGCGCGCTCCGCCGCCGGCGCCTGCGCGATGAGCCGGCGCTCGATGGCGTCGAGATAGCCCTGGTAGCTGTTGCCGCCGGGGCGGCCGCGCAGGGCGCTGATCCGCTCGAGGGCCGGGCGCGTCTCGTCGACGGTCGCCGCGCCGCGCAGTGCGGAGAGGGCGTAGAGCAGCGAGATCGCACCGTCGGCGGAGGGCTCGTCCTCGAGTGCGGCGAGCAGCACGGCGCGGGCTCCCTCGGGCTCGGTGCGGGCGAGCAGCGCGGCCAGCTCGCGATCGAGCGGCGGCGAGCCGGAGGGGAAGTGCCGGAGGAGGGAGGCGCCGATCTCGGGATCGGGCGGCTGGTCGGTGCCGGCGATCGTGTCGGATCCGCCCGCGAGCAACGCCACTTCGATCGCCCGCGCCCTGCAGAGCCGTGCCTGAAGCGGTTGTCCTGCCGAGAGGCCTTCGGGAGCCATGAGGCTGGCGAGGAACCTGCCCGTCTCGACGTCGTGCCGCGCCACGCAGATCCTTGCGGCGACCAGCATCAGCTCGCCACCCGTCTCCCGCGACCCTGATGCCGAAGCGCCGAACAGGCCTTGCAGCGGGTAGTCCGCGGCCTGCGATCGCCGCTCGATCTCGCGCGCGGCGATCCAGCGCACCCAGCGGTCGGGGCAGCCGAGCAACTCCACCAGCTCGTCGAGCGGCGTGCTCGCATCCATGACGGGCGGCCGGGCGGACGCCCGGAACCCGCTGTCCGCCGGCGCCGGCTGCGCAATCGCCTCCGCCGTTCCGCGCAGCCTCAGCAGCGCGCCGCGCGCGCCGCGCCCGCCGACGCTGACGAGCAGCGCGCCGTCGCGGTCGAAGACCAAGTCCGTCACCGGCAGCGGCCGGCCGGCGAGCAGCACGTCCGATCGTCCGCGATACGTGATGCCGTCCGGCGTCAGGTGCACCGCCAGGATGCGCCCCTGCGACCAGTCGCCCAGCAGCAGCGTGCCGCGCCACGCGGCGGGGAAGGCGGGGGAGTCGCACCACGCCACGCCCGTCGGCGAGCCGCGCCCGAGGTCCATCACCGGCGGCAGCGAGTCCGGGTACCACGCGGGCCAGTCCGCCGAGCCCGTGCGCCAGCCGTAGTCACCGCCGGGCAGCACGTGCACCACGCGCGTCGGTCGGTACCACGGCAGGCCGATGTCCCACTCCATGTCCGAGTCGAAGGTGAACAGGTCGCCGCTGGGCGCGAAGGCCATGTCGTAGCAGTTGCGGAAGCCGTCGGCCTGCAGCGTGAAGGCGCCGGTCGCCCTGTCGTAGGCCACGATCGTGCCGCCTGGCGCCGCGATTTCCGTCGCGTGGCCGTTGGGGTCCACGATGCGCGGCAGCACGTGGCCCTCGTAGATGAGCTGCACCGGCGAGTCCTTCGCGAAGGGCGCGCCGAGCTGCACATGGTTGCCGAGCATGATCCACAGCCGGCCGTCGGGCCCGGGCACCACGGCGTGCGGCCCGTGCTCGCCGATGGACCCGGTGACGGCCGCGACGAGCTCGGCGTGGCGCGGCGTGTCGCCTGCGGGCAGGTGGTAGAAGCCCGGGCCGTTGGGGCCGACGCCCGTCGCCCACGCGTCCGCGCCGTCGAAGCACAGGCCCTGGCACACGCGCAGCTCGGTACAGAAGGGCGTCGCACCCTCGAAGCGGCCGTCGCCGTCCGCGTCGTGCAGCGTGAGCAGGCTGCCGTTCTCGACGGAGACGACCGGCTCGCCGTCGGGCGAGAGCTCCAGCGCGATGAGCGAGCCGAAGCCGCTGGCGACCTCCTCGCAGGTGAAGCCCTCGGCGGGCAAGAGCGTGCGGCCGGTGCTCCACGCGAGCAGGCCCCAGGGCTGGGCGCCGTAGGGCGCGATGACGGTGGCGGTCGCGCCGCCGGCGGGCCGCGGCCAGTCCGTCGGCTCGCCGCTGAAGGCGTGCATGTGCGCGTCGGCGCGCAGCACGGGCTCGCCGTCGGCGACGAGGAAGGCCAGCAGCGCGGCGCGCCCGCCCTCGTTGCTCGCGGCGATGGCCAGCACGTGGCGGCCGGCCGCGAGGCGCCCGGCGACGTCGAGCACGAGCGGCTCGTGCCAGTCCTCGGCGACGCCGAGCAGCTCGCCGTCCAACCAGATCTGCGCGTGATTGTCGGCTGCGACGCTCAGCTGCGCGGCCCTGGGCGCGTGCTCGAGCCTGAATTCCGCCGCGAACCACGCGCGCTCGTCGGGCTTCGCGGGCCGGCCGCTGGTCCAGATCCACGAGGTGCCGGGTGGCACCTGCGCCGCGACGCGTCCGCTCAGCAGCGCCGCGACGAGGCCCGCTGCGAGCGCGGCGCGCACGTCAGTACGCCGTGCCCTTCTGCGCGTGCTTCTCCCACGACTTCGTGCGCAGGATCTCCAGCACGGCGTCGAGGCAGGCGTCCAGCTCCTCGTCGGTGTTGTAGAAGTGCGGCGAGAGCCGCAGGCCAACGTCGGGACGGCAATCCAGCAGGATGTCGCGCTCGGCCAGGGCCGCCACGACCGCGGCGGGCTGGGGCACCTGCACGGTCACGCTGCCGCCGCGCCGCGCCGGGTCCGGCGGCGACTTGCTGCTGAGCCCCGCCGCCGCCGCGCGCTGCAGGAAGCGCTGGGTCTGCGCGACGGACTTCCGCCGGATGTTCTCCACGCCCGCCTGCAGGATGAGCTCATAGCCGCTGCGCGCCGCGTACAGCGCCGGCACCGCGGGCGAGCCGTGCAGCAGACGCGTGGCGTCGTGCGCGTACTTCTGCGCGCCCTTCTCGAAGGCGAAGGGGTGCTCGTGCGCCATCCAGCCGGTGAGCGCGGGCTCGAGGCGCTCGCGCAGCGTCGGCTTGCAGTAGAGGTACCCCGCGCCGGGCCCGCCGCACAGCCACTTCACCGAGCCGCCGCAGGCCATGTCGA
>DASUFI010000253.1:0-19328 GCA_036274635.1 Planctomycetota bacterium
GATGCCGGCGCGCAGCGCGTCCTCGAGGTCGTGGTGCTGGTAGGCGATGCTGTCGGCCAGGTCCACCGCCTGCGCCTCGAGCACCAGGCCCGGAAGCGGCGGAGCGCCGCGCCCGACCTCGCCGCCGTGCTTGAGGATCGAGCGGCGCAGCACGTGCGTGAGGTTCAGGCCCTCGAAGTCCTCGTAGGGCGACTCCAGCACGTCCACGATGCGCAGCGCCTGGCGGTTGTGGTCGAAGGGCACGCCGGCGCGCTCGTCCAGGATGCGCTCGCCCTCGTGGCCGAAGGGCGGATGGCCGATGTCGTGCACCAGCGCCAAGGCCTCGCCCAGCGTCTCGTGCAGGCGCAGCGCGAGGCACAGGAAGCGCGCGAGCTGCGCGACCTCCAGCGTGTGCGTCAGGCGCGTGCGGTAGAAGTCGCCTTCGTCGATGACGAAGACCTGCGTCTTGTCCTTGAGCCGCCGGAAGGCGCCGGCGTGCACCACGCGGTCGCGGTCACGCGTGAAGCAGGTGCGGAAGGGGTCGGGCGCCTCGGGGAAGGCGCGCGCGGCCGAGACGTCCGCGAAGCAGGCCAGCGGCGAGAGGTTCGCGCGCTCGCGGCGCTCGGCGTCCTCGCGCAGGGCGAGGGGAAGCGCGGCACGGGAGGTCGGCATGGGCAGCCTCGTGAGGCTGCCCGCAACGGGAGGGGACCGGGACTTCCGGTCGCCTGCCGGCGCGGGCTGCAACGAGGAGTGTAGCAGCAACGGGCGATCCTGCCACCCGACCCTGCTGCGGCGCGCTCACTCCATGAGGCGCTGCAGGACGCCGGATTCCTCGAGCTCGGCCAGCAGGCGGTCGGCCGCCATGCTGTCGAGCAGCGCCGACGGGTGGCCGTCACCCGGCGACACGGCCAGCGCCGACGCGAGGTAGGCCTCGGGGTGATCGGGATCCCAGCTCCCGCCGCCATGCTCGCGCAGGTAGCGCTGGATGTCCGGCAGCACCCGCACGTTGGTCCAGCCCAGCGCCTGGCCGGTGTTCGCCAGGCGCCGCGACACCGCGTCCTCGATCAGGGACAGCGTGGCGACCTGGAAGCCGTGCTCGTGCGACAGGCCGTCCAGCTCGTGCAGCGCCGCGGCGGCCGCGTCCCAGCCCTGCAGCGCGTCGTAGAGTGCGGGCAGCGTGGTGGCGCGGCCCACGTCGCTCTTGCGGGCCAGCAGGTGCGGGTCGCGGCCGCTGAGCATCGGGAAGCCATTGTGGTCCGGCACCCAGCTCGTGCCGCGCGCGAGGCGCTCGAAGAGGAAGCAGCGCCGCAGGTCCAGCACATCGTCGTCCACGCGGACATAGGGGGGCAGCCCGAGGTCGTTGGGCGCGAGGAAGAGGACGACCAGGTCCGGCCCGAAGCGCAGGCCCTTGGCCCGCAGCGTCGCGACCTCCATCACCGTGTTGTAGTCGGGCACGCCGGTGTTGATGCAGCGCCAGTCCTTCTGCGGGTAGCGCTGCCGCAGCCGGCGCTCGAGCACGGAGAGGCAGTCGGCCCCGTCCGGCACGCCGTAGCCGAACAGGATCGAGTCGCCGAGGCCCACGATGGTGACGGTGTCGGGGCCTTCCCCGACGTCGATCTCGGGTCCGCGGAAGCCGAAGCGGTTGGTGGAGACCGGGGCCTCCTTGAAGGGCACCTGGTCGAGATGCGGCTTGAGCGCGAAGACGATGCGGTCGTCGGCCGAGGCGCGCAGCATGTCGAGGATCCCGACGCGGCGCCCCGGATCGCTCACGCGCGGGCCGTCCAGCGGCGCGTCGGCGTCGTCGGGAGGGTCGAGGGCCACGAGCACGCGGCAGACGATCTCGCCCGCCAGCGCCGCCGCGAGCAGCAGCGCGAGGCCGAGGGTGACGCGCCGCGGCCAGCGTCGCCCGGCCGGAGGCGCGTCGCTCAACGGACGCCCTCGCGGAGCGAGCCGGCGTAGACGACGGGGAGCGCGGGCACGGGCACGCCGCGAGCATACCGCGCGGCACGCCGCCGACCGGACGACGGTGCGCGCTCCGCGCCGCCGACTGGCGCCGCCTCAGGGAGCGCTGTAGTCTGGCGCCGCGTGGGCAGCCGATCGAACTCGATGGAGCCGGCGGCCCCGACCGACGCGCCTGCCGGGGACGAACCCGCTCGCGGCTCCCGATGGCCCTGGCGCCTCGCGCTCGTGCGCGCGCGCGAAGCTTTCCTGCGCTGCGATGGACGCCGGGCATGAGCTCCTTCGCGACCCACCTCGAAGCGCCGCTCGACGGGACGCGGCTCGACCACCGCGTGCTCCAGACGGTGCACGCCGGCCGGCCGCTGCTCGTGCGCTACGACATGCAGGCCGTGCAGCGTGCGGTGTCGCGCGAGCAGATCGCGCGGCGCGCGCCGACCCTGTGGCGCTACCGCGAGCTGCTGCCGGTCGAGGACGAGCGCCACATCGTGTCGCTCGGCGAGGGCTGCAGCCCGCTCGTGCGCTGCGAGCGCCTGGGCGGGCGCCTCGGGCTCGACGACCTGTGGATCAAGGACGAGTCGCAGCTGCCGACGGGCTCGTTCAAGGCGCGCGGTCTGTGCATGGCGATCAGCCGTGCCAGGGAGCTGGGCGTCGCGCGCGTCGCGATCCCGACCGCGGGCAACGCGGGCGGCGCGATGGCGGCGTACGCGGCGCGCGCCGGCCTGCAGGCCTGGGTGTTCATGCCGGTCGACACGCCGCTGGTCAATCGTCTGGAGTGCGAGCTGGTCGGCGCGCGCGTCGTGCTGGTGGACGGCCTGATCGGCGACTGCGGCGCGCTGCTGCGCTCGGGCACCGAAGTGATGCAGTGGTTCGACTGCTCGACCCTGCGCGAGCCCTACCGCATCGAGGGCAAGAAGACCATGGGCCTCGAGCTCGCCGAGCAGCTCGGCTGGCGCCTGCCCGACACCATCTTCTATCCCACCGGCGGCGGCACGGGCCTGATCGGGATGTGGAAGGCCTTCGACGAGCTCGCCCAGCTCGGCTGGATAGAGGCCGAGCGCCGGCCGCGCCTGTTCGCGTGCCAGGCGGAGGGCTGCGCGCCGATCGTGCGTGCCTTCGAGCGCGGCGAGCGCTTCGCCGAGCCGGTCGCCAACCCGCACACGAGCGCGAGCGGGCTGCGCGTGCCGTCGGCGCTCGGTGATTTCCTGATCCTCGACGCCGTGCGCGCGTCCCACGGGGCGGCCTGCGCGGCGAGCGAGGCGTCGCTCGCGCGCTGGATGCGCACCGTCGCGGCGCTCGAGGGCATCGCGTTGTGCCCCGAGTCCGCCGCGTGCGTCGACGTGCTCGCCAGGCTGGTCGAGCGCCGCGAGGTCCGCCGCCACGAGCGCACCGTGATCTTCAACACCGGCGCCGCGCAGAAGTACGTCGAGGTGCTCGGCGCAAGCGAGCCCGCGGAGAGGATCGTGCTTCGCCCCGGCGAGGCCGTCGACTGGAAGCGTCTCGCGGAGCAGCTCGCGCCGTGAAGGCCACGCGCAAGGAGGCCTGCTCCTCGATCTGGCTCGGCAGGCGGCCGGGCGTGCCTCAACCTCCCGCGAGCTTGGCCTTGAACCCCCGCGCCAGCAGCTCCGCCAGCGCGACCTCGCGCTGATCGCCCTGCAGCTCGATGACGCCCGTCTTCACGGAGCCGCCCGCGCCGCAGCGCCGCTTGAGCTCGCTGCACAGCTCCTCGAGCTGCGCGGGGGCGAGCCGCAGGCCGCTGATCAGCGTGACGCCCTTGCCTCCCCGGCCCTTGGTCTCGCGCGAGACGCGCACCCAACCGTCGGCGGGATGTCCAGGGGTTCGCGGCCGGCCGTGCGCCGGCGGGGGCGCCGGGCGGCCGGGCTGCAGCGGCTGACCGCGGTCGACGTGCATCCGGCGCCGCGCTTCCATGCGGCGCGGACTCTAGCACCTCGCCTGCCGGCGCGGGCTGCAGGGCACTGTGCAGCAGCCGCGCGGGCCGGGGCAGACGTGGCGAGTCACCGTACGATGGGGGCCTTGTCTGGCCCATTCCCTCCAGCGGGTTATGCTCGCGTCGGGGTCCAGGTCCCGAAATGAGACCCATCGCCGAGCGCAAGGAGGAGAACTCGCGCCTGCTGCGCGAGGATTTCGCGCAGGGGCGAGAGACGTTCCGCGCGTGGCCCGAGACCGTGAGCCTGCACACGACGGAGCGCTGCAACCTGCGCTGCATCATGTGCCCGCGCAGCGAGCGGATCGGCCGCAGCGCCCTGGCGCGCGACGTCCTGAGCACGGTGTGTGAAGCGCTGTTTCCCACCGCGCGCAAGGCGATCGTGACGGGCCACCAGGGCGAACCGATGCTGACCGACTTCGACGTCGTGGTCGATGCGGCGCTGCGACACGATGTGCGCCTCGATCTCGTGACCAACGGCACGCTCCTGACGGGGGAGCGTTACGCGCAACTCGCGCCCGCGCTCGGGCACCTGAACGTCTCGGTCGACTCGCACCAGCCGGAGGTCTACGAGCGCATCCGTGCCGGCGGGCGCTTCGAGCAGCTGCAGCGCAACCTGCGCGAAATCGCCGCGCTGCGCCGGAGCGCGGCGACGCCGCCGCTGTGGACGATCAGCGCCGTGGTCATGCGCTGCAATCTCGAGCACCTCGGGGGTTTGATCGGGTTCGCCGCCGACCTGGGCGCCGATGCGGTGATCCTTCAGCCCTTGCGGCAGTACGTGCGCCGGCTCGCGGACGAGGACGTGATCGGGGACGGCGCCGCCGACGTCCATTCCGGCCAGGGCGCCGGCTGCCCCGATCCCTTCCATGGCCGCGCCGACGCGCGCGCGCGCCTCGATGCTCGCTTCGACGAGCTGCGTGCCGTGGCCCGCGCCCGGCACATCAACCTGTACTTCTCGGACTTCCAGCTGCCCGCCGTCGAGGTCGAGCCACTGCGCCAGCAGATCGACTACCTCGCCGACAGCGGCAGGATGTGCTGGTATCTCATGCGCAACGTGTCGATCTACGACACGGGCATGGTCTATCCCTGCTGCCATCCGACCGACTATTCCCTCGGCAACGTGCGCAAGCACGACTTCCAGCGCATCTGGAACGGACCCGCCATGCAGCGCCTGCGCCGCGCGCACTTCACGCGTCGCGGCACGCTGTTCTGTTCCGGTTGCCTGCACGCGCCGTATCTCGAGACGCCGAAGAGGAGTCGTGTGCGCGATCAGGTCAAGTTCGCTCGCCTGGTCGTGAACCACGTGCGCCACCGCTCCCGAGCGAGGTAGCGCGGCTCCGGCACACAGCGCCGGGAATCGTCCCGGCTCCCTGTTCCTCGGGGATCGGGGGATGGGGCGCCTTCGGCGCCGCATCCCCGACCCCTGCGCACGTCCGCCGGGACGATTCCCGGCGCTGTGTGCCGACGCAGCCCAGTCGCGACGTTCCAGCTGGCTGGGGTCGAAGCCGCGAGTTCGCAGTTGCGGGGCGCTCGCTCCAGCCGTCAGCACCCGCCTCGGTCGCCGGGGCACCCGCAATCGTCGTGCCGCCATGGCGAAGGCGCACGGCCGTCCTCGAAGCTATCGCGCCGGCGGCCGTCGCAGTACGCTCGCGGACGACCGCGGACATCCCGCAGGAGGGCCGTGATGAACGGTGCATCGCCTGGGCCTTCGCCGCTCCTCCGCGCCGGCGCGCTGCTGACGCTGGCCGTTCTCGCCGTCGCGCAGGTGCAGGAGCCGACCGCTCCCGCAGCGCCGGCTGCGCCTCCCGCCGGCGACTCGGGCCAGCTCAGCCCCGAGCAGCTCGAGCAGATGCTCGCGCCCATCGCCCTGTACCCCGACGACCTGCTCGCGCAGATCCTGATGGCCTGCACCTACCCGCTCGAGATCGTGCAGGCCGACCGCTGGGCCAAGGAGCACAAGACCCCGACGGGCGACGAGGCCGCCAGGCTGCTCGAGGAGCAGACGTGGGACCCGAGCGTGAAGTCCCTGGTCGCCACGCCCGACGTGCTCGCGATGCTGAGCGACGAGCTCGACTGGACCCAGCAGCTCGGCGACGCCTTCCTCGGTCAGCAGGAGGCGGTGATGGAGGCGATCCAGTCCTTGCGCAAGAAGGCGCAGGAGGCTGGCCACCTGCCGCCGAGCGACGAGCTGAAGGTGGAGACCAGCGGCGACACCTTCGCGATCGAGTCCTCGGACCCCGACGTGATCGACGTGCCCTGCTACGACACGACGATCGTCTACGGCCCGTGGCTGTGGCCGTACTATCCACCGTATCCGTACCACCCGCCCGGCTACCGCCATGGCGTCGCGGTCGGCATCGCGATCGGCTTCGCGTGGGGCTACGCCTGGGGCCACTGCGACTGGCACGGCGGCGACGTGGACATCGACATCGATCGGAACGTGAACCGCAACAAGGCCATCGACCGCAACAAGGCGCGCATGAAGGCCGGCAATCGCGGCAGCAAGATGACCTGGAAGCACGATCCCGCGCACCGCGGCAACCTGCCCTACAGGGACGACGCGACGGCCAAGCGCTTCGGCGGCGTCACCGACAAGCAGGCCGTGCAGGCGCGCGACGCCTTCCGCGGCAAGACGGAGGCGCTGGGCGACAGGACCGGCGGGGTCGCGGACCGCGCGGGCACCTCGGCCGGAGCCCGAGACCGGGTCGGTGAGAGCAGCCGCGGCTCCGCCTCGACGCGCGACGTGCGCGGCACGAAGAGCGACGCCTTCGACGGCAGCAACCGGTCCCGGTCCCAGGTGCAGCGCGACAGCGCGCGGGGACGCGTTTCGCGCGGCGGCGGCGGGCGCGTCGGGGGCCGCGGCGGCGGTCGCGGGCGCTGAGTCCGGACATGCACAGCATCACGGGGTGTCGGCTGCCCACCCTGGCCCTCGCGCTCGCGCCGTGGCTGGCGGCCTGCGCGTCGCCGGGCCCGCAGGGCTTTCCGACGCCCGACGCCGCCGCGATGGCGCTGGCCGACGCCGCGCGCGCCAATTCCGAGCGCCAGCTCATCGAGCTGTTCGGGCGGCAGGCCGAGGACCTCGTGGGCTCGGGCGATCCAGTCGCGGACGCCAACGTGCGGGCCCGCTTCGCCGAGCTCTACGACCAGAAGCACGAGATCGTGGTGGACCCCTCGACAGGCCGCGCCACCATCGAGGTCGGGCCGGAGAACTGGCCCTTCCCCGTGCCGCTGGCGAGGGACGCCAGCGGGCAGTGGGCCTTCGACATCGCCGTGGGCGCCGAGGAGATCGTCGATCGCCGCGTCGGGCGCAACGAGCTGTCCACGATCGAGACCTGCCGCGCGGTGTGCGATGCGCAGCACGACTACGTGCAGATGGCGCTCCCGGACAAGCCCGCGGGCGACTACGCGCAGCGCTTCCTCTGCAGCGCGCCCGGCCGGCACGACGGGCTGTATTGGCCCGCGCAGTCGGGTGAGCCGGACAGCCCGCTCGGCCCGCTGGTCGCCGACGCCCAGAAGGAGGGCTACTCGAAGTCGAAGGGTCCCGCGGCCCAGCCCTTCCACGGCTACTTCTACCGCATGCTCACCTCCCAGGGTCCGAACGCGAGCGGCGGCGCCAGGTCCTACGTGCTGGACGGGCACATGACGCAGGGCTTCGCGCTCATCGCGTACCCGGCGGAGTACGGGCGCTCGGGCGTGATGAGCTTCCTCGTCAGCGAGAACGGCATCGTGTACGAGGCGGACCTCGGCGACGAGACCGAGAAGCTCGCGGCAGAGATGACCGCCTACGATCCCGACGAGCCCTGGATGCCCTGCGAGTAGGGCGCGCCCGACGTCCCGCGAGCACCAATGCCCAAGCCACGCATCTTCCTCGGCTCTTCCGGCAAGCAGGAGAAGCTGCTGGCGGCGCTCAAGCGCGGTGTCGAGGACGTGGCGCAGGTCGATGCCTGGATGAGCTCCTTCAACCCCGGCACCACGACCCTGGAGCGCCTGCTCGAGCTGTGCCGCGAGGTGGACTTCGCCGCCTTCGTCTTCGCGCGCGACGACTGGACGGCCGCGAACGTGTCCGCCGCGCCGCCGCCCGAGGCCGGCCAGGCGTCTCCGCGCGACAACGTGGTGTTCGAGGCCGGCCTGTTCGGGGGCGTGCTTGGCATGCGCCGCACCTTCATCCTGCACGCCGAAGGCGCCAAGCTGCCCACCGACCTGCTGGGCCTCACGTGCATCCGCTACGGCGGAGCGGCGACGGCGGCGGAGGTGCGCGTGGTCAACCAGAAGCTGCGCAAGGCCATCGAGGCCGAAGGCCGGCGAGCGCGCATCGAGGGTCTGTGGTGGCAGTACTCGCTGACCGAGCGCACGCAGCAGGAGCCCTCGGCCGTGAGCCTGCTGAAGGTCGCGCGCGGCCGCGATGGCGCGCTGGAGGTGAGCGGCCGCGGCTGGCAGGAGAGCGGCGCGCTGTCCTCGCGCTACTGGAGCGAAGCCGTCAAGGAAAGGCCGGAGGCGTCGGGCGTCTTCTACTACTGGAAGGGCGAGCGGCCCCTCGACCCGAACGCCCCGCAGCTGGACGGGACAGGCGAGATCCGGCTCGAGTCCGCCGAGCGGGGCAGCGGCTGGTGGACCACGCGCGCGGACCGCCAGCCGGAGCTGAACGCGCGCACGTCCGGCGTCTACGTGCGCGCCGATCCCGAGGACCTGGCCATCCTCGACGGCGATGACGCCGCGCGCCGCGTGGCGCTGATCGCCGAGCGGCTCGAGCACTGGAAGGCCATCTGCAAGGCCTGAGGCGGGCGCTGACCGCCACGGGGCGCTCGCCCGCCGGATGCCCGCCTGCGCGCGGAGTTCCGGAACGATTCATCCAAGCCGCGCGGGCCTGCGATCGCGCGTTCCTGACCACTCGCGCGCGTCATGTGCGAGCGCGCAGAGGCAGTGGGCCGGCACCCATGCGTGGAGTAGAATCCGGCTTCGTCGAGTGCTCTCGCGGCGCGTGTCGTGCTTCGAGGCCCGTCGCCGGGAATCCCTGAAAGGAGCGTCGCTCCCATGAAGATCCAATCTCTCGCGCTGTTCGCCATCCTGCCAATCGCCGCCCTCTCGCTCTCCGGCTGCGGCAAGGAGCCCGCCGCCGTGAAGGTCGGGGAGAACGGCCTCTCCAAGATCAAGGTCGGCTACATCGGCCTCACCTGCGAGGCGCCGCTCTTCATGGCGCAGGAGAAGGGCTTCTTCAAGGAAGAGGGGCTCGAGGCCGAGATGGTCAAGTGCGAGTGGTCCAAGTACAAGGACGTGCTCGCGCTCGGCGGCTTCGACATCACGCACCACCTCATCATGATGTTCCTCAAGCCCCTCGAGCAGGGGCTTAACGTCAGGTTCACCGGCGGCGTGCACACGGGCTGCCTGCGCGTGCAGACGAGCACCGAGAGCACGCTCAAGACGGCGCAGGACCTCAAGGGCAAGCGCATCGGCGTGCCGGGCCAGATGACGCCGCCGATGATCTTTGCCACGCGCTGGCTCAACGACAACGGCGTCGACGCGGGCAAGGACATCGAGTGGAAGGTCTACCCCGCCGGCGAGCTGGGCCTCGCGCTCGAGAAGGGCGAGGTCGACGCGATCGCGGACGCGGAGCCCATCGGCACGATGCTCGTCGCCGGCGGCAAGGTGCGGAACCTGGCCGACCAGGCCAAGGACGCGCCTTACAAGGACGAGTACTGCTGCGCCGTCATCGCCAACGGCAAGTGGGCCGACTCCAACCCGGACCTCTGCGCCCGGGCGACGCGAGCCATCCTGAAGGGCGCCAAGTGGGTCCAGACGAACCCCGCGGCCGCGGCGCGCGAGGCGGTGGAGAAGAAGTACCTCGGCTCGAACCCCGAGCTGAACACGTCCGCCATCGCGAACCTGAACTACATGCCGAGCATCGACGGGTGCCACAAGGCGATGGGGACCGCCGCGACGGCGATGCAGAAGGCCGGCATGCTCGACGCGGGCACGAACATCGACGAGCTCGTGGGCAAGGGCTGGTTGCCGATGCCGGGCATCACCGACCAGTGGTTGGGTGAGCTCAAGGTCGAGAAGGTCGCGATGGGCCAGATCCCGCCCGACCAGGAGCAGCGGCTTCTGGCCGAGCTCGCCGTCACGAGCGACAACCTGGTCGTGGCGACCTGCTGCTCGAAGGCGTCGAAGGTCGTGCAGGCGAAGCCGCCTGAGACGAAGATCGCCCAGGCGAACGAGGGCGCGACCGAGATCGTGCTGCCGAGGTGAGTCCGGCCCAGGAGGCGGAAACCGAGAGTCCGCCCGGCGGCACCGCGGTGGTGCCGCGCGCGGCGGTCGCCGGCGCCCCGGCCGTGGCCGAGCCGGCGAGCGAGCTGCCCACCGAGTGGTTGCCGTCCTTCCCGGTCTTCCTGACGCTGCCGGCAGCGGCGCTCGCGATGCTCGGGCTCCACCTGGCCCTCGCGGGCTCGCAGCCGAAGGCCCAGACCCTCCACTACACGATGTTCCTCGGCGGTGTCGCGGCCCTCAGCGTCGCCGCCGCCGTGGTGGCGGCCCTGGCCCTGCCGGTGCGCCTGTGGCTCAAGCGCATGGGGCCGATCTTCGCGGCAACGCTGCTGTTCCTGGGCGCGTGGGAGGTGATCACCGCCGGGATGAGCCTGCTGCCGATGCCGTACTTCCCGCCGCCGGCGGGCGTGCTGCAGAGCTTCATGGACGACTTCGACGTCATCCTGGACAGCACCTGGCACTCGCTGATCCTGCTGCTCACCGGCTACGCGGTCGGCGTGGTGGTGGGCCTGGTGACGGGCATCTGCATCGGCTGGTCGGTGCGCTTCCGCTACTGGGGCATGCCGGTGCTCAAGGTGCTCGGGCCCATCCCGGCCACGGCCTGGATCCCGCTGGCGATGGTCGTCTCGCCCGACACCTCGTACTCGGCCGTGGGCCTCATCGCGATCGCGGTCTGGTTCCCGGTCTCGATGCTCACGGCCTCGGGCGTGGCCAACACGCGGGCGTCCTTCCTCGACGTCGCGCGCACGCTGGGCGCAGGCCGCGCCTTCCTCATCTTCCGCGTCGCCATCCCGGCCGCGATGCCCAATATCTTCGTGGGCCTCTTCATGGGCCTCGGCGCCTCCTTCCTCACGCTGGTCGTGGGCGAGACCGTGGGCGTCAAGTCGGGCCTGGGCTGGTACGTGGCCTGGGCGCAGGGCTGGGCCGAGTACGGCAAGGTCTACGCCGCGCTCATCGTCATGGCGGTCTTCTTCTCGACCATCATGTCGCTGCTCTTCAAGGTGCGCGACAAGGTGCTGGTCTGGCAGAAGGGGATGATCCGGTGGTGACGGCGTCCACCGCCGGCGGCGCGGCGCTGCGCGTCGTCGGCGTGAGCAAGGTCTTCATCAAGCCGGACACGGTGGACGACAGGGTGTCAGCCCTCGACCGCGTCTCGCTCGAGGTCGCCGCCGGCGAGTTCGTGTCGCTCATCGGGCCGAGCGGCTGCGGCAAGTCCACGCTCCTGCGGCTCGTCGCCGGCCTCGACACGCCCAGCGCGGGCGATCTCTGGATGGGCCAGGAGAAGCTCTTCGGCCCCAGCGCCGAGCGCGGCCTCGTCTTCCAGGACCCGAACCTGTTCCCGTGGCTCACCGTGCGGCGCAACATCCAGGTGGGCCTCGTCGCGCGCGGCGTGCACCACGGCGAGCGCGCGGAGGTCGAGGAGTTCATGCGGCTGGTGGGCCTCGAGGCCTTCGCCAACACCTTCCCGCACCACCTCTCGGGCGGCATGGCCCAGCGCGTGGGCCTGGCGCGCGCCCTGATCAACCGGCCCAAGCTCCTCGGCCTCGACGAGCCGCTGGGCGCGCTGGATGCCTTCACCCGCATGCGCATGCAGGACGAGGTGCTGCGGCTCTGGCAGGCGCGCGGCACCACGATGGTCCTCGTGACGCACGACGTGGACGAGGCCATCTACATGAGCGACCGCATCGTGATCATGACGCCGCGGCCGGGCCGCATCGAGCGCGTCCTCGACGTCGACCTCGAGCGCCCGCGGCAGCGCAACAGCGAGGACTTCCTGCACCTGCGCGGCCGCATCCTCGAGCTGCTGCACTTCGCGGGCCAGAGCCCGGACGACGAGCTGGGCTGACGCGCGGCGGGCGGGCTCCTAGGCCGCCTTGCGCCAGACCCGCTCGCACGCGTCGAGCCGGTCGACGAAGAGCCACGGCCGCTCGCCGTACAGCGCCTCGCCGGCCCGCAGGGCCCGCTCCTGCAGCGCGTGACGGCGTTCCTCGATCTCCTTGAGCAGCCGCGCGCGGGCGGGCGCCGCCAGCTGGATTCGGCCTCTCGAAGCCCGGCCGTGGAGGAGGAAGAGATCGTGGTCCTCGCCCAGGGTGTCAGCCAGGTCGTTGGCGCGCCGGGCGAGCCGGGACAGCACCTCGGGCCACAGCGGCTCGAGCAGCTCGAGCTGCGAGCGCAGATACTTGGCCTGCTTGCGCCATTCGTGGAGCGCGGCGGTGGTCGGGCGGGCCTTCGACCGCCGCCACGCCGCGCGACCGGCCTTGTACACGCGGCGCAGGCCCTCGGCCACGGGCGCCCAGCCCAGGCCCTTGACGTCCCAGTCCTTCGCGCGCCGGCGCGTCGTGCGCACGGCCGCGGCGAGGGGGCGCACGTGCTCCTGGTCGCGCAGCGCGCGCTCCCGCGCCCGCTGGTGGTCCGCGATGAGAGCCACGCGCAGGGGTTCCCACTCGCGGCGGACCGGGGGGCCGGCGGATTGCGCGAGATCGTCGAAGACGTCGAGGAGGATCCGGGCGTCGCGGACGGCGCTCAGCGGTCGCGCGGCGTCGCGCAGGGCGGCGTTGTCGCGACGATAGGCGCCGGCGCCGACGGCGTCCCGCACCAGACGCAGGCCGGCGCGCGCCTTCTTGAGCTGCTTGCGCACGCGGTGCACGGCCTCGTCCGGGACCGGCCAGAGCTCCCCGAGGGCCTCGAGCGCCTCGCGGGCGTGCTTGCGGACGTAACGCTGCACGCTCCGGACAGGCTGCTCGTCCACGCGCAGTCGCGTCATCGCGTCTACCCGGCGCCGTAGCCGCCGCTGTAGCGCCAGGCCCAGGGCGCGACGCCCACGCGCCGGACATGCACCTCCACGGCGCCGACCGGCGGACAGGCATGTGCGAGCTGCCAGCCGTTGCGATGGCCGGCCTGCACCGTCACCACGCAGCCGCAGCCGGGGCACACCAGGCGCGACTCCTGCACGTGCTTCCAGCTCTTGCGGGGGCGGGCTCTCGCTGGCTGCAGGGTCGTCGAAGACATGCGGACCTCCTCGCGGACTTCCGGCCACCGCGTCCGGTCGAGTGCAGCTTCGCCCGGTGCTTCGACCTCCACAAGTCGCGGGGCGCACGTCGGCTGCGCCCGCACACGGCTGGCGCGCGGCCCGCGCGCGCGCTAGCCGGGGCGCATGATCACGACCCTGAACCACTCGCTGCGACGCCAGGTCGTCATCGGTGGCGCGCTCCACGTGCTCACCATCTCCCCGACGGGTCTCAAGCTCACCGAGAAGGGCCGCCGGAAGGGCGTCGAGCTGGCGTGGAAGGATCTCGCCAGCGGCGACGCGGCGCTGGCCGCGGCGCTCAATGCGTCCGTCCGCGCGGCGCCGCGTCTGCGCGAACGTGCCGCCCCGAGACGGGCTGCGCCGCCGCGCCGCCGCCGATCGCCTCGCGATCGCGGCGCCGCGCGCCGCTCCTGAACCCGGCCGGGTGCTCGCCTGCACCCGAAGGCCACGAGCGACGCCTGCGCGCCGACAGGCGCTGCGTCGCAAACTTCGGTTCTACAAGCCGCCCGGGCGCGGGGACCACTTCGGCGTCGGGAACGCCGCTCGCACCTCGCTGGCTGCGGCATGCCACTTGCGCTCCGAGGTGCTGGTCCCCTTCAGACCGCCTCCCAGACAAGGATACTGCCGTGAACATCCAGAGCGATTGGTCTCGTATCAAGAACGACGTTCGCACCCGCTGGTCGGACCTTTCGGACTCCGACCTGGCTCGCGTCAACGGTGACTCGGACACGTTGTGCTCGGTCATCGAGCAGCGCTACCACATCTCACACGAGGACGCCGACCGACAGGTCAGCGACTTCCTCGACAAGCAGGGCATCTCCTCAGGTGGTCGCGGCGGGAGGCCCTCCTCCTCCGGTGGCTCGCGCAACCAGCCCTCCGGCGCGGGCACCCGACCGGAGCAGAGTTCGTCGGGGCGCAGCGGCAGCTCGTCCGGCTCCAGCAGCCAGGGCCCGAGTGGCTCCGGACGCAGCGGCTCCTCGTTCGGCGGCGGCTCGTCGTCCGGAAGCTCGTCGTCGCGCGAGGCGAGCGGCGGCTCGTCGTCGCGCGAGGCGTCCAGCGGCTCGTCGTCGCGTGAATCGTCCTCCGGCAAGTCGTCGCGCGACGCGTCCAGCGGCGGATCGCGCGAGTCGTCCTCGGGCGCGTCGTCGTCGCAGTCCTCCGGCCGCCGTCCGAACCCGTCGGCCGATGACGAGCGCCGGCGCAAGGAAGAAGAGCGCAAGCGCCAGAGCCGGGGCAGCGAAGAACAGACCGAGTCTCCCGAGGAATCGGGGGAGTGACCCACCACGAGCCGGCGCGCGACCCTCGGGCCGCGCGCCGGCTCCTTCGTGCCACGACGGCCGCGCGCGCAAGGCTGCGGCTCGTGGACGGACACCCCGTCGGCGGTATGGTGAGTGCCCTCCGGGATCGGCGGCGGGCCGGCATGCCCGTTGCTATGTCCTCATCGACGCTCGTGATCCGTCCGCGGGCCCGCCGCGAACCGCTGCCGAAGGACGTGCTCGTCGTTGCCAATCGCTCTCACCACGCCGACTGCGACGCCCGGCGAGGGGCCGGCTCGCCGTCCGGCACCCAGCCCGCTCCACGGTGAGCTGCTCAGTGCCGAGCGGCTGGAGGAGCGCGCGCGCGCGCTGGCGGCGGAGTTCACGCTGTCGCGCGATCCACGGCGGGGCTCGCTGCGGCTGCTGCGGCGGCTCTCCGAGCACAAGCGCGTTCTGCACCAGGCCTATCGCACGCTGGCCGGCGACGTGCGCGGTGGCGAGCCGGTGTCCGCCGCCGCCGAGTGGCTGCTGGACAACTTCCACGTCCTCGAGGCCGAGATCCAGCAGGTCCGCCGCGACCTGCCGCCCAGCTACTACCGCGAGCTGCCCAAGCTGGCGGCGCGCGAGCTGGCGGGCACGGCGCGCATCTACGCCATGGCCGTCGAGCTGCTGCGCGCCAGCGACGCGCGGCTCGACCCGGGCCGGCTGAAGCGCTTCGTCCACGCCTACCAGGCCGTCGCGCCGCTCACCATCGGCGAGCTGTGGGCCTGGCCGAGCATGCTGAAGCTGGCGCTCATCGAGCACGTCCGGCGCCTGTCCGAGGAGATGCTGCGCGCCCGGCAGGCGCGCTTGGATGCGGACCGCTGCTTCGCCAGCCTCGAGAACGCGCGGGCCGGCGCGCGCGCGCCGGAGCTGCCGGCGGTCCTGGACGTCTCCTTCGTGAACCAACTGCTGCAGCGCATGCGCGAGTACGGCGCCGGCGCCGCCGGGCTGCGCAAGCAGGTGGAGGAGCGCCTGGCCACCGAGGGCGGCACGGTGGAGGAGGCCGTGCGGGCCGAGCACCAGCGTCAGGCCATGAACCGCGTCTCGATGGCCAACTCCATCACGAGCCTGCGCCTCTGCTCCACGACGGACTGGAGCGACTACGTCGAGGAGGTGAGCCTCGTGGAGCAGGTGCTGCGGCGCGACCCGGCGGCCGTCTACGGCCGCATGGCCTTCGGCAGCCGCGACCGCTACCGCCACGCGGTGGAGCTGCTCGCCGACCGCACCGGCGAGGCCCAGGTGCGTGTGGCGCTGCGCGCGATCGAGAGCGCGCGCCAGGCGGCCGAGCACGCGGGCACGACCGACAGGGCGGCCCACGTCGGCTACCACCTCATCGGCAAGGGGCGCGGCGACCTCGAGAGCGACGTCGCGCACGCGCCCTCCTTCCGGCTGCGCTTCGAGCGGCTGCTCGTGCGCGAGGCCACTCCGCTCTATCTCGGCACGCTGACGGTGCTCACCCTGCTGGGCGTGGCGGGCGCCATCGCGGCGGCCCGTCTCGCCGGCGGCTCGGGCTGGACGACGATCTGGGCGGGCCTGCTGGCCCTCATCCCCGCCAGCGAGCTGGCCGTGGCGATCGTGAACCGGCTCGCGCACCACGCGGTGCGCCCCCTGCCGCTCCCGCGCCTCGACCTGCGCGGCGGCGTGCCCGCGCAGGCCAGCACCATGGTCGTCGTGCCCACGCTCATCGCGTCGGTCGAGGGCGCCCGCACGCTGGTGGAGCACCTGGAGGTGCACGCGCTGGGCAACTTCGACGAGCACGTGTACTTCGCGCTGCTCACGGACTTCCCGGACGCGAAGGCCGAGCGCCTGGACGGCGAGCAGGAGATTCTGGACGCGGCCATCGAAGGCATCCGCGCCCTCAACGCCCGCTACGCCGGGGGCGCGGAGGATCGCTTCCACCTCTTCCACCGCGCGCGCCTCTGGAACGCCCACGAGGGGGTGTGGATGGGCTGGGAGCGCAAGCGCGGCAAGCTGGAGGAATTCAACCGGCTGCTGCGCGGCGCCACCGACACCAGCTTCGTGCTGCAGATCGGCGACCCCGCCGTCCTGCCGCGGATCCGCTACTGCCTCACGCTGGACAGCGATACGCGCCTGCCGCGCGACGTCGCGCGTCAGCTCATCGGCGTGGCCGAGCACCCGCTGAATCGGCCCCGCTTCGACCCCGCGGTGGGGCGCGTCACGGAGGGCTACGGGGTCCTGCAGCCGCGCGTGAACGTGACCCTGGCCAGCGCCGCGGGGTCTCTGTTCGCGCGCGCCTACTCGGGCCACACGGGCATCGACCCGTACACCACGGCCGTCTCGGACACCTACCAGGACCTGTTCGGCGAGGGCAGCTACGTCGGCAAGGGCCTCTACGACGTCGATGCCTTCAAGGCCGCGCTCGACGGGCGCGTGGCCGAGAACGCCCTGCTCTCGCACGATCTGTTCGAAGGGCTGTACGCGCGCTGCGGCCTCGTCTCGGACGTGGAGGTCGTGGACGACTTCCCCGCCAGCGTCCTGGCGCACGCGCGCCGCCAGCACCGCTGGGTGCGCGGTGACTGGCAGATCCTGCTGCACATGCTGCCCTGGGTGCCCACCCGGCACGGGCTGAAGCGCAGCCGGCTGCCGCTCATCAGCCGCTGGAAGATCCTCGACAACCTGCGGCGCAGCCTCGTCGCGCCGGCGCTCCTGGCGCTGCTCGTGTCCGCGTGGTGGTGGATGCCCGGCCCGCCGCTGGGCTGGACCCTGGCCGCCCTGGCCGTCGTCGCCTTCCCGCTCCTGCCGCCCCTGGCGCGCCTCCTCGTCGGCCGCGGGTCGCAGCAGCCGCTGCCCGTCTTCCTCCACGACGTGTGGGCCGAGCTGAAGACCAGCGCCGCGCAGGTGCTGCTGCAGCTCACGCTGCTGGTCTACCACGCCTACGAGATGGTGCACGCCATCGTGCTGACCCTCGTGCGCATGGTCATCACGCAGCGACGCCTGCTCGAATGGGAGACGGCCGCCGCCACGGCCGCGCGCGCGGCGGGGCTGGTGGCGGACCGGGGGCCGCGCGCCTTCCTGGCGGAGATGTGGGCGGGGCCGGCGGTGGCCGCGGTCGTCGCCGCGGGCTGCCTGCTGCCGCTGCGGCCGGGCGCGCTGCTCGTCGCGGGGCCCTTCCTGCTGGCGTGGTGTGCCTCGCCGATCATCGCCTGGTGGTTGAGCCGCCCGGTCGTGCCGCGGCGCCTGGTCCTCGATCCTGCCGACGCCGAGAGCCTGCGCCGCGTCGCGCGACGCACGTGGAGCTGGTTCGAGCAGGTCGCCTCGGCGCCGGACCACCGGCTGCCGCCGGACAACCTGCAGGTGGTGCCCGATCCGCGCCTCGCGCACCGCACGTCACCGACCAACATCGGCATGGGCCTGCTCTCCGCACTCGCGGCGCACGACCTGGGCTACGTCGGCGCCTCCGCGCTCGCGGAGCGCATCGACGCCACGCTCACCGCGGTCGAGTCGCTCGAGCGCCACGAGGGCCACCTGCTCAACTGGTACGACACGCTGAGCCTCGCCCCGCTGCTGCCGCGCTACGTCTCGACCGTGGACAGCGGCAACCTGGCGGGCGCGCTCATGACGCTGGCCGCCGGGCTGCGCGAGGCGGCGGCCGGGGGCGGCGAGGCCGAGCGACGGCTCGCCGGTCTGCGCGACACGGCCGGCGTCCTCGCCGAGGACCTGGCCGCGCTGGCGCGCACGCAGCACGCGGCGGCCCCCCTCCTGCCGCGCCTCGACCAGGCGCGCGACCGGGCGGCGGAGCTGCAGCAGCGGCTCGATCCGATCGAGCCGGCGGAGGCCCGCACCGCGGCCGGCCGGCGCGTGGGGGCTGAGCTGGGCAGGCTGCTCACCGATCTGCTCGCCGTCGCGCCGGCCGGGCCCGAGACCGAGCGCGTCGCGGACTGGAGCCGGTCGCTGGGGCAGTTCGTGGCGTGGCTGGGCGAGCCGGCCGACGTGCCCGAGACGGTGGCCGAGCGCCTGCGGCAGCTCGCCCAGCGCTGCGACGACCTCGCCGACGGCATGAGCTGGGCCTTCCTCTACGAGCGGGCGCGCGGGATCTTCTCCATCGGCTACCGGCTGGCCGACGCCGAGGGCCCGGGGCGCCTCGACTCCTCCTACTACGACCTGCTCGCATCCGAGGCGCGGCTGGCCAGCTTCATCGCCATCGCGCGCGGCGAGGTGCCGCAGCAGCACTGGTTCCGGCTGTCGCGCGCGCTGGTGAGCGTGGAGGGCATCACGGCGCTGGTGTCCTGGAGCGGCTCGATGTTCGAGTACCTCATGCCGCTCCTGATCCTGCGCAGCCATCCCGAGACGCTGCTGGAGAGCACCAGCCGCGCGGCCGTGCGTGCCCAGGTCCTCTACGGCCAGCGGCAGCGCGTGCCGTGGGGCATCTCCGAGTCCGCCTACGGCGTCACGGATCCGCGCGGCAACTTCCAGTACCGCGCCTTCGGCGTGCCGGGGCTGGGGCTCAAGCGCGGCCTGGCGGACGACCTGGTCGTCGCACCGTATGCCACGGCCCTCGCGGCCATGGTGGACCCCGCCGCCGCCGCGGCGAACTTCCGTCGGCTGAGCCGCGAGGGCGCCGTGGGGCGCTTCGGCTTCATCGAGGCGCTGGACTACACGCAGCGCCCGTCGGCGGAGGTGGACGGCGCGCGGCCGCAGGATGCCGCGCGCGTCCAGCCCATCCGCGCCTTCTTCACGCACCACCAGGGCATGAGCCTGGTGGCGCTCGACAACGCGGTGCTCGGCTTCCCCATGGTGCGGCGCTTCCACTCGGATGCGCGCGTGCAGGCCACCGCGCCGCTGCTGCAGGAGCGCGTGCCGCGCTTCGCGCCGGTGGTGCACCCGCGCCCGGCGGAGGCGACAC
>DASUFI010000254.1:0-5191 GCA_036274635.1 Planctomycetota bacterium
GCATGAGGGGCAGGTCGGCGGGCGGTGGGCCCCACACCATCTCGACCGAGGTGGACAGCCCGCGCGGCGCGCGCCAGAGCACGGCCGCGCCTGCGGCGCGACCCAGCGCGAGGTCGCGCTGCAGGATCTCGGGCGGCGGCGAGCCGGCCCACGCCGCGAAGAGCAGCTCGAGACCGGGGCGCGCGAGGACGGCGGGTGGTCGGTCGCCGGAGATCAGCGCCCGCGCCAGCGCCGGCTGGGCCGCGGCCTCGCAGGCCACGCGCACGACCGCACCGCGGCGGCCGGGCTGCAGAGGGTCGCGCACGATGGCGACCGGATCCTCTTCCTCCAGCTCCACGTCCGCGGGCTCGCCGGGCGCCAGGAGGTCGCGCAGCGCGGCGGCGCGCGCGGCGACGCCTGCCGGCGGCCCATCGAGGACCACCTGCAGGCTGGCGCCGGCGCCCGTGGCGAGCACGTCCGCGGCCGCAGCTTGCAGGGGCGCGTCGAGCACCTGCCGCGCCGCCACGAAGGCCGGACCGCTGTCGGCCCAGTGCGCCGTGAGCCGCAGGCGGGCCGCGGGGCAGGGCTCCACGCGCAGGGTGGCCTCGACGATCACCCCCAAGGTGCCGAGCGAGCCCCACAGCAGGCGCGGCAGGTCGTAGCCGGCGACGTTCTTCACCACGCGCCCGCGGCCGCTGGCAAGGCTGCCATCCGGCAGCGCGACCGTGATGCCGAGCAGGCGCTCGCGCAGCCGGCCGTACAGCAGGTCGAGCGGTCCGTCCTGCGCGGTGGCCAGCAGGCCACCCAGCGAGCCATCGGCGTCGGTGGCGGGCAGCACCTGGCGGTGGCGGGCCAGGGCGGTCTGCAGCTCGAGGAGCGGTGTGCCGGTGCGCACGGTCACCGTCAGGTCGCCGGGCTCGTGGGCGACGAGGCCGCGCAGGGCGTGGGTGCTCAGCACGAGATCCACGCGCGTCGGGGGGGCCCCGGGTCCGCGCCGCCGAGACAGGCCGGCGGGGAGGACACGGAGCCCTGCCGCCTGCGCCTCGGCCAGCTCGGCGGCCAGCGCCTGCGCCGTGGCGGGCGCGGACAGGCGCGGAGATGCAGCCGCCTCGGGCATGCGGCACAGGGTAGCGCGGACGAGTGCTACAGCGCTGCCTGGCGATGGCGCGGCGGCACCTCCACGCACGCGCCGCCCGTGGGCAGGATCTTGCCCGGGTTGCACAGGCCGCGCGGGTCGAAGGCCTCGCGCAGGCGCAGCATGGCCGCCAGGCTGGGCTCGCTGAACTGCTGGCGCATGGCCTCGCGCTTCTCCACGCCGATGCCGTGCTCGCCAGACAGGCTGCCGCCCAGCTCGAGGCAGGCCTGCAGGATCTCGCGGCCGGCCAGGCTGACGCGCGCGCTCTCGTCGTCGTCGCGGTCGTCGAAGAGGATGCAGGGGTGCAGGTTGCCGTCGCCGGCGTGGAAGACGTTCGCGACGCGCAGCCGGTGGCGCGCGGCCACGTCGGCGACGCGCGCCAGCATCTCGGGCAGGCGCGTGCGCGGGATGACGCCGTCCTGCGTGCAGTAGTTGCGCGCGAGACGCCCGAGCGCCCCGAAGGCGCGCTTGCGGGCCTTCCAGATCTCGGCGCGCTCGGCCTCGTCGGCGGCGACGCGCACGGACAGCGCGCCCGCCGCGCGGCAGGCGCCCTGCACCAGCGCCGCCTGCTCGTCGACATCGGCAGCCGGGCCGTCGCACTCGATGAGCAGCAGCGCGCCGGCGCCCGCCGGGAAGCGGAAGGCGAAGGCCGCCTCCAGCGCCTGCACGACCACCGCGTCCATCATCTCGAGCGCCGACGGCAGCGCGCCGCCCGCGATGAGGGCCGTGACGGCCTGGCCGGCCTCGGCGGGGGAGGGAAAGGCCGCCAGCAGCGTGCGCGCCGCCTGCGGCCGCGGCAGCAGGCGCACGGTGATCTCGGTCACGATGCCCAGCGTGCCCTCGCTGCCGCACAGCAGCGCCAGCAGGTCGTAGCCGGCGCGCTCCGGGCCGCCGACGCGCGCGACCTCGCCGTCGGGCAGCACCAGCTCGAGGCCCAGCACGTGGTTCACCGTGACGCCGTGCTTGAGGGTGTGCGGGCCGCCGCTGTTGTGGGCCACGTTGCCGCCCACCGTGCACACCGCCTGGCTGGAGGGATCGGGCGCATAGTGCAGGCCGAAGGCCGCGGCCGCGCGGCTCACGGCCAGGTTGGCCACGCCGGGCTGCAGCGTGGCGCGGCGCCGCAGCGGGTCGAGCGCGAGGATGCGGTCCATGCGGTTGCAGGCGAGCACCACGCCGCCGTCGAGCGCCATCGCGCCCCCCGAGAGCCCCGTGCCGGCGCCGCGCGCCACGAAGGGCACGCCGGCGGCGACGCAGGCCCCCACCAGCCCGGCCACCTGGGCCGTGCTCGTGGGGAAGGCCACCGCGGCCGGCCGCGCGCCGTGCAGCGTGCTGCCGTCGTGCTCGTAGACGAGCCGCGCGTCTTCCGTCGCGACGACGTCCGCCCCGGTCGCGGCCAGCGCCGCGATCAGGCCGCGGCGATCAAGGGCCATAGCCGATGTAGATGAACAACGACAGCGGCCCGGTCTTGAGCTTGCCGTCCTTGAGGAAGAAGCCCTGCGTGTAGGCCATGCCACTGAGCATGTCGCCGAACGGGACCGGATGGGTCGTCTCGTGGAAGCCGGTGTAGTCGAGGATGCGCAGGAAGTAGAAGTCGAGCAGGTCGGCCACGCCCACGTAGACGTCGCCGTCGTACTTCGAGAAGTACTTGTGCGACCCCACGGTGCCCGCCGAGATGAAGATGGCCTCGTCCTCCTCGCCCTGGTAGTGGAAGAAGGCGAAGATGGGCGTCTGCAGCGGCGCCGACATCCAGTAGTCGTGCGGCGCGTACGAGGGGAGCTGCTGGACCGCTCCGCTGACAGCGTCCAGCTCGACACCGGCCACCCCCGACGGGCCGCACAGGCCCTCGGTCGGGTTGCCGGGATTCAGGGTGTTGTTCTCGAGGATCAGGATGCTGCCGTGCATCTCGATCGCGTCGCCGCCGGTGCCGGCGATGCCGCAGAGGCAGCTGCCGTCCGAGGGGCAGCCGGCCAGGCCGCCGTCGCCACCGGTGGCCACGACGTGCGAGATGAACACGTTGCCGCCCATCGTCCAGCAGGCCGTGCCGCCGTTGCCGCCGTTGCCGCGGCCGACCACCGGCGAGTCGGCACCCCGGCCGCCACGCAGCTGGCCGCCGCGCACCGTGATGTGGGTGCCGGTGACCTGCAGGGCGCGCGCGCCATTCGGCAGGCCCGCGCCGGGCGTGGCGTCTCCGCCGTAGATGTTGCAGTAGGTGACGATGAGCGAGTCGGTCGGGTTGACGATCATGCCCGTGGCGGGGCCGGTGGCCGAGCCCGCGCCGCCGTAGATGTTCAGCCGCTGCAGGCGCACCCAGCCGGCGTTGGCGCCGATGGTGACGCCCGGCGTGTCGGGTGGCGCGATGACGTCGAGCTGGCACAGCATGACTGCGGCGCCAGCGGGCGTGTCGCCCACCGTGATGCCGCCGACGCGCACCGAGCCCTGCTCGATCGTGCCGCAGACCGCCAGCTGCTTGCCCGAGACGACGAAGGGATCGTAGACCGCTTCGGGGTCCGCCAGCGGGTGCACGAGGATGACGTCGTTGGGCAGCGCGACATCGATGGCCGGCTGGATCTGCTGGAAGCCGATCGGGCTGGCGGGGTCGACGAGCAGCACGTCCGCGCGTGCCGGGGCGACCAGCGTCAGGGCCGCGACGAGGGCGGCCGCGCCCGAGAGGGGGCAGAACAGTCTCTGGCTGCCCTGGGCAGCGGGGTGCCGAGTCATGGTGTGTGCCGTCTCCGGTGCGCGGGTATCGGGCTCGACAGTCTATCCTGACGGCGGCATTCGGGGGCGGCAACAGCCGCAGGGCGGGCCGCGATGCGCGCGGACGGTCGCACGAACGTCACCCCGCGCCCGACTGCCGTTCCGACGCCCTCGCCCTCTAGAATCCGCCCCCGGGCAAGACGTGATTGCCTGTGTTCAGCACGGGCCGTCGGGCCGATTTCATCCACAGGGGGCCTTGTCATGTTGTCGTGTCGATCCCTTGCATTGCAGGCGGGAATCGCCGTCCTGCTTCTCGTGGCACCGCGCGCCGTCGCACAATCAGGAGAGGGCGTGGCGTGTCAGCTGCTGATGCCGAGCACCGTAGAGCTCGGCGAGACGTGGAACACCTGCATCATCGCGCCGCCGGACACGGCGGCCTTCCTGCTCGTCGCCGGCGACGACGGCCCGACCTTCACCAAGTTCGGCCCGCTCTCGGTCGGCGCGCCGCTGCTCGCGGTCTATGTCATCGCGGTCGGCCCCACCGGCCAGGAGTGCTTCGACCACCTCGTGCACTGCGAGGCGGATCTCGTCGGCATGACCGGCTTCTTCCAGTTCGTGGACATCGACCCCTCGGATCCCTCGCAGTTCTGCGTGTCCAATCCGGCCACGCTGACGGTGCTCGACGGCAACTGCGTCGAGCCCGGTGACTTCGTCACCTACACGCAGGGCGGATGGGGCAGCAAGTGCGCTGGCGGCAATCCAGGCTGCCTGCGCGACGAATTCTTCCCGAGCGTGTTCCCCAACGGCCTCGTGATCGGTGACGAGGATGGCCCGGACGGCGATGCCTTCTTCGCCCTGCTCTTCACCAACTCGCTCGCCATCCAGGACTTCCTGCCCGCGGGCGGCTCGCCGGGCATCCTGGACGAGGACGAAACCAACCCGGACCACTCGGACGCCGGCGTGTTCGCCGGCCAGCTCGTCTCGGCCGTGCTGTCCGTGGAGTTCGACTCCGCCGGCGCCTTCGATGCCATCAAGGCCCAGACCAGCGTCCACCTCGGCGACCTCGTGTTCGCCTCGGGCGTGGACAGCGACCTGATCGGCATGACCGTGTCCGAGGTCATCGACCTGTGCAACGACGTCATCTCGGGCGAGGAGCCGGCGCCCGTGGATCTCGACGGCGACGGCCAGGCCGACGTCACGGTCTCGGACCTCAACGACGCCCTGAACGCCCTGAACGGCAACTTCGACAATGGCGTCGTGGACAACGGCGTCCTCGAGCTGCCCTGAGCGACGGGAGCGGGCTGCGGGCCCGGCGGCGCGACGCGTCGCCGGGCCCGCGCCGTTTCGGGCTCCTAGCGCGCGCGTGAGCGCCGTGCCGCG
>DASUFI010000255.1:0-2199 GCA_036274635.1 Planctomycetota bacterium
TCGCGGCGCGCTCTCCCGGAGCAGCAGGGCGCTGGCGCCGCACAGCAGGCCGGCCACCTGCAAGCAGGCCTGCGGACCGAGGAGCACCTGGACGAGCCAGGGTGCCTCGCCCAGGCCCACCGCGGCGCCGAGCAGGAGGGCGGTTGTGGACAACCGTCGGGGACCGCCCAGGCAGGGGGCCAGCAGCGCGCCCAGCGGCAGCGCCGCCGGCGCGGCGACCAGCGCGACCGCGCCGGCGACCAGCAGGTAGTAAGGCGGATGTGTGTCGCCCCGCAGCGCCGCGGCCAGCGCCCCGCGCACCAGCGGCACCAGCGCCGACGCCAGGCAGCACCCCACCGCGGCCGCCGCGCCCGCCAGCAGCAGGGCGCGTCGCGACAGCCCGAGGGCCCTCCGGGCCGCGTGGCGCTCGGCCGCCCACCAGCCCGCGGCCAGCAGCAGGCCGGTCACCAGCAGCCCCACGTGGCGGGGCGGAAGACGGTCCACCGCCGGCAACAACACGGCATCCGGCAGGGCTGAAACCAGCAAGGCGCCGGCCAGACCCAGCACCAGGCACGCGCCCGGCGCTGAATTCCGGCCGGAAGTCATGTCCGAGAGGGTCGGCGGCGCCTTGCACTCGGTCATGCCGGGCCGGATTCTAGTCGGAGCCCCGTGGCCCCCGAGAGGGCCGGGCACAGGTTTCGGGTTGAGGATAGTGGGACCCGCCGAGACGAGCAGCATCATGCCGCCCGTGGAGGAACCGGCGCCCGGCCGCCGGGGCCTCCTCGCGTTCAAGGTGGCGGACCGTCCCGAGGAGCTGGCCCAGCTCCATCGCCTCAACTGGCGCACCTTCGTGCGTGAGGTGCCGCAGCACATCGATCCGGGCGATGGCCAGCTCGTGGACAAGTTCCACGACAAGAACCTGTACATCATCGCGCTCTTCGAGGGGCGCGTGGTGGGCATGCTCGCGGTGCACGACCAGCCACCCTTCTCCATCGAGGAGAAGCTGGCCGACCCGAGCGTGCTGCGCTCGCTCGGACCGCGGCCGCTGGAAGTGCGGCTGCTGGCGGTCGAGCCGGAGTACCGCCACTCGCTGGTGCTCGGCGGCCTCGGGGCCGCGCTGCTGCGGCACGCGCGCGCGCAGGGCTACAGCCACCTGCTCATCTCGGGCTTCATGGACCGGCTGCGCATGTACGAGCGCATGGGCTTCGCCGCGCTCGGGCCGCCGGTGCGCAGCGGCGCGGTGGAGTTCGTGCCCATGGTCGCGCACGTCGACCGCATGCCCGGGCACATCGTCGAGAACGCCGAGCGCCTCACGCGGCGCCTCGCGCCGCCCGTGCGGCGCATGGCCTTCACGCCCGGCCACGCCTGCAACGCGCCGGACGTGCTGGCGGCGGCGGCGCGGCCCTGGGTGGACCACCGCGGGCCGGAGTTCCTCTCGGCCTACGAGGACGTGCTCGCGCGCCTCGCGGACCTGACGGGCGGCACGGACGTGGCGCTCTTCACCGGCAGCGGCACGCTGGCCAACGATGTCGTCGCATGGACGCTGGCCTCCGACCACCGGCTGCGCCGCGGCCTCGTGCTCGTGAACGGCGAGTTCGGGCGGCGCATCGCGGCCCAGGCGCGCCGCGCCGGCCTGCAGACCACCGTGCTCGCCTGGGACTGGTGCCGGCCGTGGGACCTCTCGCTCGTGGAGCGGACCCTGGAGCAGGACGGGCGCCTCGACTGGGTGTGGGGCGTGCACCTCGAGTCCAGCACCGGCATGCTCAACGACGTGGGCGCGCTGCTGGAGCTGCTGCGCGCGCGTCGCGTCCGGGCCGTGCTGGACGCGGTCTCGGGCCTGGGCGCCGTGCCGCTGGACCTCACCGGCGTGCACCTGGCCAGCGGCGTGGCCAACAAGGCCCTGGGCGGCGTGGCCGGGCTGTGCTTCGTGCACGCGGCGCGCGGCGCCCTGGACGGCGTGGACGGCGGCCACGTGCCCAGCACCCTCGACCTGCGCGAGGCCCTCGCCACGCGCGGCCCGCGCTTCACCATGGGCGGCGGGCCGCTCTTCGCGCTGCACGCGGCGCTGGAGCGCTACGCCGACGGCGCGCCGCGGCGCGAGCGCTTCGCCAGCTACCTCGACCTCGGGCGCACCGTGCGCACGCGGCTCACGGCGCTGGGCCTGCCGCCGCTCGCGCCCGACGAGCGAGCCGCGCCCACCATCACCACCTTCGCGCCGCC
>DASUFI010000256.1:0-11615 GCA_036274635.1 Planctomycetota bacterium
GACAAGCTCCCCGCGCGCCTCGCGGACTACCTCGCCAGCGTGCAGGGCCAGCCCTTCCTCGCCTACGTGCACGTCTTCGAGCCGCACGCGCCCTACGAGACCGAGCCCGACGACGCCGCGCGCTTCGTGCAGCCCTACGCCGGTCCCGTCAACGGCTCGTACGAGTGGATCAACGCCTTCCACGCCGGGCAGGTGAGCTGCGACGAGGCCGGCTGGGAGCACCTGCGCCAGCTCTACGCCGCGCGCGCGGCCTACTCCGACCACATCCTCGGACGCCTGCTCGCGGCTCTGGTCAAGGCGGGGCGCCAGGCCGACACGGTGGTCGTCGTGCTGGGCGACCACGGCGAGTCGCTGGGCGAGCGCGGCCTGCTCGAGCACGGCGACGCGGTGCCGCCCGAGCAGCTCGACATCCCGCTCGTGCTGGCCGGGGCGGACGTCGGCCGGGGTCTCCGCGGCGGACCGGCCAGCGTGCAGGACGTCGCGCCCACGCTGCTGCACCTCGCGGGCCTGGCGCCGCCGGCGGCGATGGAGGGCGTGGACCTGCTCGCTGGCGCGCTCGACCCCGACCGGCCGCTCGCCGCCAACAGCTCGGTGTGGCTGCCCGAGCTGTCCTGGCAGCACGGGCACCTGCGGCTGGTGGTGGACCTGTACACGCGCCGCATGCGCCTCTACGACACGCAGGCGGACGCCGGGCAGACGCACGACCTGTCCGAGGAGCGGCCGGCGACGCGGGCGCTGCTGCTGCGCGAGCTGTGCGCCGACGTGTGCGCTGCGGAGACGGCCCGCGCCGCGCGCGCGCCGGACCCGGATGGCCAGACGCTGGACCCCGCCGTGGCGGCCCAGCTCACGGGCGTGGGCTACCTCGGGCCGCGCACCGGCGCGCCGGCCGGCGGCGTCGACCAGCCGCTCTCCTGGTGCTCGCAGCTGCGCCGGATGCTGCGCCGGCTGTGAGCCGTCGGCCCCGGCAGCCCGGCGAAGGAGGTCCCTCGACGCGCTGCTAGCTGGCCGGCCGGGCCCCGACGGGCAGCCGGCCGGGCGCGTGGGCCTCGCCCAGCAGCACGCGCGCCGCCGCGGCGGCGGCCGCCGGCGTGGGCTCGTAGGCCAGCAGCGCCGGCTGGCGGGCGGGGAGGTCGAGGATCTCGTAGGGCGAGCCGAGGACTACGACCACCTCGAGCTGCCCGCGTGACACGGCCCACTGCAGACGGCCGCGGTCCAGCTCGGGCAGCCGCGAGCTGCCCAGCCAGGCGCGCACGGTGGTGAGCACCAGGCCGATGCGCCGTCCGCCCGGCGCGCGCACGACGCCCGCCGCCTCGAGCGCCTCGACCAGCGCGGGCAGCACCATGCCGCTGCTGTCCTCGCCGAACACCTGGATGTCCACCGGCATGCCCGGCAGCAGCCGCGGCAGCGGCCCGCCGTGCGCCGTGAGCGAGTGCTGCAGCAGCGTGGCCGGCAGCTCGGGCGCGGGACGGCGCGTGGGCGGCCGCCCGCCGCGCACGCGCGCGCGCGCCGCGGCCACGCGCGCGACCGCCGCGTCCAGCACCTCGTCCGGCAGGTGCCGACGCCCGTGCGCCTCGCGCAGCCAGCGCGCCACGGCCAGCGCCTCGCGCGGCATGAGCAGCACGTCCAGGCCCGCCTGCAGCACGTCCAGCATCGCGGCGGGGTCTTGGGGGAAGCCGCCCATGTCCAGCGCGTCCGTGATCACCAGGCCGGAGAAGCCGTAGCGCTGGCGCAGCAGGTCCAGCACCACGGACGGCGAGCGGGTGGCCGGGCGCCCCTTCACCGGGTCCAGCGCCGGCACCTCGAGATGTCCCACCATGAGCCCGCCCACGCCCTCGGCCACCAGCGTGCGAAAGGGCAGCAGGTCGATGGCTTCCAGCTCCTCGGCGCTGCGCGTGATGCGCGCCAGCTCGCTGTGGCTGTCCTGGACCGTGCTGCCGTGGCCCGGGAAGTGCTTGCCCACCGCCAGCACGCCCCCTTCGGCCAGGCCAGCGGCGAAGGCCGAGGCCAGCGCGGCCACGCGGTGCGGATCGTCCCCGAAGCTGCGCGTGGCGATGATGGGGTTGGTGGCGACGGTGTTCACGTCCGCCACGGGGGCGAAGACCACGTCGATGCCCGCCTGGCGCGCCTCGAGGGCGGTCAGCAGGCCCGCCTGGCGCGCCGCGTCCGCGTCGGGGCAGGCGGCCACGGCCATGGCGGGCGGCAGCGACGAGAACTCGCGCACCTGCTGGCCGCAGCCGCGCTCCAGGTCGGCCGCCACGAGCAGGTCGCTGCCCGCGCGCAGGCGCAGGCGCGCGATGAGCCGGTCCACCCGCTCCATGCCCTCGCCGAAGACGATCACGCCGCCGGGCGGGAACTCCGCGAGCAGCGGGGCCAGCGCCTCGAGGCCCGCCTCGCCCCGGCTGGCGCGGAGGGCGGGCCAGAGGATCTGGCCGATGCGTGCGGAGGGGTCGTTCACGGTCGTGCAGCCGGGACGGTGGAGCGCCCATCCTCGCACGAACGCGCAGCACTTTCGCCGGCCAAGCCGGACGGCAGCGGCGCGCGCCGCGCGCGCGTCGTTGCGCTGCGCGTGCGCGACCACCCTCGCGGCGTCGCATCACCGCGACGCGCGCTCGCGTCGTGGTCGCGGAGAGCCACGCGCGCGCGCGCGCGCGGCCCATCGATCGCTGCGCGCTTGAAAGTCGTCAGCACGGAGCGCACCGTGATGCATGCGGAGAGTGCTCCGCGGGCGCGGGCGGTCCCAACGCACGGTGGCCCCGACGTGATGGCGGGTTGGAGCGCGAGGTTGAGGGCGTCCGGTTCGACGAAGGAAGAGCTGTGGGAGAGGTACCTGCGCACGCACCGGCGCAGCTACAAGGACCAGCTCGTGGAGCACTATCAGCCGCTGGTGCGGCAGGTGGCCGAGCAGCTCGCGGTGCGGCTGCCGCCCACGGTGGACGAGGACGATCTCAAGGGTGCCGGGGTCTTCGGCCTCTTCAAGGCCATCGAGAACTTCGACCCCGAGCGCAACGTCAAGTTCGAGACCTACTGCCGCCTGCGTGTGCGCGGCGCCATGATCGACTTCCTGCGCCAGCAGGACTGGATCCCGCGCGAGGCCCGCAACCGCGGCAGCCGGCTGCACGAGATCATCCGCGACATGCGCGAGAAGCTGGGCCGCGACCCCACGGACCTCGAGCTGGCGCGCCGGCTGCGCCTCTCCCTGGACGCCCTGCGCGAGGCCCTCACGGAGCTGCGCTTCGGCAGCATGGTCTCGCTCACCCCGCCCGAGGACGACGGCCGCGAGCTGGCCGACGAGCCCGGCGAGGAGCTCCTGGTCTCCACCACCGAGCCGGCCGAGATCCTGCACCGCCGCGAGATCTTCGAGGTGGTCAGCAAGGAGCTGACCGACGTGGAGCGACGCCTCGTGCGCGCCTACTACTTCGAGGGCCTCACCCTCAAGGCCATCGGCAAGCGCGAGGGCATCTCCGAGTCGCGCGTCTGCCAGATCCATGGCCGCATGCTCGACCGGCTGGCGGAGCGGCTCGAGGACGAGGCCTGAAGTCCACGTGACCCGGGCGCCCAGCCTGTCGCCCTTCCGCTTCCGTGACGGGCGCCTGGTGCTCGAGAACCTCGCGCTGGCCGAGCTGGCCGCCGCCCTCGACGGTCGCGCGGCGTGGGTGCTGGGCCATCGCGCGCTGTCCGGCGCGCTCAAGCGCGCGGCGCGGGCGGCGGGCGGTGCGGTGTCCGTCCCCGTCGGCTCCCTGGGTGCCCGCGAGGCCCTGACGCTGGCGGTGCAGGCAGGCTGCTGGGCGCGCGTGACCAGCCCGCACGAGCTGCTGCTGGCGCGCGCCGCCGGCTTCACGCCGGATCACATCGTCGCGGGTGCGCCCGTGCTCGAGGACGGCCTGCTGCGCGACGCGTTGGCGGCGGGCGTGGCCGTGCTGGAGGCGCGCGGCGAGGACGCGCCCAATGCCGACCGCATCGCGCGCGCGCTCGGCCACCGGCTGCCGCCGTCCACCGGCGCGCCACCGGACGTGCCGGCCAATGCGCTGCGACGGGCCGGCGGGCTGCTGGCGCCGCTGCTCGCCGGCGCGCCGGCGCTGGCCGTGGATGCCGTCTGGGAGCCGCGCGGCCGAGGGCGCGTGGCCGTCGCGGCGCTGGCCGGCCCGGCCGACACGGTCGCCGAGGCGAGTGTGCGCGGCCTTTCGGGGCCCGTCGCCCCGGCGCTGCTGGTGGGCTCGGCGCAACGCGGCACGTGGATTGTGCTGCCCGACACCCGCGCGGCGGCGCCGCAGCGGCCCGATCTCGCCCACGCCCTGCCTGCCACGGTCCTGGTGCGCGGAGGAGCCTGGCGCCTGCTCGAGCCGCGACCGCTGCCGGCAACCTCGCTGGGCTGAGCGGCTCGCGCCGCCCGGGCTCAGGCCGCGGCGGGCGCGTTGGCCGGTGTGCCGGCCAGCTTGTGCAGCTCCTCGGCCTCGCCGCGCGTGAGGGCCATGGAGATGGTCTCCCACGGGCACATCACGGCGCACAGCGAGCACGAGATGCATTTATCCACGTTGACCCGGCAGACCTGCGTGGGGCTGCTGTCCGAGGCGTCGACCGCCTTGACCTTGTCGATGGCGTCGACGGGGCAGCACTCGAGGCATACCTCGCAGCCGGTGCAGCCGGTCTCGTCCACCCAGGCGATGGGGCGGTCCTTCTTGTTCAGCTTGGGGACGATCTCCCCGTGCTGGTTCTCGATGGCCTCGGCCGGGCAGACCCAGGCGCACAGCGAGCACTCGATGCACTCGTCGGGCGCGAAGATGCGGAAGGGTTGGCGCGTCTCGCCCTCGATGATGGCCATCGGGCATTCCTTGGCGCAGAGGGTGCAGCCGACGCACTTCTCTTCCAGGATGAAGAAGGCCATGGGATTCCGGGGGGGGAGGCGGGCGGATCCGGTGATTGCCGGGCCCGGCGGCCGGTGTCGGCCGCGGGCAGGGAAATCATAAGGTCTGGTTCCCGCGGCGCAACGCGGGCGTGGTCAGGCAGGCGGGCCCGGTCCCGGCGGCTTCCGGCCCGACGGTCCCCAGCGCGACGGGCGTTCGGAGCTGCCGCTCCGGGCCTGGGCCCGCAGCTTGCGGTCGACCAGGCTGCGCAGTCGGCGCAGCCGGTGCAGGCCGTCGGCCTCGGCGCCGAGGCTCTCGCACAGGCTGGCGACGGCATCCTCGCGCTCGGCCACGGACAGGGCCAGCAGGGCGGACAGGGGGTCGGGGTCGGAGGGGGTCATGTGAAGGCTCCATGGGGTCGGATGACCTCCAGTCGGACGGCCGGGGCCGACGTTACGGGGGGCGACCGGCGCGCTTTCGCTGGGCGGCGGGCAGGGCAAGGCGTCGGCGTGCCGGGCCTCCCGGTGCCAGGATCCGCGGCTGGGGGACTCCACGAACCGCCCGTCGCTTTGAGACACTACGCCGTCCCGACCTCGGTACCGGACGCGCTCCAAGGACTCTCCCGACCATGGCCAAGACCAGCACCATCGATCCCGCCCAGCAGTCGCTCGAGATCAGCTTCGAGGGCAAGTCCGTGCGCATGCCCGTCATCCGCGGCACGGAGGACGAGGTGGCCGTCGACATCGCGCAGCTGCGCAGCTCGACCGGCCTCATCACGCTGGACAACGGCTACGGCAACACGGGCGCGTGCCTCTCGAACATCACCTTCATCGATGGCGAGAAGGGCATCCTGCGCTACCGCGGCTACCCCATCGAGGAGCTGGCGGAGAAGAGCAACTTCCTCGAGGTGGCGTGGCTGCTCATCCACGGCGAGCTCCCCAACGCCGAGCAGGCGCGCAGCTTCGCCGGGCAGATCACGCGCCACACGCTGCTGCACGAGGACTTCCGCCGCTTCTTCGACGCCCTGCCCAAGGACGCGCACCCGATGCCGGTGTGCGCGGCGGCCGTCGCCACGCTGGCCACCTTCTACTCCGAGCCGTCGAGCGACCTCGAGCTGCAGGAGTCGATCATCCGGCTCATCGCCAAGATGCCCACGATCGCGGCCGACTCCTACAAGCACTCCATCGGCCAGCCCTTCATCTACCCGCGCAACGACCTCGACTACGCCAGCAACTTCCTGCGCATGATGTTCGCGACGCCGTGCGAGGAGTACGAGGTGGACGCGGTGGTCGCGCGCGCGCTCGACCTGCTGCTCATCCTGCACGCGGACCACGAGCAGAACTGCTCCACGAGCACGGTGCGGCTGGTGGGCAGCTCGCTGGCGCCCATGTTCGCCAGCATTGCGGCCGGCATCTCGGCGCTGTGGGGCCCGCTGCACGGCGGCGCCAACCAGAAGGTCATCGAGATGCTCGAGGCCATCGCGGCCGAGGGCGGCGACGTGGCCCGCTTCGTCGACCGCGCCAAGGACAAGTCCAGCGGCGACCGCCTCATGGGCTTCGGCCACCGCATCTACAAGAACTACGACCCGCGCGCGGCCATCCTCAAGAAGGCCTGCAACGACGTGCTGCGCAAGGTGGGCGGCGGCGGCGAGTCCGCGCAGCTGCTCGACATCGCCCAGCGCCTCGAGGAGATCGCGCTGCGCGACGAGTACTTCATCAGCCACAAGCTCTACCCGAACGTCGACTTCTACTCGGGCGTGATCTACAAGGCGCTCAACATCCCGGTGAACATGTTCACGGTGATGTTCGCCATGGGTCGCCTGCCCGGCTGGATCGCGCAGTGGGTGGAGATGCGGCGCGACCCGGCCTTCCGCATCGGCCGGCCGCGGCAGATCTACACCGGCCACGCGCTGCGGCACTTCGTGCCCATGAGCGCGCGCAAGTAGTCGCCGCCGCGCGGCGCGCGGAATCGGCATGCACGAGCCGCTGCCGGCGTCGCTGCTCGCGGTCTTCGACGCCTCGCGGCACGTCGGCGCGCCGCCCGGCGCGCAGCGCCGCGGCGAGGCGCGCAACGAGGCGTGCGGGGACGTCGTCGTGATCTGGCTGCGCGTGGGCGCGGGCGAGGCCGGCGCGCAGGTCGTCGAGGCCGCGGGGTTCAAGGCTCAGGGCTGCCCGGCGGCGATGGCGGCGGCGGCCGGGGCGTGCGAGCTGCTGGAGGGATTGCGGGCGGACGCGGGCCTGGGCGAGTCGCTTGGCGCGTCTTTCCGTGCGCGCTTCGGCGAGCCACGCGCCGTGCATCGACATGCACTTGCGCTCGTCTGCGAGGCGGTGCGCCGCACGCTCTGACGCGCGGCCAATCAAGGACGGGCCGCGATTCCCCTCTCGATTTGTTCCACCGTCGGCAGCGTGGCTCCGAGATCGGGCGGAAGCGAGCCGACAAGCCGAGTTTCCCATTGGGCCACACCAATCGGCTTGCGTACGTCACGCAGAGCGACCACGAGCCGATTGCGCTCACGGCAGAGCAGCACAGGCCCTGCTCCACTTCGCGCTCGCGGCGCAGGTCGTCCATGCCCAGGAAGTCGAACAGGCAGGGATCCTTGAAGACCTGTGCGGCCAGGTCGGAATCCGCCGCAGGGAGCGTGACGCTGAAATGTGTCTGCGCCTGTCCCCGGTACGGTGAAGGCCGGCTGAGATCTGGAGGGCCAGCATGTTGCGCGACCAGCCGTGCACGAGAGCCCGGCGGGCATACCAGACACGTGTCTTCGGCAAGGGAATCTTTTCGAGCAGTGCGAGGTTGTGGTACCAGATCATTTGTGCAAGCACCGCTTGCACAAATTGCCCATGCGGCCACGCTGCAGCGAACGCGCGCATGTATTTGAGGTTTCGAGGGGACAGGCCACGCATGCCCGGGAGACAGCGCCGAAGGTCCATGGAGAGACGATCGATGACCTTGGAGCCCCAACCTTCGCGGCGCTGCCGCCTGAGGATCACGCGGCCGATTTCCCAATACGCCCGCACGAGGACGGCATTGGCACTGAGCACGGCCTGCAGCCGGCTCGACTGAACCCGCTGCCTGATTTCGGCCAGGGTGGCGGCGTAGTTCGCGGGGAGAGCGGATGCTGGGCGGCGGACCCGCTTGAGTGCCCCTAGCCGTCCGTCCAGAGCCTTGGGATTGTTCCGCTTTGGTGTGTTGCCGCTCACGTCCTGATCGCTCGAATGCGCTCAACGCCTGCAGCGCAGATCGCATCGGCCGAGGCTTGCTTGAGGTACGACACCGCTCGCGGCCGGAAGTCACCGCGCGGTTATCGTCGGTCGGTCAGCGCGACTAGCACCTCGGTCGCGCGACGCTCGCGCGACGCTCGCGCGACGGTAGCTCATGGCACGATCGCCTGCCTGATCGCCACCAGCCCCTTCACCACGCCTGCCATCTCCCCCAGCCGGATCATGTTCGGCCCGTCGCTGAGCGCCTTTTCCGGCTCCGGGTGCGTCTCCGCGAACACCCCATCGCATCCCGCCGCCACGGCCGCGCGCGCCAGCACCTTGGCCATCTCCCGATCGCCGCTCGACGTGCCGCCCGGCCCGCCCGACATGTGCTGCGTGGAGTGCGTGGCGTCGAAGACGACCGGCTTGCCGAACTTCTGCATCTCCGGGATCGAGCGCATGTCCGCGACGAGCGCGCCGTAGCCGAAGGAGACGCCGCGCTCCGTCACCATCACGTTCTCGTTGCCGGTGCTGCGCACCTTCTCGATGCACCAGCCGATGTCCCGGGGCGCCATGAACTGCCCCTTCTTCACGTTCACGGCGCAGCCGGAGCGGCCGGCGGCGAGGAGCAGGTCGGTCTGGCGCGAGAGCAGCGCGGGGATCTGCACGACGTCCACCTGGCCCGTGGCCAGCTCGGCGTGCTCGATCTCGTGGATGTCGGTGAGGACGGGCACGCCGACCTGCTTGCGCACCTCGGCCAGCAGCGCGAGGCCCTCCTTCGCGCCCGGGCCGCGAAAGCTGCCGGCGCGCGTGCGGTTGGCCTTGTCGAAGCTGGACTTGAAGATGAAGGGCACGCCCAGGCTCTGGCACAGGTCGCGCAGCTCGCGCGCGACGAGGAAGGGCAGCTTGTCGTCCTCCAGCACGCACGGGCCGGCGATGAGGAAGAGCGGGCCGCCGCGGCGCAGGGACAGCGGGCCGGCGCGGACGGTCCAGTCGGCGGGCGGCGGCGAAGCGGCGGGGCTCATGGGCGGCGCATTGTAGCGGGCGCGGACCGCCGATCGCTCGCGCGCGCGCGGCGGCTGTGGTCCACTGGCGCGGAACCCCGGGAGGGCCCCGCATGCGCGTCCTGCTCACCGGCGCCAGCGGCTTCCTCGGCGCGGCTGTGCTCGAGGAGCTGGTGGCGCGCGGCCACGCGGTGACGGCGCTGGCGCACGTGCCGCCGCGCAGCGGGGACGCCGCCCCGCGCTCGGCGCGCTGGGTGGCCGAGGACCTCGTGCAGCCGGGCGCGGCGGCGCGCCTGCTCTCGGCCGAGGCCCCCGAGGCGGTGGTGCACGTCGCGGCGCTGGCCGACATCGCGCCCTGCAAGGCCGACCCCGCGCTCGCGCAGCGCCTCAACGCCGAGGGGGCGGGCGCGGTCGCCGGAGGCTGCGCCGCGCTGGTCGCGCGCCTGCTGCACGTCTCGACCGACCAGGTCTTCGACGGCTCGCACGGCGGCTGGCGCGAGGAGCACGAGCCGGCGCCGCTGCACGAGTACGGCCGCAGCAAGCTGGCGGGCGAGCGGGCGGTTCAGGAGGCCTGCTCGGGGGCGCTCATCGTGCGGCCCGGCCTGATGACGGGCCGCGCGCCGCCCGGCCGGCGCTCGGCCACCGGCGCGCTGCTCGAGACGCTGGCCCGCGGCGCGCGGCCGCGGCTCTTCACCGACGAGCTGCGCACGCCGGTGGCCTGCGTCGACGTGGCGCGGGCGCTGGCCGACCTGCTGGAGCGCGAGGCGGTGTGGATCGATCGTCCTCTGCCGGGCGCGTCCGGGCGCCTGCTGCACCTCGGGGGACCCGAGCGGCTGTCGCGCCACGAGCTGGGGCGGCGCGAGGCGCAGGCGGCGGGCCTCGACCCCGAGCAGTGCGAGCCGACCACGCGCGCGGAGGCCGGTGTCGCGGACGAGCGGCCGGCGGACCTGACGCTCGACAGCGCGCGCGCGGTGGCGCTGCTGGGCTGGGCACCCCGCATGCTGGCGGAAGCCTAGCGGGGGCGCACCCGTCCGCCGGTCAAGTGGTCCGGTGCATCTGTCGATGCTCTCTGGGGCAGGGCAGGAGGCGCCGGGGTTCCGTACCGCCTCTCCGGATTCGTGACGGCGTTTCGAGGCGGGACATCACGAGTTCGTATCTGGAGGCCGCCTCCGATGAGAGTTCACCTCGCTCCGTTCGCTGTGTCCATGGCGACTCTCGCGATGTCGACGTGGCTGTGCGCCCAGGACCCGCCGCCGGACGGCGGCGGCGACGACACCTTCGAGGCGCTGCAGGCGGCACTCGGCGACTCGGTGTCGGGCGCCGACTTCATCGTCAGCCACGCCGAGCTCGGCGACCACTTCCAGGTGGCGGTGAAGACGAGCGCGGAAGCGGGCTTCCCGACCGAGGGGGACAGCTACGTCCTCCTTTCCACCGGTGACGCGCGCTTCGGTCCCGAGGAGGATTCGTTCGCCGGGTACTACGCGCCGGG
The DNA here is from genome assembly GCA_036274635.1 of Planctomycetota bacterium. Lineage (GTDB taxonomy): Bacteria > Planctomycetota > B15-G4 > B15-G4 > B15-G4 > DASUFI01. The sequence continues at coordinate 10,535 of DASUFI010000256.1, forward strand.
CGTCTTCGATCCCTACTACCACGCCGACCTGTACGACCTTGGCGGCCTGGCCGTGGACGTCGCGCTCCCGCCGCAGGCCGCCTCGCTCTCGGTCGACTACACGTACTGGTCCTGGGACTACGACGGCTACGTCGATCCGTTCCGGATCTACCTCGAGACGCCGGATGGCACGAGCCGCGTGGCGCAGGCCGACTGCGTCGCGGAGTTCGGGATGAAGGCCGACAGCCTTCTCACCGTGGGCAACCTGCACACGCTGACGGTCGACGTCTCGGCCTGGCAGGGACAGACCGTGACGCTCCGCTTCGAGGTGGCGGACTCGTTCGACTACTCCGTGGACAGCGGCGTGCTCCTCGACAACCTCGTCGTGGCGCTGAAGAGCAACGAGCCGCCGGTGGCCGACGCGGGCCTGGACCAGCAGGTGGCCTGCACCTCGTCCGCGGGCGCCGCGGTGACGCTCGACGGCACGCTGAGCACGGATCCGGACGAGGACGACGTGCTCACCTGCCTCTGGAGCGCGCCGGACGGAGTCGTCTTCGACGATCCCACGAGCGCGACACCCACGGCCACCTTCCCGGTCGGCGTCACGAACGTGACGCTCACGGTCTCGGACGGCACCGAGACGGCCAGCGACACGGTCGACGTCTCGGTCACCCTCACGGTCAACGACGACGTCCCGCCTTCCGTGAAGGTCTCGACCAGCGTCGGCAACCTGTGGCCCCCGAACCATCGCATCGAGGCCGTCGGCGTCAGGATCCAGGCCAGCGACGACTCCACGGCGCCCGGAGCGTGCGTGCTGCAGTCCGTCACGGTCAGCAGCAGCGAGCCCGACAGCTCGAAGGGGCACGGCCCCTTCGCCGGTGACGTCGCCGGAGCCGACGGCTTCAAGTCGCCGGTGGACATCACCTCGGCCTTCGCCTGGAACCCGCTCACGATGAGCTTCGACGGCGACGTCGGCCTGCGCGCCGAGCGCAAGGGCAAGGGCGACGGCCGCACCTACACCATCATGGCGACCGTGACCGACGGATCCGGCAATGCGACGTCCGTGAGCACGACGGTCGTCGTGTCCCACAGCCAAGGCAAG